>NZ_AP024898.1:674883-1012325 GCF_024529975.1 Vibrio quintilis | reverse complement strand
ATCGACTCTGTTCAGGAGGCAATTAATTTAGCTGGATATTTGCTTTTCGAAAATGGATATGTAAAAGAAGAATATGTAGAAGCTATGATGCAGCGAGAAGCGACCTTTTCTACCTATGTTGGTAATAGTGTAGCTGTACCACATGGTATATTAGGTTCCAACGATATGGTTCTAAGTTCTGGAATATGTTTTATTAGAACTAAAAATCCCGTTATTTGGGATGCTAAAAATAAAGTAAATATTATTATTGGAATTGCAGCGATAGATGGTAATCATTTGGATATTCTTGAGAAGATAGCACTCGTATGTTCTGACAAAGAAACTATTGAAAAGTTGATTAGTGCTAATTCAAAAGATGAAATATTAAAAATATTTGAAGAATATAATGAATAAATAAATTGTTAACATAAATAATGAGACTAATTTAGAATGAGAATTGATCAAGTATATAAGCAATTACTAAAAAGTCAGAGTAAAGATGGTATAAGTGCACAAGAAGTAGCTGATATTCTTGGATGTTCAAGGCCTAATGTTAGCCATGATCTCAATAAACTTGTTCAAATGGGAAAAGTTACTAAAAAAAATGGGAAACCTGTACTTTTTCGAACAAGCGATGTATTAAAAGAACTAAAAAATATAACTATCATTGAAAAATTTAGTCAAGATAACCCTAGTTTGTACGCAGCAGTTGAGCAAGCAAAGGCCGCTGTATTATATCCACCAAATGGAATGAATATTCTAATTTTAGGTGATACAGGTGTTGGTAAATCAATGTTTGCAGAGTTGCTATATGATTTTGCAAAGGACAATAAACTTATTCATTCAAATTCAACATTTACTGTTTTCAATTGTGCTGATTATGCAAATAATCCCCAACTGCTTTTGGCTCAGTTATTTGGCAGTAAAAAAGGTGCTTATACCGGTTTAGATGAAAATAGAGTTGGTTTAATCGAAAGTTCTGATAATGGAATATTATTTCTAGATGAAGTTCATAGACTCCCTCCTGAGGGGCAAGAAATGTTCTTTACCTTTATTGATAAAGGTACATATAGACGGATGGGTGAGACTGATGTACTGAGACGTGCTAATGTACGGATATTTGCTGCGACTACAGAAAAACCTGAATCCCATTTACTTCGTACATTCACTAGGCGTTTTCCTATGATAATACGGATACCTTCCTTGAAAGAGCGTACTTTTTCTGAACGAGTTAATTTAGTTAATTACTTTATTAATGCAGAAGCAAAACATTTGAATTATGAGATTCGTGTATCAGCTAATAGTTTAAATGCTTTGATGACATACCCATGCGAAAACAATATAGGCCAGCTACTTACTGATATAAAATTTGCGTGTGCGAATGCATATGCTGATTACATATCAGGGAAAAGAGACCATATCAGAGTAATAAGCAGACTCTTACCCGAACATGTAAAATCAACATTATTTGATAACGTTGAACATAGAAATATTTACAATAATTATATCCCTGCCCAAACAAAATTTGCAATATACCATCCAAATCAGTCTTTCAATTATACTGATGATGTCTCTGAAAATACTATTTATGATACGTTAAATAAATTAGTTGATGGGAATAATGAAGTTGTTCCGGATGTGAAATATATTGATGATGCAATATCGGAGTTTTTTAAAAATAGTACAAAAAATGCAAATAAATATTCAAGTTTTAGAATAGAAAACCTTATCGATGGTAAGGTTTTGAGTGTTACAGAAGATATAATTTTAAACTGTGAAAATATTTTGCACAAAAAATATAGAGCTGAATTTAAATATGCTCTTGCAAAACACATAGAAGGGACTCTCGATAGAGTTAAAGCTAATCAGAAAATTTACCATCCAAATCTAAACCAGATCCGTCTTGATTATCCTAAATTATTTAATTTAGCATTAGATTCATTGCGTATTATGGAACGCCAACTAGAACTTACTCTTCCGATTGATGAAGCTGGTTTTTTGGTCATGATACTATTGTATGATGAAGTAGCTAAACGAGAAAACCACCATACTAAAATTATTGTAGTTATGCATGGGGAATCCGCTGCTTCGTCTATTTCGGATACCGCTAATCAATTAATGGGTGTCGACATCGCTCAAGGTTTTGATTTGCCGTTAGATGTTAAGCCCCAAATAGTTGTTGATAACATAGTTAGTTTTATACAAGAAGACTCTCATGTTTCAGAAGTGTTACTCATGGTAGATATGGGGTCACTTGTTCATATTGGACAGGTCGTTGAAGAAAAAATACAAATGAAAACTATGACAGTTCAATTAGTTAGCACCCTTCACGTGATCGAGGCTGTTCAAAAGTCAATAGCAGGATTGAAAGTCAATGATATTTATAACGAAGTGTTGAATGTCAGTAACTTAATTGAACAGAAATCCAGTACCTATCAACTAATCCCTAGTGTGGACCGAAAACTCGCAATACTTACGATTTGTACGTCAGGTCAAGGAACGGCTGTTGTTTTAAAAAATATGATTGAAAAATCATTTTCTTATAGAAAAAATTACTTAGATGTTATTCCTGTTGAATTTTCTAATGAAATAGATTTACAAACTAATCTTAAACAAATTCAACATACGCATACAGTGATAGCAGCAATTTCACCACTAAGCTTAAGTTTAAATGTTAACACATTTGATGCAGACTTTATTGCGACTGATGACGGCATTTCAAAGTTACAACGGTTAATAGATATAGAGACTACATCAAGATTAATGTACGAATCTCTGAGTAATATATTGAGTTATGTTTCACCTGAAGAAGTTATTCCAACTATCAGGATGTTTATAGAAAATTGTGCAAATGAACTAAGTTTATCGGTAACAAGCAATATGGTCATTGGGATAACTATGCACATGGCTTGTCTTATCGATAGGTTATGTTCAGGACTTAAAAGTAAGAATACTGAACAAATAGAAGATATACCTATTGATAAAAATCTACATGACGTACTAGTGAAAAATGTTCATATTTTTAGTGAAAGACATTCCGTATATATTGATGATTATGAGTTAAGAGTCATTGCTAAGTTTTTTAAAAATAAAATTGGCACTGTAAATGAAATTCATAAAGCTAATACGGAAACTAATGATAAATAATTTTGATATCTGAGGATCAACTGGAATGAGTAGTTAATTTGAACTAGATATCTAATACGTCATTCAGCCTACCTCAAAAGTGAATCACCGGTTTAGACAATGTCATTTTTTCAATTTTGGATTGGCATTGTCCATTTCTTAGAAGCACTCAATATCCCTGCATTTAGCACTTGAAATAAGCTATTGTCATTCTTGATCCTCCCCCTCGGTTTTGCCTATTTTTTCTGTCAATAACGAATTATGATTGGGTATAGCTGCCCCATCATAGTCTCTAAGCGATCCTGCGCCATCTCGTAACTTTTTTACTCACATATAAACAGGATTCAAGTCTGCATGAACTCCTTCTGTTGCTATTTCGTCAAGTCAAGTATTGGCATAGGCTTCAGAGACATCAATGCCATACATATCTTCGACGTGGCTACGGATATCATGGTAGATCACACCAAGTGAGAATATAGATAAAATCTTACGGTGTATGTGTTTCATTTCCCCGTTAAAACTTTAAGGTTTATATCCATACACTTCAAAACACATCAAGTGTAACCTTATAAGTATATGAAAAATATATTAATTATAAGTTGGCATGTAAAGTGCATTCTAAGAAGTGTGTTTAGATTAAATTTGATGGCGATGAAACAATGACTGTACAAAATGACTTAGCATTAGAAGCTAAATTTACAATTGAAAACAAGAGTGGCTTACATACTAGACCTGGTGCAATGCTGGTTAAGATTGCTAAGCAATTTGATAGTGATATAAGCATTACTAATTTGACCTCAAATGGTAAACCTGAAAATGCTAAAAGCTTGATGAAACTTATGACGTGCGGTGTTAAGTGCGGACATGAAATTCTGGTTACTCTGAAAGGTCATGATGCGAAATTAGCTCTGAAAGCTATTGATGAAGGGATACAAAGCGGGCTTGGAGAATAGAAATTATTTATATTCGAAGTTCTTATTAGCTAATAGCCAATATTTGGTAATGGTATAAATAGGTTCTATAAAATCATATCTAAAATAAAATTAAACGATTTAACCGAGGGTTATTCATATGAATACAAGTTAAAGAATATTTATATAACACCTGTAGTTATATAGGTAACTATAGATGTAATCTTTGATAATTTTATAAAAGATAATTTGTGTAATAGCTATATATGTTATTTCCAGAGTTGCAATAGCAATTGTGGGCGGATTACTGATTTTAAAATTTATGAAAGTAAATTAAAAAAACTACAAATAATTAATTAATCTAATATTGATGGAGTAAACAAAATGAGTTCTTCACCAAGTACCTTACAAGTAAAAATACAGAAATTAGGCGGTTTTTTAAGTGGTATGGTCATGCCCAATATTGGTGTGTTTATTGCCTGGGGCTTTATCACAGCATTATTTATACCCACTGGATGGCTTCCTAATGAATACTTTGCAAAACTCGTTGGCCCAACGATTACCTATTTATTGCCTATCTTGATCGGTTATACCGGTGGTCATGCTGTTCATGGCTCCAGAGGTGGTGTTATTGGTGCTCTGGCTACAACAGGCGTTGTTATTGGAGCGTCTGTAACCATGCTCATCGGCGGCATGGTCATGGGTCCTCTTGCAGCCTTAATTATGAAGAAAGTCGATAATTGGCTTGTCGGCCGAGTAAAACCTGGTCTTGAGATGCTAATTGATAACTTTAGTATTGGGATCATTGGTGGCATTTTGATGCTGGCTGGTTACGCAATAGTTGAACCTCTATTTTCGGTTATCCTAGGCTTCCTTTCTGCCGGTGTAAACTGGGCTATTGCTCACAGTGTTATTCCTTTAGCCAGTATTTTCGTAGCTCCGGCACAGGTTTTATTCCTTAACAACGCAATTAACCACGGAATTATGGCGCCTCTAGGAATTGAACAAGTTGTAGAGCATGGTCGTTCAATCTTGTTTCTTGTTGAAGGTAATAGTGGTCCTTTAGTCGGAGTTATGCTTGCGTATTGCCTTTTCGGTAAAGGGTTAGCTAAGAAAACAGCTCCAGCCGCGACATTTATTGTAATGATAGGTGGTATCGCAGAAGTATATTTCCCATATGTCCTAATGAAACCGAAACTTGTTATTGCTCCAATTTTCGGAAGTATGACATCGCTATTCATTTTCCAGGCTTTTGATGGCGGAACTGTAGCAGTACCTTCTCCTGGCAGTATCATCGCATTTACTATGATGACACCAAAAGGCTATTTCGGCGTTAACTTGTTGGGATACTTCGCCGGTCTACTCGTTTCATTCATTATTGCGGGCGCATTATTGAAGCTCGATAAGTCAGAAGTAAACGATGGTGAAGAATTAGAGCGTGAAATTGAGCTAGAGCATGCAGAACAAGTCGCTATTTCATCAAATGTTGCAGGAGCTAGCGAATACCTAACCAATCGTAAGATTTCAAAAGTTATTGTCGCCTGCGATGCTGGTATGGGATCAAGTGCAATGGGAGCGTCAGTCCTCCGTACTAGAGCGAAAAAAGCGATGCTTGATGTAACAGTCGCTAACGCTTCAGTAAGCAAACTTCCAGATGATGCTGATCTAGTTGTCACTCACGCCGATTTGTTAGATAGAGCGCGTCAAAACGCTAAGAATCCACAAACTCAGTTTATTTCAATTAAGAATTTCGTTGAAGCAAAACAATACGACAGGGTTTTAGAACATATCCAGTCTAATGCTAATAACGAAGGTCCTGATGTTAATTCGATTATTAATGCTAATGTATAAATAAAATATTTAAGTATAAATATAGAGGTTTATATATGGATATATTTGATACCAATAATATATCTCTGGATATTGATGTGTCTTCTTTAAATTCTGGAATTGAACTCGCTGGTTCATTATTAAATGAAAATGGTTATGTTTCAAAAGAATATATAGAAGCAATGAAGAAACGTGAGGAAGTTATCTCTACTTATGTTGGGAATAGTGTCGCTGTACCTCATGGAATTTCTGGTTCAGAAAATTTAATTAATAAATCTGGAATATCTTTTGTAAGAACGACTAAACCTGTTATTTGGGATGAGGAGAATGAAGTCCGATTAATTATCGGAATAGCAGGTAAGGATGGCACTCATATGGATATTCTAGGGAAGATCGCTATTGTTTGCTCAGATGAGGATAATATTGAAAAATTAATCCTTGCACAATCAGCGGAAGATGTTGTCAAAATATTTGAGGAGTTTGAAGAATGAAAGCTGTTCATTTTGGTGCAGGAAATATAGGTAGAGGTTTTATTGGAGATTTACTTCATGATTCTGGTTATCAAATAACTTTCGTAGAAGTAGGTCAAGAACTTGTAGCATCTATTAATAGTAGTAATTCTTATGATATCTATTTTTTAGATAAAGGATATGAAAAGAAAACTATTGATAATGTAAAAGCGATTTCTCCAATATCTGATTCCGAATCAGTTATTAATGAGATTTGTAATGGTGATATTATCACTACTTCTGTTTGGGCTGATAATCTGTCAAAAATTTCTAAGATAATTGCAGAAGGTCTAAAAAAGCGATTAATTAAAAAATGTCCAAAAGTGAATGTATTGGCATGTGAAAACGCACTGTATGCGTCGGATCGCTTAAAAAATGAGATTTTAAAACACAGTAATATTATTAGCGAAAATGAACTAAATGAAATCGCTTGTTTTGCTAATACATCCGTAGATAGGCTAGCGTTGACAAATACAAGGGATGGAGATCAATATCTTGATATTGATAGTTATTTTGAACTTGTTATAGAGCAGAATAAGCTGGCAGATACAACGTCAGAGCCAATTAAAGGTGCAGATTACACAGACAACTTAACAATGTATCTAGAAAGAAAATTATACATTTGTAATTGTGGACATGCAGCCGCAGGTTATCTTGGTTTTATTAAAGGCTATAAATATGTTCAAGAAGCATTTGCTGATCCAGAGTTATATGATCTTGTCAGCTCTATAATGCTTGAGTCTGCTAAAGCCCTAATAGAAAAATTTGGCTTTAAATCCGAAGAACTACAAGCTTTTATTGATAAGAATATGAAGCGATTTACGTTAGATATTGTGAAAGATGATATTAAACGAGTGTGTCGTTCTCCAATTAGGAAGTTAGATGTAACAGACCGTCTCGTTGCACCATGCCTTTCTTATGAAAAATTGGTTGGTAATGTAACGTATTTGCCTAAAGCTATAGCTTCTGTATTTTTATTTGAAAATTCAGAAGACTCACAAGCTGTAGAACTTCAAGATTATATTGAAAAACATGGTATAGAAAATTCCATTTCTCATTTCACAGGACTAGAAAGTGGTTCAGTGATTTTTGGAAAAGTATTAGCTGAATATAAAGAATTGAGTAAATCAAAGGAAAATAAAATGAAATTACAATTAGCACTAGATGATATTAGCTTAGTCGACGCTCTTCTGATGATCGAAAAAGTACGTGATTATGTTGATATTATTGAAGTCGGCACACCATTTGTTATTGATGAAGGGATGAGAGCGGTAAGAGAAATAAAAAAACATTTCCCAGAAAAAGAAGTATTAGCAGACTTGAAAATTATGGATGCTGGTTATTACGAGGCTGAACTCGCATTTGAAGCCGGTGCAGATTACGCGACAGTACTTGGTGTTACTGATGTCCTTACAGTTAAAGGCTGCGTAGAAGTTGCTAACAAATACGGCAAAAAAATCGTAGTAGACATGATTTGTGTAGAGGATATGCCATCAAAAATTGCAGAGATGGAAGAAGTCGGCGCTCATATTTTGGCGGTACACACCGGTGCAGATCAACAGGCAGCTGGTCGTGAACCACTTGATGACCTAATTGTTATGTCTCAACACGTTAAAACTACACAAATGTCCGTTGCTGGCGGTATTAATGCCCAAACCGCAGCTAAGTACGTTGAGTTAAATCCGTCAATTCTAATTGTTGGTTCAGGTATTACACATAAAGACGATCCTAAAGCTGAAGCAAAAGCGATTAAGGAAGCTATGTTGGGGAATCAATAACATGAAAGAATCAGTTGTAACAAGTATCGTAAAAGAAAGCGAAACTTCAGTTGTCACTAGTATTGTAAAAGAACTGGAAGCATCCGCTGAACGTATTAGTCAGGAAGATATTGATAACATTTCAGATCTCATTCAAAAGTCTAACCGAGTATTCGTAGCAGGAGCCGGCCGCTCGGGCTTCATGACAAGAGCGTTTGTTAACAGACTGATGCACTTAGGCTTTACCGCTTATTTTGTCGGTGAACCTACGACACCATCTATTCAAACTGGTGATCTCTTGATTATTGGTTCAGGTTCCGGTGAAACAGGCAGCTTGGTAACTATGGCTAACAAAGCTAAAGCACAAGGCGCAAATGTTGCACTCGTTACGATTTATCCAGAATCAACTATCGGAAAATTATCGTCAACAGTTGTGACCTTACCTGGATCTACACAGAAAAGTAAGCAAGGCCAAGGGACTGTATCAACCATTCAGCCTCTGGGCTCGTTATTTGAGCAGCTACTTCTCATAACTCTAGAAAGTGTTGTTCTGACTATTAAAATTCGCAAAAACATGTCTGATGAAGAAATGTTCTCTAGACATGCAAATTTAGAATAGTCATATGAAGTTAGAGGAGAAGCATATGCTTCTCCTCTAGATATCCTTCCGCTCAAGATAAATTAAGTTCAATTAATCATTAATAAATTTATAGAGAGTCTATCATGGTAACTACCGCTATTTTTCCAAGCCGATATGTACAAGGTGCTAATGCATTAGATGAATGTCTAGCTGATGAACTTTTGAGATTTGGTCAACGGGCTTTTATTGTTCAAGATCCTACAGTTAATAATTTATTCGGAGAAAAAGTTGACGAATTACTTTTTGAGAAAGTACAAGCACGTTCTGAAGTTTTTTGTGGCGAATGCTGTGACGAAGAAATTGAACGTATTCAAGCATTAACTAGTGAGTTTAATGCAGATGTTATTGTTGGTATGGGGGGGGGTAAAACTCTCGATACAGCAAAAGCAGCAGGTGCGGCACTTGGTTTACCTATTGTAATTATTCCTACCCTAGCAGCTACAGATGCTCCTTGTAGTTCTCTTGTAGTAATTTATACTCGCGAAGGTACTTTCAAGCGTTACCTAATGATTCCTCAGAACCCAAGTCTTGTTTTAGTTGATAGCCAAGTTATTGCTGATGCTCCTTCTCGTTTTTTGGTTTCAGGCATGGGGGATGCCTTAGCAACATGGTTCGAAGCTGAAGATTGCAGAATTAAAGGGGCTGGAAATATGACCACTAGACCTGGTCCTATGACAGCGTTTGGTTTAGCAGAAATGTGTTATGACACTCTATTGAAGTATGGAATTCTAGCTAAAGCAGCTTGTGACAATAACCAGGTTACTCCTGCTCTTGAACATGTAATTGAAGCCAACGTTCTTTTATCTGGTTTAGGCTTTGAAAGTGGCGGTTTAGCAGCAGCTCATGCTATTCATAATGGTTTAACTGTTTTACCGCAGACTCACTCATATTGGCACGGAGAAAAAGTAGCCTTTGGTACATTAGCAATGCTAATGCTTACTGATCGTGATCCTAGCCTAATAGAAGAAGTTTATACTTTCTGTGAAAACGTTGGACTACCAACAACTCTCGCTCAGATTGGTTTAACTGAAGTAACAAACGAAGAATTATTGGAAGTAGCAAAAGCGTCATGTCAAGAAGGCGAAACCATGCACAATGAACCGTTTCCAATCTCCCCTGAAGCAATTTTAGCTGCATTGCGTGCGGCAGATGCTTTTGGAAAACAGAGATAACAATTGCGTTATATTCTTAAAGCAATTTTATATATGTAATTGTTTTTTGTAAATGTTATCGATAGCCTCATTGAAACTAGCTTAGTGAGGCTATAGGTAATTAAATTTAATTTGTTGTTCTAATATTAAAAATAAATCAGAAGTACTTCATAAGTATATTGCAGTAGTTGATCATATAAGAGGTCGATTTGTGATTGTTAAGATAAAGACAGGAAGAGAAGGAAATGCATTATAAATTATTGGCATTAGATCTTGATGGTACGCTACTAAATTCTCAGCATACGTTGAGTCCGGTTTTAACTGAAACAATTAAATCAATTTCTGAGGTTACCCATGTGATGATCGTTACCGGACGACATCATGTTGCAGCACTACCTTATCATAGAGAGTTAGGCCTAAAGACGCCAATAATTTGCTGCAATGGAACATATATTTATGACGTTTTGAACAATGGTGTTATATCTGAAAACTCTATCGATAAAGACTTGGCTAGACAGTTTCTTGATGTTTCTGAAGAACATGATTTAAACGTATTGATGTATGTAGCAGATGCAATGTTGTATTCTGGCAAGCGTCCTACTGCTAAATATATAGGGCCTTTATTAGAGTGGTCTCATTCTTTCCCTAAATCTTTTAGGCCTAATATTCTCGAAGTTGATGACTTTTATAAAGAACTTGAATCTACAGAATATGTATGGAAGTTTGTGGTAGAAGGTGGCAATGTTGACAATTTTTTAAATACAGACTTTGTAAGAACTTACTTTAGTGGTGAACGTTCTTGGGTAGATCGTGTTGATTTCTCAGCATTTGGGAACACCAAAGGCGGTAGGTTAGCTCAATACATTGAGTCTCTAGATATTTCATTAGATGAGTGTGTTGCAGTCGGTGATAACCATAATGATATATCTATGATAAAACCTGTTGGCTTAGGTATAGCGATGCAAAATGCAGATGATACAGTGAAAGAACATGCTGATATGGTGACAGAACAAGATCATAACGATGAATTTTGTCTGGCTGAAACACTACAAGAATTGTTTTTGTGAATCTTTAAATGAATAACGCCCAATACCACAGCGCTCTATCAGTAATAGCAACTAATGCTTTGCTACATCTCTATTTTGAAATTGCTTACCAAGAGCGATTTTTTCCGGTCAATCAAAGAAATGCGACTCTATCTAAATGGTTGAAATTACGACTAAAGTTCAAACAATATGCTTGTATTAAAAAAGAAATAAAAATTCTGATAATTTTAGGTCGAAAAAAGTGCGGAGATATAGAAAGTAAGCTTTGGGAACTTAGTCAAATAACTGAAAACTATAAATCACAGCTCACTGATGCTGACGATTTCTATTATTTACTGTCTAGGTTACTCGATGAATATAACTATAATTCTCATTTGTTCGAACCTGAAGAAAAGCTGAAACCAGACGCCATTTATATTGAGAATAGCGTTATCGAGCACTGTTTTGATGATGACGGTAAGTTAAAGCATCCAATAACAGGCTTCATGAAAACGGAAAGCCCCGGCCATCTCGTTTCAGTCGCAAGTAAATTATCTGACACATACGTATTCGCTTTAACCCGTTATGGAAATGGCATTGCTCACTATTCGATTTCTTTAAGGTAAAGAGACTAGGCTGTATTAGCCTAGAATATTGGTCTATGAATACGGCGTTTTAATACTTTTAGGGTCTTTTCCGTTTATACGAGCTTGTCAGGAGCCGGAAAAGATCAAAAATGGTTGCTGCTTTTGTTGTTGGTGTCGATATCATATTGAGTTGCTCCAACTCATTTGATATAGATCAGCTTCTTTTGCCAGAGCCCCCGTACTCTGGCATTTTTTATTGTGTATACCGGCCAAAAATAAAATGCATTCTATTATGGGGGGGCAGGAGCTGATTGATGCAATACTTGAAGTTATCCGTGATCAGCTAAATTAGCAAAAGCGATAACTTGGAAATGTCCAGATTCGTGCTGACTAGGCTGTGTAGCTCAGAAGTGCCCCATTATTAGCTAGCATCAGTTCCAATTCGGCTTTCTCATCAATTCTTGACCTATTTTTTGATGCTCAATTGGTTCCTAGTTGGCATTTATCATTTTGATTTATACAAATATATGCAAATAGTAGTATTATTGGTGTAAGAATTACTTTTATACCTTTGAGGGTTATATGCCAATAAATCCAGATAAATATAATCGTTCAATTTCATTAATGTGTCCTACATGTGGCGGGACAGAATTTATAACTGATGAAAAAGACGAATATTCAGATGATGATACCCATATCGTCAAGTGTTCTTGTTGTGGCTATGAAACAACAAGAGCACAACTTCAAGAAGAAAATAGTGAATTAATTCAAGCTCAGGTGGATGAAATTGGTCAAGAGTTCGCTGGTGATCTTAAGAAAGAACTAAAAAGCATGTTCAAAGGTAACAAACACATAAGGTTTAAGTAATGGACTTTGGTTACAGTGAAGTTGTATCAACACTTGCTCTTGCCCTTTCAATTTACTCAATGTACAAGTCCAACAAATTTAATGAGCATCAAAAGGAAGTAAATGAGAACCAAGATGCTCTTAATAAGCGTTTATTGGCTAAAGAAGAGGGGGAAATTCTTAAATCCAAGAAGGCTGATATTGGTGCGAGAATTATTAAGTTAAGCCAAGGGAAATATAAGCTTAAAGTGTTTAACTCTGGTGCAAATGCGGCAAAGAATGTTAGGTTAGAATTTCCTGATGGTGATGAACTTGGAGCATCATCCAGTATGGCCGATAAGTTTCCATACGAGATTCTAGAACCCAGAGATGGAACGGAGCTATGGGTTAGTTCTTGCCTTGGAACTCGATCTAAACACAAAGTTCTTGTTAAATGGGAAGATGATTTCAGTAAGAGTAATGAAAAGATAATTTATGTTTCTTTTTAAGAATGTATCCTCATTCAAAATAGAAGTAGTTTGGGGGAGCAATCACATCTAGCATGTTTTTGCCCCATTTCGGTTTGCGATTATGCCAAAAATCGTGGAATTTTCCTTTCTCGAATACACATACTCTATGTGTTTGGTTGACTATTTTTCTTCAAGTGTCATGATGAGTCTTATTAAGACGACATGTTCCACATTTGTATTCATTATCTGAAATATCGGGCAATTAATCAGGCTATTACAGTCATCATGTCCATATTTTATCTCTGCAAAATGTGGACATTGTCCGTTGAAAAAAGACTGTTAAATAGCTGCAAATAAACACCGCAAATTTATTAGTAGTGGGTTGGTCATTCGCTGCAATTGAATCGCTTTCTCCTACAAAAGTGGCGCTTCTAGTTCGGTTGTTCTTTGGTGAAATTGCCGTTTAATTTTCTACGTAATCGCCAATATGCCAGTGACCTAAAGTTGTCCGTTAGCATCGAGCAGTGGCAATTAGCTTATTTAGCATTCTCGGGCGGCACGGTTCAATAACCACAAAACGGCTTGGTGCTGTGGCGAGCTCGTCGTTGGTAACTCTGACGAATGCAGCACTTGTTGTAACCGCATGACTGTCGTTAGTAAAAAGACGTTGTCATTTAATCGGTTACATTAGAAACTTTATTTAACAAGGCGCAACAGCGGACTAAATTTAGCTTCGCAGTCGCTGTTTAAAGTTATAAATTCGCGAGGGCATCGGTGGGTTGCCGCTGTGCTAAGCGTTAGCTTTATTCAGGAGGTTTAGTGAAAATCGATTTAGATGATTATGATATTCCCAAATCTGCAAAATTCTATAAATTGCAAAAAGGTTTATCAAAAGAGTTGATGAAAAAATGCATTAAAGAGATTTCTAAGGAAAAACTTGGTAATTTTCTAAATTGTGAATATAGGAAAGATATTTTTACAACGAATGGAAATAGTGCAAAGATATCATCAGCATGTTTTAAAATTAAAAGTAAACCAACGTTTATTAAAGGAAATAAAATATCTGAAATAAAGCACGGATTTATTATTTTTGTTGAATTCGAAAAATATTTAGCAGTTTTGAAAAAAAATTGTCCAGATCCATCAGGTTATTTAAAAGAGTATTTAGATATATTTACTAGCAGAGAGCTTTCAAGTTATATAAATCAGTCTGATAATCTCTGTTGTGAAAAGCTATCTGTGAATGGTATGTCTATTGGAGAATATGATATTTTAAGAAAATCATATGAAGCCCATGATCTTATGGGGACACTACCAACATTCAATAGTCATAGATTAATCCCGAGAACAGCTAAATTTAGCGAAAATGATAACAATTATTCAATATCAGTTAACACCAGTCGTATAACAGAGCATTCAGAAAAAGGTGATATTGAAAACATAATCGATTGGTGTATTGATTTCAAAACCAGAGTTGAAAGTAACACTGTATCTCCGTTTATGGAGCAATTTTCATCATCTATAAAATTGATTGATTTACCAAAAAATATTTTACCTACAGCTGTATTGATTAATATTAGTCGATTGATGGAAAATATTGGTAATAATTTAGAGTTAAATTTTAAATCAAAGCCAATTTCTAATACAAGAAAAAATAGATTAATAAAACAAGGTAAAAAATTCTTTGAAGTCAAGGGTTCTGTTAAGAATAGATATCAACTATTAGGGGATTTCTTTGAATTAATTAAAAACTCTAAAACATTTAGCCTGCGATGTTCTGCTTTGTCAGAATATAGCGTTTTTGATAATAATAAAAACACTAGTATGACATTAATGTCGTTTTTGAATTTGAAAGGTTGCTTTGATATAACATTTTCAGATTTAAGTTATTTCTATACAGGGAAAAGACTGTATAGAGATTCAAATATGATTCAAAATGTAAAATATATCGCTGGAATATATGAGGGTGTAGATTCTTTTCAACGGGCTTTAACAGAAAAAGGGGAAAAGTTCATTACGAAAAAAAGTGTGGATTTTCCTGTCCATTCGCTTTTCTATAGAGTACAAAAATATTATACAAAATCATCGAATATTATTATTTGTGATGACTTGGGAAGTCAAGAATGGGCGGATCATTTCATTTTTAACAAAGTGAAGTCAGGTGCACCTAGAGTTGCTTTGGTCCATAGTAAAGCTAAACCTAAAGAGTCAAACGGTGCCAGCGAAATGCAAGAGGTCGTTGGTCAAGCAATAAAAAATTTAGGTAAGGTTTATCTATCAGATTCTAATATTGCAAGCAAGAGAAAATTGTGGACAAAGGGATATTCACCTTCTATTCGGACTCCAAAGGGCCAACCTAAGCCGCCGAGTATCATTTCTAATATTTCTCGAGTTCGAGGTGAATACGACAATTTTGAACATTTAAAGAAAAATATTGTTGATATAATGTCATCCCCAAATTGCCAACGAGAAGTTGTTTTGGCTGTTAATTTCGTTCGAAAATCAAAAATCGAACAATTGATTCATAAAGCTGAAGCTAAAAAGTTAACTTCTCACGAAAACCAGTTGTTATGGTTGATGTCATCATTTGTTTCTTCTTGCATTGAGGTTGGAGTCCGACCTAAAGTTTTGTGCAGACCATAAAGCTAACAATCCAATGCAATTGACGCAGTCAATCTTCGTGGTTGCGTTTCGAAGTTTTTCAAACGCTTTAGTCACCGCGCAATGCGCAATTGATTGGGGCGTTACATACTTAAAACATAAAGGAGTAATATTTGAGATTCATATTTGTTGATGCGGAAAATATAGGTCTCAAGGAAGTGGAAGCTATAGACGCATCTATTTCTGACAAAGTTCTTGTTTTCTCAAAAAATGATACAGTTAAGGAAGTTTGTGAGAGGAAATTATTTCTATATATATCGAGCTATCCTACAGGCTCCAATCAGGCTGATTTCTACATCATTGGCAACTTGGTAGGTTCATTAAGGCTTAGGTATTCAATGTAGGAAAATAGTAAAAGCAGAAGCCGTCAACAAACCAGTAGTTAATGGCTTGGACAACAATGGCGACAAGTCATGGTTAAAGAACTTTTATTGTTTGAGTCATTATTGATACTTTTTATAAGTATGACTGATGAATTAAAAAGATAAACATGGCAAAATATAGTTCATTGATGCATGTGTGGAACAATTAAATTGAACATATTGAGTGATATGGCACTGTTTGTGGAAGTTGGAAAATATATGAATTTTCGGCGAGCTGCTGACGCTTTAGATATGCCAAGTTCGACATTATCACGAAGAATCAGTTACCTAGAAAGTGAAATAGGTCTTCGTTTATTGCATAGAACAACAAGAAAGGTAGAGTTTACTGAAGCAGGATTGATTTACTATGAACGTTGTAAGCGAATTGTTTCAGAGGCTAACCTTGCTCATGAACAACTTGGTGATATGGCAACATTAGCAAGTGGTTTGTTGAGAGCATCAGTTCCTGTGGATTTTGCTACTGTCTATCTGGCTCCTGCTCTTGCTGAATTTGTAAGACTATATCCTAATATAAACTTTGAACTTGATATGAGTCCCAGACGAGCAGGTCTTGTTACAGAGAATGTTGATGTAGCTATTCGTATTGGTGAATCACCTGATTCTACTTTAATAGCAAGAAAACTGACCCAGTTTCAGGGGCAATTGTATTCTTCCCCCAATTATTTAAAAAAAATTGGAGTACCTGATCATCCATCGATACTTAAACATCATCAATGTATTGGCTTTCCCAAAATGAAAACATGGGTATTAACCGATGGTAACAAAAAAGTGTCAGTGGAAATTAATGGGCGCTTTTCTTTGAATAATATTGGAATGATGAAACGTCTGGCGGTATTGGGGCAAGGTATTATACTTATTCCACAAACCGCCATCGAAAGCGAACTTGAAACAGGAGATCTAGTTCCGGTACTACCACAATGGTTTGCTAATCCTGTCCCGGTTTACGCTATAACAGAAACTAAACTTCTACCCGCTAAGGTACGTGTTTTTATAGATTTTCTTAAGCAATATTTCAATTAGAATAATTCGGCTATCATACAACGTATAGAGCCTCCGGCCATTTCAATAGTCGGAACATGGATGGGTTGTAGATAGACGTATTTTTGTAGTCTGAATTTTTGTATTTCGTTTAACGCCTGATAGGCAGTGGAAGATAAGGCCAATATTTTTTTGTGTTTTCCCTGTAGTTCTAAAACATTCCCGCAGAAATGTTTTGCTTGATCCCAACTGATTGGAATAACTTCTTTACCTGTATATTTAAAATGGTTAAGAAGTTGTTCTTTTTCAGAAAGATTCTTTAGAACATCTAAACAGATAACGACAAATTCTGTACCCAGTCCCATGATGACGTTAGTGTGGTATATTGGTTTACCTGATTCATCCTCAGTGTCGAAAACAATGGGTTGCATACCAAGCGAGCTGGCGAGTTTATTAATTAACTCATCTGAGGTTCGGTGTGATCGGGCAACATAAAAGTAATTATGTATGTGATCAAAAATAACCGAGCCTGTTCCCTCAAGAATTTTTCCATTGTGTTCGTACTGACTGTAGTCATTTAATTGATTATAGGTATTCCTTGAAGTCAGAAAACGAATAATGCTCTTTTTTCTCTCCAGACGTCGGTTTTGTGCAAGCATTGGATACAAATTCAGTGTTCCATCATTGTGAGTGCTGAACCAGTTATTGGGAAACACTGAATCGGGTGTATTTCCTGTTCGGTCTTCGAACACTTTCACTTTCACCCCCAGAGACCGAAGAATGGCAATAGCTTGTGTTACTTCTAAATAGGCTCGGTTCTCAATTTCTTCTTCACTTTGTGTTGAGCATATTTGCTGAAAGGCATTATCCGAAAGTGTTTGCGTATTGACGCGAAACTTATGTGGACGTACCATCAGAACTTGGTTGGTGCTTTGACTTTCTTCAGTTAAAAGTTTATTTTCCATTGATAAATGACATGCGGTTAAAAGACTCATATAACCTCCATATTCGGCTAATAATTTACTGGAAAAGTGAAAATAGATTTTTAGGATCAGGTTGACTGGACACGACATCCAAAGTTTTTAATTCTTTCTTTTTTACTATTTTTTCATCTGCAAGTATGTTTCTGACAAAGCGAAGTATTGACAGGTCTTCACTTGCAAAACCAACGCTATCGAAAATAGTCAGTTCATGATCAGAGCGACGTCCAGGGTGCTGGTTATCAAACAGATCATGTAGTTCTGTTACAGGGAAATCATCAGGCATTTGTTGTATCTCACCTTCAATTCTTGATTGAGGTGGATATTCAACAAATACGCTGGCTCGTTCCAGAATTTTACTTTCCAATTCGGTTTTCCCCGGACAGTCTCCACCAATTGCATTGATGTGAATCGAATCATTAATCATTTTATCAGACAATATCTGGGCATTTGTCTTATCTGCTGTGCAGGTTGTGATAATTTGCGAATCATGAATAGCACTGGTGACGGAGTCGTGTATGGAGACTTCGAATCCTCTTGATATCAGATTTTGAAAGGTTTTTGATGAAGCGTCTGAATCAATGTCAAAAAGATGAATTCGATTAATTCCAAGTAAAGAACGAAAAGCGAGAGCCTGAAATTCTGACTGAGCACCATTGCCAATTAACGTCATTTGCTGGCTGTTTTTCGGAGCCAGATACTGAGCGACTAATGCCGACGTAGCTGCTGTGCGTAATGCAGTTAATATACACATCTCTGTGATAAGGACAGGATAGCCACTGTCAACGTCATTAAGAACACCAAATGCTGCGACAGTCTGTAACCCTTTCAAATAATTGTTTGGATGACCATTGACAGTTTTACAACTAAAAAACGTGCCATCACTAACTGGCATTAATTCGATCACTCCATCTTTAGAGTGTGAGGCATAACGAGGAGACTTATCGAGTTTTTCCCACTGAATAAAATCTTCTTTTATCTCTTGAGCAAGATCTTTTATAAAAGCTTCTATTCCGTAAGCATCAACAAGTTTGCAAATATCTTTAACACCTAAAAATGGCACATTTTTTTGTGCTGGCAGTATGAAAGTCATTAGTGGCTCCTGAATGATTGTTAATTTGAAGTTATGTTAATTTCTATCTATGTTAATTAAAATGACAAAAGGTTATAAAATGTGACATTTGTTATTGCAATTTGATATGCTTTGTTGGTGATTTGTATTATTGGAGGTGTTGGTGCCCTATTTACAGGATGAACTGGACAGAAAGCTTATAGCTGAGCTAAGAAATGATGCCCGAGCGTCTGTATCGTATCTTGCCGAATGTCTAAAGGTATCTCGAGGTACGATTCAGAACCGTTTAGATAGACTGATATCATCTGGTGCTATTTTAGGTTTTACTATTCGTACGGATGAGAATATTGAAAAGAATGTTGTCCGAGCCATTATGATGATTGAGGTTGTGGGTAAATCGACAAGTCAGGTAATAAGAAGCTTGAAAGGAATAAGAGAACTGACCAAAATCCACACAACAAATGGTGCCTGGGATCTTATCGTTGAAATACAGGCTAATGATTTACATCACTTTGATTCTGTTTTGCGTGTTATCAGAGAACTTGATGGTGTATTGAACAGTGAGACAAGTATTTTACTGACAAGTGTATAAAGTAAATAAATCCTCATTTTAAGATTCAAATAAAAATTATAAACTCACCATTTTGCTGGGTTATTATTGACTTGGATCTTCTTATGTCCATCATTATTTACAATGTACTTGCATGATATTTTTACAAGACTTGAAGTAATTAAGAAAATTAGGCATTGGTTACTTATTATGTTTCAGCCGTTGTTAAATCACGTAACCATTTGTTTTTACGATAACGTTGCCAGCACAATCCCAGTTTTATAACTTCTTCTACCAACATCATGGCATAGACTTGTTGGAAATTATATTCCATTACAAATGCAGCCAAGGCAGTAATAGGAAGTCCAAACAGCCACATTGCAATAAAGTCCATTCGCAGACAGAAAGCATTTTCACCGCCGGCTCTTAATACTCCATTGATTATGACCATATTTAACATTTTCAGACTTATTGCAATGCTGAGTATTGTCATTGCCGGTTTAGAAAGAGGTAGATATTGTTCGGAATTCATCTCCAGGGCAGACAGTAGCCAGGGCTGAAAAACTAATAACAACAATGTAGTGGAGATGCCTAACAATGCGAAGAGCTTGGTAAAGAGCTTAGATGTTTCCATCGCTGTATCAAATCGCTGACGCCCTAAATTTTGCCCAATAATAACAGAGCAGGCGACGGACAGCCCAAAAAACAACGCATAGCATAATGATTCGAATGGACCAAGTGTACTGTAAACGGCAAGTTCCAGAGTGCCTATATGACCAAAGATTATTTGATACAACATGGTTCCGGAGGCCCATAGTAGTGCACTAGCAACGGCTGGAATAGCCAATTTTTTATAAGTCTTTTTCAGAGAGCTAATATCCACATTTGGATCGGTAACAGTTGTTGTTAGCCAGTGATTTTTGCATTGAAAATACACATAGAAGGCAAAGATCTGAAGCAGTCTGGCGAGAGTTGTGGCTAATGCTGCACCAGCCACACCCATAGGATTTAAGCCAAATTGACCGCTAATTAGACAATAGTTCAGGGAAATATTGATGATGATTGTTATTGCAGCAATAAATAAAGGGGTCAAACTGTCACCAGAAGAACGCATTGTTGACTCGGTCACAATGACTAAATGAGTAAGGATCAGAACTGGTGATGCATATAAAAGGTAGTCACTTCCCAGCTTGATTACATTGGTATCTGTTGTTTGTATCCCTAATATATTTTCTGAGAAAAATACGAAAATAAGGCTAATTGGGAGTAGGATCCATACGCCAGCTTTAGCTGCTAACAATGTAATTTTTCTTGCTGCAGACTGGTCGTTTTTTCCCCAGAATTGCGCTACTAATATTCCACTGGCTGTAGAAAGACCTGCCATGATCATAATTGCAATAAAATGCCATTTTGATGCCAAACCAACAGCGGCAGTCGCTTCTTTACCAAAATTACTTACCATTAAAACATCGGCTAACGAGAGAATGGCAACCAGTGCGCTTTGAATGGCAACAGGAATACCAATTTTGACTGTGTTTGACAAAATGTCGAAAGTTTGTGTTGAAAGGTGGATTTTTTTCATCATTGCTGGGTATCTTAATGGTCTGGAAGATAAGTCAATCTTATGGGGTTAGGGCCATAAACAAAATGTTCTCAATAGAAAAAAATCTGTGCGAATCCGTCATCGAACAAAATGAGACAAAACAATATAAATGGAAAGATGGCTTATTTATTGCCCCGGAGTGTCAGGAACGATTTCTAGTCATGTCAGATGTTCCTGAAATGAAGTCGCATAACATCTTTATGGTTGGATTGGCGCAACTTGTAAAAGAATATTGGGTTGAGCGTACTGGTCCGGAATTTCACTCTGTTCTTGTTACGTTGGAAGGTGGAGGTACTTTGCACACTGATGCTGGATGTTTCGATATTAGTCCCAGCACAATGTCTTTTCTACCAGCCGGAAAGCCATTTCGTTTTGAACTGTCACCTTTATATCAGCACTGGAAAATGGTCTGGTTACTTTTAACTGATGTTGAACATTGGCGTGATATTCATGCTCTCTCTCGGCCTGTTTTTCACTTTGATTCTTGTGAGTCTGTTTGGTCCTTGGTTTCTTTAACGCATAAAGAGATTGGGGGGCGGGCAACTTTTAGAAATTTGATGCTTAGTGAATTGGTAAAGATATTATCTAATGTCGATAAAAGTCTTTCTGATACGCATATGCGAGTGTTAAGCGTTCTTAATAGTGTTGAATCTCAGCTTCAGTTAAATTGGACTGTTTCTGCGATTGCGGCTCGAAGTTACTTGAGTGAAGAGCAACTTAATCGTGTTGTTAAGAAAATTGTTGGTATGTCGACCAGAGATTACCTGATTTCTCTTCGGATGAAAAAAGCTGTTGATTTACTGGATAATAAAGACTGGTCCGTAAAAATGATCGCTCTTCGGCTTGGGTATGCAGATCCAAATAATTTTACGCACAGATTTAAAAAGTTTTATGGAGTTTCACCGCGGCAATATAGATCTTTAAAAAGATAATAACCAATCACTCCGTAACGTTTCGATTTTTGGTGGGCAAACAATTCCTACAGCATGTGTTCCATTTTTTAATACTTATTTAATTGGGTATTGATCACAAATGATGGGGTTGCAAGTAGAACTTTATTGATCTGATTCACATTACATCCATATGAAAGCTATATGTGATTGCCATGATAAAATCGTAACGTTAAGATTTGTGTGCGGTGAGAACAATTGAATCAACTTTACTCTATATTTTTAAAGATGAAAGGTTGGATATTTTTTTGGAGTTTATATGTTTAACTTGACGTTAAAACAGCAGCAGAGGCTGATAATCGTGATGTTTTTAGCGATACCGCTTACGCTACTGTTTACTTTTTCTTATTACCCGGCCAGCCAGTTATTTTATATGAGTGCTACGGATTGGGATGGTTATGCACCAGTAAAAAATTTCATTGGATTGGAAAATTATACTTATCTGTGGGAAGAACCAGATCAATTAAATCCACTTTTGGTGACACTTTATTATTTTGCCGGGGCTGTTATACAGTTGTCATTATCACTGTGGTTTGCTGTTTTAGTAAATTCTAAGCTTGCAGGGAAGAATTTATTTAAGACATTGTTATTTATACCATTTGTGCTTAATGCTGTTGCTGCCTCTATGGTGTTTCAGATTTTCTACCAGGTGGATGGAGCACTGGATAGTTTTCTGACACTGATAGGTTTGGAAAGCTGGATTAAGCCCTGGTTAATGGACCGGGACGTTGTGAACTGGGCTCTGGTTGCGGCCTCTATCTGGCGATATTTAGGTTTTAACCTGATTCTGTTTTTTGGGGTATTACAATCTATTCCTCAGGATCAATATGAAGCGGCAAAAATTGAAGGGGCTACTGAGTGGCAGCAATTCCGTTTTATCACATTGCCGTCGATTAAGCTTGTCATTGGACTACAGGTGTTATTGGCCTTTGTTGGTTCATTATCTGTATTTGAAATACCAATGATTATTACGAAAGGTGCAAATGGTACAAAAACATTTGTGATGGCGACGCTAGAAACAGCGTTTAACTTTAACGATTTTGGTCTTGCATCTGCGATGGCTGTTTTGCTGCTCATGATCGTTGTGCTGTTTATGATTCTTCAAAAAGTGCTGTTTAAAGAAGGAAAATAATATGTCTGAGCAAGTAACTGCAATGACCCACGAAGAAGAACTTGTGTTACAAAAGGTTCAGCGATCTGAACGAGAAATGAAAAGAGCTCGTTTTAAGAAAAATATGTCTAATCCTTCATGGGTTTTCTGGACTGGATTTAAATATTTGACGCTGATTTTAGCCTCACTTGCTGTGCTGGTTCCTCCGTATTCAGTTTTGATGGCCTCATTTAAAACGTTGGATGAATATTACAACACGAGTAAAGTTGGATTACCTGATACATTTTTTAACTTTAGTAACTATATTAAAGTGTTTACTGATGGTGATTTAGGGCTAGCGTTCTTAAATACCGGAACAATATTATTAGTGTCTTTGTTTTTCACTATCGTATTTGGTACGCAAGTCGCGTATGTTTTATCCCGATTTGAATTCCGAGGGAAAAAGCTGATATTACTAGCTTATGTTGTGGCAATGGTTATTCCTGCCGTTACAACTCAAGTTGCGACATTTGAAGTTATTAAAACTCTTGGATTGATTAACAATAAAGCATCTGTTGTCCTTTTGTATATTGGTGCTGACGTTGTGATGATTTATGTGTTTCTTCAGTTTATGAAAGGTATTCCTATTGAGTTGGATGAAGCTGCAAAAATGGAAGGTGCTTCATATTTTCTTATTTATAGAAAAATTATTTTACCATTACTAAAACCGGCTATTGCAACGATTATCATCCTTCGGACTATCTTTATTTATAATGATTTTTATTTTCCGCTGTTATATCTGCCTGATTCATCTCAAGTAACGGTTTCTACCGCGTTGTATAAGTTTACTTCTGTATTCGGAACGGAATGGACCACTATTTCGGCTGGGATTGTCATTATTCTTGTACCATCAATTGTGATTTTCCTTGCGCTGCAGAAGCAAATTTATGCTGGTGTTACAAACGGCGCAGTAAAAGGGTAATAGATATATGGAGGTTTCACCACTTATTACAGCTTGTCACTGGATTACTCGTTTAGCTTGGTTGAATATTACCTGGCTGGTCTTTTCTATCCTTGGATGCGGTATATTTGGCATATTACCAGCGACGGTTATGGTGTGTTTGATGATTCGTCGTTACTTGAATGGAACCGCAAGAGTGACGATAAAAGAAATGTGGTCTGTATACATTCAGGAATTTATCCGATGCAATAAGACCGGGTGGTTGGTATTGCTGCCTGCTTTTTCTCTTTTGTGGTATGTCCGATGGGGGGTATTGCATTTGAATGATAAGTTTGTTGTGGTTGTATTGTGTTGTATTCCTCTGATTATTCTTGCCTTTGTTGTTGTCTTTTGCGCTTTGATTCAAATGAGTATTTATGACACAAATAGTGTGAAAGATAATCTTAAAAATGCGTTGGTATTACTGATAGAAGATAAGTGGATTTTATCGGCGTCACTAATTACTTTAATCGTATGTATGCTATTGGTTTTACTCTCTCCGGTTATCGCTATATTTTTCAGCATCTCACCAGTACTGTTTAGTACAGTTGGATTACTTTGGCTGAAAAAAGATGAATTGAAACTTCATGTCGGTATGCTGTGAATTGTAATTCAAATTAAGAGAAAACAGTATGTTAGAGTTAAATGAATTAAAAAAACAAATTACAGAAGAAGCGGAAAGTATTCTTGAATTTTGGCTTAAATTTCAAGATACAAACTTAGGTGGATTTTACTGTTTTGCAGATTTTGTCGGAAATATTGATCCAGAACACGATAAATCAGTACTTCTACATTCGAGAATTCTGTGGACATTTTCTGCCGCTTATCGTGTTCTGGGAGATAAGCGCTACTTACAGGCTGCCGAGCATTGTTATCGTTTCATGTTTGATAAAGCGATAGATACTAAATATGGCGGTGTTTATTTGATGTTGGATAAAAATGGTAACGTTACGGATTCGCAGAAGCATGTATATAATCAAGGGTTTGCTATTTATGCTTTAAGTGAATTTTACCTGGCAAGCGGAAATAAAGAGGCTGTCCGGGTCGCGATGTCGTTATTTGAGTTAATTGAAACTCATGCTTTTGATGTTGCTTACGGAGGTTACAGAGAAGCATTTGATCAAGCCTGGAACCCGATAGAAAACCAATTAGTGTGTGACACTGCAGAAGGTGTATTGGCGGAAAAATCAATGAATACGCATTTGCATGTTCTTGAAGCATATACTGTTTTATACAGAGTGACTAAAGATCCAAAATTAGAAAGAAAATTATCTGCTTTAAGTCAGTTAATGTCTGAAAAAGTGATTGATAGTAAATTGCATTACGGTCTGTTTTTTACCCGGGATTGGCAGTGTGTTTCTCGTGATGTTTCTTATGGTCATGATATTGAAGGTACCTGGTTAATGGATGAAGCAGCTAAAGAACTTAATGATCCTAATTTGTCTGAACAGTTGTTTGAACAAAGTTATGAAATGGCAAAAGTAACCAGTCAGGAAGGGATTGACAGGGATGGGGCAGTTTTTAATGAATTGAGAGAAGGGCACCTTTTAGATTCTGACCGAATTTGGTGGGTGCAGGCTGAAGCCATGGTGGGTTTTTTCAATGCATATCAAAAACACCAAAACTTAGCTTTTATGAATAATGCTATGGATTGTTGGAAACTTATTCAACAGCAGTTGAAAGATACTGTTAATGGTGAGTGGTACTGGAAAGTTAATCGTAAAGGAAAACCATATAAAAAGACACCTAAAGTCGAGCCATGGAAATGTCCATACCATAATGGACGAGCTTGTTTGGAAATGATTAAACGGATTACACTTTTAGAAGGCTCAGTAAAAAAGAGCGCTGTGACAGTATAAATAGAGGGTGACAAAATGCATGCTGTAGAAGTAAAACAACTGAATAAATCTTTTGGTAAAACTGTCATCCTAAATGACATTGACTTGAAAATGGAAGCTGGTGGTTTCACTGTACTACTCGGTCCTTCTGGTTGTGGTAAATCAACATTGTTACGCTTGATTGCCGGGTTGGAGGATGTAACATCCGGAGAGATTATTATTGGTGGGAAGGATGTAACACTAGCTGACCCTAAAGATCGTGATATTGCGATGGTATTCCAATCATATGCGCTTTTTCCACATATGACGGTAAGTGAAAATATCGGCTTTGGTATGAAGATTAACAAAAAGCCAACTGAACAAATCGAGAAAAGAGTCAAAGAAGTCGCAGATATGTTGCAGATAGGGCACCTTCTTGATCGTACCCCCGCACAATTATCTGGTGGTCAGCGTCAGCGTGTCGCTATCGGACGTGCTCTTATGCGCCAACCTAAAGTCTTTTTATTTGATGAACCATTGTCTAACCTTGATGCGAAATTGCGCGGGGAAATGCGATTAGAGTTGAAGAAGCTTCATGCCAGCCTGGATTCAACGATTATTTATGTGACCCATGATCAAATAGAAGCGATGACATTAGCGACTAAAATAGTGTTACTGAATAAAGGTATTCCACAGCAAATTGGGACTCCTTATGAAATTTATAATCAGCCATCGAATGTGTTTGTCGCTAAATTTGTAGGGGCACCACAAATTAATTTACTAAAAGGTATGCTTTATAAAAATGAAGATACTTGGGGAGTATTGGTAAATGACATATGGATACCAGTTAAAGATTATGAATTCATGTCTCAGCCGGTTAATGATCGAAAAGTACTTTTTGGTATTCGTCCGGAACATGTAACTCAGTCTCCCTTAAACAGTCATTTTCAGCTTAAGTTACCAGTAAATGCTTTTGAAATGACGGGCGCAGAAACACTTGCAGAGTTCAACATGCATGGTCAGTCACTGCGTGCTAAGTTAGATGCAAACCTGAATATTAATAATGGAGATGAACTCGATCTTCATTTTAATTTACAAAACGTATCAATCTTTTGTGCTGCGACTGAAGAGAGAATTTAAGAAAATAGTATTGGAAATTGTAAAAAACAGGCATTAACTGCCTGTTTTTTTTGATGTACTTAAAATTTATCTGTCTTGTACTTGAGTCTGTTCGATATCAATGCGAAAATTTCTTAACGTTACGAATTGGTGCATTAATAAAAAATATGTCAAAAGCTACCTTAAAAACTATAGCTGAATATACTGGATTGTCAGTGACAACTGTTTCCCGTGCACTTAAAGATGGCGATGATGTAAAACAGCCTACAAAAGACAAGGTAAAAGCGGCAGCGGAAAAACTTGGCTACAGACCTAACCTTTCTGGTTTGGGCTTAAGGACCGGAATTAATTACAATATTTGTGCAATATTACCGGTGACTAAGCCTGGCGATATTGTTGGTGATGTAGGTACCTTGTCTTTAATTGCAGGTTTAACTGCAGGACTGAAAGGAACACCTTTTCATCTTACCGTATTACCTCTTGAACCGGGGCAGGAGCCTCTGGTGCCTGTGAAATATGCCGTGGAGAATAATCTTGCTGGTGGGATTATTTTCAACCTGACTCAAACTCAGGATGAAAGGGTCACTTATCTTCATGAGCAGAATATTCCATTTGTTACTTTTGGCCAAACGGAAATGAGTGTTGAGCATGCTTACGTTGATATAGATAACTATGATATCGGTTATCGGGCTGCATCTTATCTTTATGAGAAAGGCTGTAAGCATATACGGTTACTAAGTTCTTCTCAAAGATATACTTACGCCTGGCACAAGTATTATGGTGTTAAACGAGCTTCTATGGAATATGGGATGTCGTTTTCCAAAGAGAAAGATATTATTTTTGATACTGATGTTGATAATTATCGGGAATATACTAAAAAGCTTATGGAAAATGATGATGCACCAGATGGTATTATCTGCGGTTCTGAAATTAGTGCTTGTGGTATGATTGCCGGTATTCAGGATGCTGGTAAGCAAATAGGTAAGGATATTGAATTAATTGCTGTTGAAACTTGTGATTTACCAAGTTTTTTCATGCCTCCTATTTCGGGTTTGCGGCAAGATTTTCATAGTGTTGGTAAAATGCTTTCTCGTTACATTGTTAAATGTGTTGAAGGGGCAGACCCTAAAGAATTAAGGTATGTAGAAAAAACCACTTTGTATCCCCGATAATTCTAAAAGTCAGATTTTTAATCTGGCTTTTTTCTCAAACTAAAAGTCAATCTGCATCACACTTATTACTTAAATTATTAAGATAATCTTGAAAGTGTCCTTTAAAAAAATAAAAATGGTAACGTTACGATTTTGGAGGAGAGTATGGGAAGTTTAGTTCGGGCTTTTAAAGCTTATGATATTAGAGGACGATTACCTGAAGAGCTTAACGAAGAAATTGCTTATCGTATTGGTCGTGGTTATTCAGATTATCTGAAAGCAAAGAAAGTTGCTGTTGGCTACGATATTCGATTAAGTAGTGAGTCTTTAGCAAATGCATTACAAAAAGGTTTAATTGATGGCGGTGCTGAGGTGCTGGACTTAGGTTTGGTCGGGACTGAAGAGGTTTATTTTGCAACCAGTCATCTAAAGTTAGATGGTGGGATTATGGTGACAGCCAGCCATAATCCGAAAGAGTATAACGGAATGAAATTAATTCGGGAACAGTCTAAACCGATTAGTGGAGATTCCGGACTTGATGAGATTAAACATTTGGTCGCAACTCAGGATTATACTCAATCAGAAGATATTGTTTTGTATGAGAGCAAATCGCAACGTTACGATATTTGTGGCGAGTATACTCAGCATTTATTGGGATACCTTAATAGGGATGTGCTTCGTCCATTACGCATTGTGGTGAATGCCGGGAATGGGGCAGCGGGGCATATGTTGGATAATCTTGAGGCTTATTTACCTTTTGAATTTATTAAAATAAACCATAATCCGGATGGTAATTTCCCTAATGGGATTCCAAACCCTCTATTGCCGGAAAATCGACAGGCGACTATTGATGCCGTGATTGAACACAAGGCCGATTTCGGTGTGGCTTGGGATGGAGATGTCGATCGTTGTTTCTTATTTGATGAGAATGGGCAGTTTATCGAAGGCTATTATATTGTTGGCATGTTAGCTCAGGCTTTCCTTAACAAAGAGCCAAAAACAAAGATTATTCATGATCCCAGACTAACCTGGAATACCATCGATGTTGTTACTAAAGCCGGTGGTATTGCCGTTCAGTCAAAAACCGGACATGCATTTATTAAAGAACGTATGCGTCAGGAAGATGCTGTTTACGGCGGAGAAATGTCTGCACATCATTATTTCCGTGATTTCGCGTATTGTGATTCAGGTATGTTGCCTTGGTTACTTATTGCGGAGTTGGTTTCTGAACAGGGGCAAAGTCTTTCTCAGTTTGTTGAAAAGGCACAGAACAGTTATCCAATCTCAGGTGAAATAAATCGTCATGTTAGTGACGCAAAGAGCGCTGTGCAGAGAGTGTTAGATGTGTTTAGCGACAGTGCTGTTATTACCGATAAGACGGATGGAATAAGCATGGAATTTGGGGATTGGAGGTTTAACTTACGTTCATCAAACACAGAGCCTGTCGTTCGGTTGAATGTTGAATCTCGTGGTAATCCTGAACTGGTAGAAGTGAAAACAAAACAAATTTTGGCGTTGTTGGAAGAGTAGCGTCGAATTCTTTATAGATTTTAGAGAGTAATCTGGAGTACAAAATGTCTGTAAAAATTATTGGTGAAGCTGTTCCGAATATGCCGTGGCAAGAGCGTCCGGCTGGTGAAGATGGTGTAATGTGGCGACACTCTGCAAACCCTGTTATTGACTGGAATCCGTTCCCTGCAGCAGCACGTGTTTATAATTCTGCTGTTGTACCATCTGGTGATGGATTTATCGGTGTGTTTCGCTGTGATTACAAAAATGGCCGACCTCACCTGCATGTTGGACGTTCAAATGATGGGTTAAACTGGGATTTTGAACAGGAAGCTATTCAATGGAAAGATAAGGATGGCAACAGTCATCAACCGTCTTATGCTTATGATCCTCGTGTTGTAAAAATTGAAGGTATCTATTATATAACCTGGTGTACCGATGATCACGGTGCAACATTAGGAGTCGGTATGACAACCGATTTCAAGACATTTACCCGTCTTGAAAATGCATGTGTTCCGTTTAACCGAAATGGTGTTCTTTTCCCTCGTAAAATTAATGGGCAGTTTGTTATGTTGAATCGTCCATCAGATTCAGGGCATACACCTTTTGGTGATATCTTTCTGAGCCATTCTAATGATATGGAATATTGGGGTAAGCACAGGCATGTTATGGGGAAAGGTGGTACCGGTTGGTGGCAAGGAACAAAAATTGGTGCGGGACCTATCCCAATTGAAACATCTGAAGGATGGTTGATGATTTATCATGGTGTCTCCGGTACATGTAATGGTTTTGTGTATAGCTTTGGTGCGGCATTACTTGATATTGATGAGCCGTGGAAAGTGAAATATCGAACAAGAGATTACATTCTCACTCCTGAAAAATCTTATGAAACAATTGGTTTTGTCCCTAATGTAGCATTCCCATGTGCAACCTTGGCTGATGCTGAAACAGGTCGCATTGCTGTTTATTATGGTGCTGCTGATACTTATACAGCTGTTGCTTATACAACTGTCGATGATTTACTTAATGAGTTGAAAACCAATTCAGAAGTTTTTTAAATAATGTCTTTTGTCAGAGCTTTATAGGTATAAATCGTATCGTTACGAACGTTAATTAAAGCTCTTACAATATATTGAAGCATTGAGAGAACGATGCTTGTTAAAGGACACAATATGCTAAATTTTAATGAAAGACTTTTGTCTTTAAAATCAGAGTTTCGAATAAATACAGAGTATAAAAATACACAAGTAAAACCTGGAAATGGCATTTTTTATCGTTATGAGAAACCTGTATTGACAGCTCATCATGCCCCACTTGCATGGCGTTATGATTTGAATCCGGAAACAAACCCTTTTTTAATGGAGCGGTTAGGGATTAATGCAGTTTTAAACCCTGGTGCTATAGAGCTAAATAATAAATTTTATCTTGTCGCTCGTGTTGAAGGTTATGATCGTAAATCGTTTTTTGCTGTTGCAGAGTCGGATAATGGAATAGACGGTTTTCAGTTTTGGGATAAACCATGTGTTATTCCTGAAACCGATGAACCTGATACAAATATTTATGACATGCGTTTAGTTAAGCATGAAGATGGTTATATTTATGGCTTGTTCTGTACTGAACGTAAAGATCCTGATGCCAAACCAGGTGATGAATCATCCGCTGTTGCTCAGTGCGGTATTGTTCGTACTATAGATCTTTTGACCTGGGAGCGTTTACCTGATTTGAAAACCCGCTCAGCTCAACAGCGTAATGTGGTGCTTCATCCTGAATTTATTGATGGGAAGTACGCATTATATACCCGTCCTCAGGATAGTTTTATTGAAGCCGGAGCTGGTGGTGGCATCGGAATTGGTTTTACTGATTCGATGGAGAATGCGGTTATTGATGTTGAACGTGTTATTGATCCAAAAACCTATCACACAATTAAAGAATCCAAAAACGGGCAGGGGCCTGCCCCAATCAAAACATCACTAGGATGGCTTCATATTTCTCATGGTGTTCGTAATACTGCCGCAGGCTTACGTTACGTGCTTTACAGCTTTATGACGTCATTGGACGATCCGACTAAAGTGATATATCGTCCCGGAGGCTATTTTCTTGCGCCAGAGGGAGCCGAAAGAATCGGTGATGTTTCTAATGTTGTCTTTTCAAACGGGCTGATTGCACGAGACAATGGGGATGTATTTATCTATTACGCATCTTCGGATACTCGCTGTCATGTATTGACGACGACCGTTGAACGATTGGTTGATTATGTTGTGAATACACCTGAAGATCCTCTTGTAACAGCCAAGTGTGTAAAACAACGTATTGATTTTATTGAATCAAATCAGGCGTTTTTATAATTATAAATTCCAGATTGTGATCTGGCTGGCAAAAGAATAATAGAAATGTGATGCCGGATTATATGGTTAATATCTTTTTTCGCTGAAAAAAAACATTGCTCTCAATTATGAGTTAATTCCATATAATTCGGATTAATTAGTGATCAAAACCGTAACGTTATCATTTTTGGTTTTGATATAGTTCCTTTCATCATGATGATTCCTTATTTAATAAGGGGTTTGAGTGATTTTTAATGTTCAATCTATTTACAGTAACGATAAGAAGAAGCACTATGAAATTAAATAAATTAACAAAAGGTATTATTCTGGGATTATTTGTAACATCTACCCCTGCACTCGCTCTTGATACGACAGCAGAAGCTCATGGTTACCTTAAATCCGGACTGCTGCTCAATTCTGATGGCACTCGGGTCAATTCTCTTGGGTTGTTTACTAGCTATGGTAAATTTCGTTTAGGTAATGAACAAAATACAAAAATTGAATTATTGCCTACAGTTAAGTTAACAACAGAAGAAGGTACATGGGCGAAAGTTCGTGCAAACTTAACTCATGAAACTAACTGTACTTCCGACTGGAACTGTGTTGATGGCGATGATCATGAAATACAGTATCGGGAAGGATATGTCGAGATGGGTGGTTTTGCATTTGCACCAGAAAGTGTTTTTTGGGCAGGGAAACGATACAGCTCATCTAATACCTCCAGCCATCAATATGACTGGGAATACATTCAATATAATGGCACTGGTGGTGGTGTGGATAAAATCGATGTCGGCTTTGCAAAAATGGATGTCGGTGTTTATGCCTTTACTCCAGATGGTGAAAATGAAGCAGCACCTACTGATACCTCTACTCAAGGTTACCCGGAAGATTTGTCTCTAAACGTATGGTTTAAAAAATTAGGCGATACAGGCTTAGACTTCCAACTGGTTGCTCATACTATGGAAAAAAGTGCGTTGCGTCCTAATGCACCAACTAATGGTATTGGTTTAACCGGTGTGTATAATTTCGATGATTTTTATAACATTACAAATGGCTATTCACGCATAACCGTACAGTATGGAGAAGGGCTTGCTGCTGGTGACTCTTTAGGAAAAAATGGTTGGGGATACGCTAACGTTAAAGATGCTAAGTCGACCAGAGTTGTTTTTGATGGTGTGGCTAATCTAAATGATTCTTGGGAACTATCAACATTTGCATTTTATCAAAAAGACTCTGATTACAACCCATGGGATTCCTATAGTACAGGTACAACGGGTATTGACCGTGATATTTATTCTATTGGTGTTCGTCCTCATAACCAGATCACAAAAAACTTTGCGATGCAGTATGAATTTGGTTATGAGCATGTAAATGAAGATATTGCTGATGGCGCTGATGGTGGTTTCTATAAAGTGACAATTGCTCCGACGTTAATGCTGGAAACAGGTTTCTGGGCTCGACCTCAGATTAGAGCATTTGTGACGTATGCTAAATGGGATGATGGTGCAGCTTCGAAAATAGACAGTGGTTATACACGTGATGGCGATAATGATGCTTTGAATTTTGGTATTCAAGCTGAGGTATGGTTCTAGTTCATATTTTTATCTACATCTACTTTTCTTTATTTGGAGAGAGTTCGCGCTCTCTCCTTTTTTCCTGTAATGCAGGGAGTGTCATGAAAGTTGTAACCCAAATAATTCTTGCATTTGTTAGTGTACTAATCATTTTTTCATTTACAAACGCATATATAGTTTATCGTTCTGGCGTTGCAAAAGAAAATCTGACTCAACTCATTCAGAGTTCGCTGACTCTTAATGATATCGCCAATAAGATTCAATATAAAAATCAATTGGTTGGTCTTCAATTGTCAGAAGTTATCTCCCTGAAAGATGATAAAGAACTCAATACATCTGCTGTCTTATTGGAGAGTAAATTTTCTTCGTTAAAAGAAGGTATCGAGCTAGCAGAGTCGCTCAATATTCTTGATAAAAAGATTTTGAGTAAATTGCTTAATTCCTTGTATACATCATTAATGCGAATTGTTTCATACAAAAAAACTGTATTAATTCTGGAGCAGCAAGTTATTCATGAACGTCAGGAAATGGAAAATCTTGTGGTTTCTGCTGATATCACTCTCAAACGTGTTTTGGGAAATACCCGAAATGTCGATGAATTTTTACGAAAAGACATCGAAGCGTATCTAGAGAAGAGAAATTCCGCAATCGCTATGACAAATAGAGTTCTATTTGTGAAAGAACTTGCGGAAGTACAGAAGATACAACAACAAATATTGATGCTGAAATCATCAATAGAAGATGACGAAGATTACATATTAGATGAATTACCGGCACTCAATAATGAACCTGATTACCAGAATATAAACGGGATGCTTAAAAAGTACCTTTTTTCTTCTGACAGTATCAGTGCAAATCAAAATCGGTTACTGAAAGAAATTCAGGAATTGGAACTATCAAAACAAAAATACACTGATTATAACAATCAGCTTTCTAATCAACTGAAAAAATTGGTTTTATTTGTTGATGATAACAATCATAAGCTTCAGGTTGATGTGAGTGATGTGCTACATACAATTATGCTGATTCAGTTGGTGACCCTGATTGTGTGTGTTTGCGTGGCTATTATTGCTGGAGTAGTTCTTACACACAAAATCAAGAAACCGATGAACTATGTACTGAAGGTGTTACAGAATTTGGTAGATGGTGATTATGCACAGATGGTTCGAACGAAAGGGTGGAGTTCCGAATTTGTATTGCTGACCCAACAGCTTGATAAAGTGATGAGTACCAACCGTGGTTTGATAAATCAGGTTAAAAACAATAATGCAGATATTCGCAATCAGAGTGAAAGCAATTCTCAGGCAATTCATTCAGTGTGCGTATCGGGTAATGAGCAAACATTATCTATGCATTCTATTTCTGCGGCAGCGGAGCAATTAGAAAAGATTAGTGAAGATACTCAGTTTGCTATTCAGAAAGCAGTAGGGCATACCCAGAATATTCGCAGTCTTGTTGAAACTACGTTGAGTTCTGTGGAAAACACAGTATCTGGTAATGAACAGTTGGATCAGCTGATTGTTGAAAGTTCAGATACGATTGCTGAGGTTGAAAACAGGACTAATGACATTAGTCAGATTATTGATGTGATAGAGGGTATAGCGAACCAGACTAACTTATTGGCTCTGAATGCGGCTATTGAAGCTGCCAGAGCTGGTGAATATGGTCGTGGGTTTGCTGTTGTCTCTGATGAAGTGAGTAACTTGGCTAAGCAGACTACTCAGTCAACCCATAAGATCCAGACTCTCATAGATAACCTGAATTTAGCCAGCCTTGCTGCAGTTCAGAGAATGTCTCAGTGCTCAGTTCAGATGCAAAACAATACGCAACATCTGGAAAAAACGAAAGTCGCGATTATTCAGATAGATGAACTCATTTCAGAATTGGTTCAGGAAACCGAAGTTGTTACTCGTTCTGCAATGGAACAGTTTCAATCCTGCAGTCACATTGCTTCATCTGTTACATCGGTTGTTATGGGGTTGGATGAAAGTACTAAAGCATTAGAAAACGTTAATGATCGTAGTGTTTATCTTTTGAATTTATCCAGACAGCAGCAAGCTGAACTGGACAAATTTTTAACTTAGTTGCCGTCGTAATGATAAGGTTTATCAATATAGCTAAAAGAGTAGGTTTGTTAGGGGAAAAGTAGAATGATTGAAATTAAAGGTGCTGTAAAAAATTACGAATGGGGTGGATATCATTATTTACCTACTCTGTTAGACAGCAATGAAGAAAATGACCGACCTGTTGCTGAATTATGGTTTGGAGATCATCATTCGGGATCATCAACGTTAGTTGATGGTTCTTTGTTGACTAAATGGATTGAGTTATCACCGGAATATCATCTTGGTAAACGATTGGTACAGAAATTTGGATGTCGGTTACCATATCTGCTGAAAATATTGGATGTAAGGGAACCTCTGTCTATACAGGTCCATCCAACCATTATGCAAGCCAAACAAGGATATGCGCGTGAAATGGTTATGAATGTGGATCCTGGTTGTCGTAGTTATAAAGATAACAATCATAAGCCAGAGCTTATGTTAGCGTTATCTGATTTTTATTTGTTACACGGTTTCCGTAACGTTACGAAAGGTGTGTATGAATTAAATAAATATCAAACATTGAAACCACTAGTACTTATGTATCAAGAGCTGGGGATTAAAAATTTTGTATCTGCAATTTTTTCACTTCCTGTCAGTGAACTGGAAAGTTTGTTGGTTCCTGTGATTGAACAATATCGCTCTGCATATCTTCAGAATGAAATATCAAAATCTCAGTCACTTTTTTGGTTTATGCGAGCAGTCCAAAGAATTGAGAGAGAAAAAATGCCGTTGGATGCGGGACTAATCATGATTTTTATTATGAATCTGATGTACGTCCCTAAAGGTGGTGTTGTTTATCAAAATGCTGGTATTCCACATGCTTACCTTGAAGGGCAGAATATTGAATTGATGGCGAATTCGGATAATGTAGTACGCTGTGGTCTTACTTCTAAGCATATTGATATAAAAGAACTTTTATTGATTACTGATTTTGAACCTATTACACCAACGATTGTTGCTGGTCGACCAAGTAATGATGGTGGTATTGACTACATTGTCCCGGCAGACGATTTCAGACTTCGTGAGTATCATTTAGAAAAAGGTCAGACACTAACGACCCCTGATGAAAATGGTGCCTGTATTTGGTTTGTTCTGAGTGGAGAACTTATGCTTGGAAGTCAGCAACACTACTCAAATGCTGGTAGTGCGTTTTATCAACGTCCTGGTGAAGTGAATGTTATTCATGCAACGTCGGATGTTTTGCTTTATAGAGCTTCTGCTTCGATAGCCTAGTACTAGAAATAGTGACATTTAATTTATGTTAGGCCGGATTAAACTGATGCCCGGCCTTTTGCTTTTCTTTAAAGTGATTTAGGAGTCTTTACTATGAACAGCTTATCACTTATCTCAATTAAGCACAGGATCTTACTGCTTATTTTTGTTCCAATCATATCAATAAGTTTTTATTCAGCGCATTGGCTTAAGAATGCTTTTGATACGAAAGAAACTATGCATAATTTATCTGTTGCTATTGAATATGTTCAAAAAATTTCACCATTAGTTTCTGCTTTATCTGAAGAACAAGTAGCTACAAAGAAATATATATATAGTAAATCTGGGAATCTAGAACATTTGGATATGATAAATGTCCGAAAAGAAACAGATCGTGCAATTGCGCAATTTAACTTATTTCTGGAGAGTTCTGATAAACTGTTACAAGAAATTTTCACTGATAGGAATAATTTATTAAATATAAAAACCAAAATTAGTCAGCTAAAATTGATTCGTCGGGTAGCAGATGAAAAGTTGGATCATTCTGATAGGTTTAAATCTCAATTTGATGGTAATACTATTTGGACCGGAGTTGATATTGGTCGTTTGAGAGATTACTTGGTGGGAAGTATTTCAAATATAGTTAAATATGCCGGAAGAAATGCAGTGTTAAGTGGTTTGACCAATTCCTATTATTTATTGTTGGAAGCTCAAAATGTCAGTAAAACATTGGGGCAGGAAATCACAGAAAGTTCGTCAGACATTTTGAATGGATATCGGTTTGGGCAATTAATGCATTATCGAGCATTGGAAAATGAATATCGAAATCTCTTTGTAAAGTCAGCTCCGAAAGATGTGTTAGCCGATTATAAAAAAGTTATGTTAGATACAGGAGTACTAAATAAAGTTATTTCTGTTTACTGGGAGGTATTTAATGCATATTCAGATATTGATAAGAAGTCTTTGATAGTATCAGAAAAAAGTAATTGGTCCGCTTTGTCTAAAAAGATGTTAAATACATATGAGAAATTAAATGATTTAATTCTGAATAGATTAATAGATGTTAGAACTTATGAAGTAAATAAAGCCGAAAAGTCAGTGAGATTTATCGCTTGCATAACCGTGGCTATATTTATATTGCTGATATTATTTTCAATTATTGTTATGCGAAGCATTACTCTTCCTTTGGGGGAATGTGTATACACTATTGACGAACTGTCTGTAAAAAAAGATATGAAACTACGTATTAATGAAAAAGGAAATGATGAACTGAGCATATTAGGGAAAGCATTTAATAACTTGATACAAAATTTTAGCAGTATAATTAAGATCGTTAATAAACAGATGTTTCAAGCAAATTCTTTAGTAAATGAATGTGCTGAAAAAATGCAGCAAGCAAATGATTTAGCTAATCAACAGTTACAATCAACGGATAGTATTTCTGTCGCTATTCATGAAATGAGTGTTACTGTAGAAGAAGTATCCGGTATTGCACAAAGAACATCGGCTAGTGTTCAAGTTGCGCATCAAGTCTCTCTTGATTCTGAAAGTGAGTGGGATAGCTGTAAAAAACGATTAGAAAAGTTATTAGTTGATATGGGAAAAGCTGGGCATACAGTGTTAGAGTTGAATACAGAGGCTTCACAAATTAGTTCTATTTTAGATGTAATTGAAAGTATAGCGGAACAGACAAATCTTTTGGCATTAAATGCAGCAATTGAAGCAGCAAGAGCGGGTGAATATGGCAGAGGATTTGCTGTTGTTGCTGATGAAGTCAGAAATTTAGCTAAACGAACTCAAGATGCCACTTCACAAATTCAAACTCAGATATCGGAACTTATTGATGGTGCGAATATAGCCAGTGATACAATGTCATACTTGAAGACTGAAGGTGAAGACAGTATTTCGTTAGTAGTGAAAACTGCACAATCCTTTTCTGTTATGCGAAAAGAACTTGATAATATAATGGAAATGTCGACTATGATAGCTACTGCTACAGAAGAACAAGCAGCTGTTTCAAATGATATTGAAAAACGAATTCTTACTATCAAAGATGATTCGTCTCAACTTCTAGTGCATGCCAATGATACATGTACAAATATGAATAACATAGCAAACATAAATTCTCAGCTAGTTGAAAATATTCGTCAGTTTAAGGTTTAGTTATACTAATAATTCTGAGGTTACTGAGGTATCTGAATATATTGATTTGATTAGTTATAACTCTGCGTAATGGAACGTGATCGAATGATTGAAAGTTATCAAGTTGAAAGTCTGTTCATCAAAGAATTATGAAGAACATCTAAATTGAGTTAGTTGGCTAAATCTTTATTGGAATGAAAATTATTGCGTTATTTTTAGATCATTAATTTAATAAGGGGAATTATGGAAATTCAAGTGGCCAGATCTAGTGATGTAGATGCTGTTGTGAGTTTAGTTGCAAAGGTATCTGATATTGATGTTCTTCCTTTGTTTAATGGACAAGGGCAAAAAGAATATAAAAAACATGTGTTACCTGATTTAGCATCTGCTTTGGATGATGACAGATATGTGACTATTAAGGCGATTTCTAATGGTAAATTACTTGGCTTTGCTGCACTGCGTGATGGTAATTATCTAATGTATTTGTTTGTTGATAAATCTGCTCAAGGAATGGGATTAGGTCATCAGTTACTTACTTTCCTTTTGAATGCAACAGATGCTAAAGAAATTCACTTACGTTCATCAATAAATGCTATCGGCTTTTATCGACATAATGGTTTTAAGGTTTTAGGAGAAGAAACTGAATTTAATGGAATTAGGTTTGTACCTATGTCTTTGGTTCGAACTTAACATTCTTACCCTAGTTATAGTTAAACACCACCATACGTATTTAAATGAACAATGTAAAATTATAGCTTTTCTTGTATAAATGGAATGGTATCTATTGTACATCTGTTTATTAAATTAATGTTTTGATTTTTTGAGAATAAAAATCAGTTAGTCAGCCAACCGTACTGATTGACGCCATATTAATGGTGCAGTAAACAGAAGTTTTTCACCCGTGTGTTTATTGCTGTCATTTTTTTCCAGTCGCTCCACAATGGCATTGGTCATATCTTCCAATGGCTGACCAAAAGTAGTGAGCTGATAGCTCAGCCAGCCTGCTTGCTCGATGTTATCGAAACCAATCACACACAGGTCGTCAGGAATTTGTAATTTAAACTCTTGTCGTGCCGCATCCATAAAACCACAGGCAATGAGGTCAGTGACGCAGAATACGCCATCGGGACGTTTGCGTGACGGCAAAATCTGTCGCGCAGTATCGACGCCGGTCTGATAGCTTGTCGGGCCGGAGCGGTAGACCGTACACTCGATGTTTTCTTCTTCTGCTGCAGTCAGAAACAGTTTTTCTCTGCCTAACAAACTGGGAGACTGAATGGTTGAGGACACCACCGCAAGGCGCTGACAGCCAGCCTGTTTCAGCATGTACAGGGCGTCATACATGGTGCTGGAATAATCCAGTGAGATATGATCTGCGCCTTCAAACTGTCCGGCCCGGTTGACCAGAATGACATGTTGACCGCTGTTGACGCAGGTTTCCACTAATGAGGCTTGTGGTGTGCCGGACAAGACGATGGTGGCTGATGCGCGATAATTGAGTGTCTGACGCAGAGCTGCATCGGCATCTGCTTCCACACCGGATGTATTAATGACCATCACAGCTCGTCCTGCCTGTTGCAGTTTTTGAGTCAGAGCATCGAGCAGCCGCGCCTGATAGGGCGCATTGAGATTAGCACCAAGCAGGCAGACCGGGCGACTGCGTTCATTCGACAGACCTCGGGCAAGGTGGTTAACGTGATAGTTGAGGGTATTGGCTGCGGCTAATACGCGCTGGCGAGTTTCCTCTGAGACGCTGGCTCCCGGCGTAAACGTGCGTGACACAGCCGAACGTGACACGCCGGCTAAACGTGCCACTTCTGCTGCACTGGCAACCATTTTTTGTTTCATATTACTCATAAGTTCTTATCGTAAATATCCTGACCATAACCGGCTTGTCGCAATAAAGTTTCCATGTTAATCGCGCGGTGTGCAAGTTCTATTAGCATGGGTTTTGGTGTTTCGAACCACTCATCCGGATGTAATTGACGCTTGTCACGAATATGTGCGATAGCTGAGTCGAGGGTTGGGTATTTCTCCGGCCATTCTAAGTGCAGGAACACCGCGACTATGGTGACAGAACGGCTTCGGCCACCGCGACAGTTGACCAGAATGTTGCCTTTCTCACGAACTTTGTATGATGGTTTTTCCGGTATCTTCTGGCTCAGACTGGAGCGCATTAAATGATACCCAGCCAATACCATAGATTCCGGATTACCGGGTCCGTCGATTAAACCAATTTTGTAGTAACGGACGGGCCCGGCACCAAAGTCACATAGCGGTTGGGTGTGTTGTGCATCGAGCTGTTCGACCAAATCGATATCGAGATTGACCGCGCAGTTGATTACCGTGGTTATGTTATGTTCGCGCAGAAGCTGCGCATCGGCCGCTCCGGTTGAGCCACCGATATAAATATCGACGCCCCAGTGGGGAATATCGGTCTCGATCAGACTGATTGGCGGGCGAGGAAAATGAGGGGCATTTGTAGACATTATTGATACCTGTTTATTGTTGTTGATTGTGGTCTGCGGCGCATTTAATTTGAATTTTCGTTGCCTGAGACAGGGCATGGGCGACCTGAGGCGCTGCAGCCAGCACTGCGCCACCCTGGTGAATCTGCGCGTGAGTTTCCGGATAACAGCAAATATGGCCGCCGGCTTCTTCCACCAGTAGCAATCCGGCCAGACAGTCCCAGGCATTCATATGCAGTTCGGCATAACCATCGGTACGACCTTCTGCTACCCATGCCAAAGCTAATGCACCTGATGCTCCGCGCCGAATGTTGACACCGGAAGTCAGCAGGGCGGAATACGCATCGAGGTAACGTTGTTGGGGAGCCCGATTGGACCAGCCAAACTCAAAAGAAGCGGCCTGCAAGTCTGGGGTGTTTGCAACCTGTAATGGTGTGCCATTTTTTTCGGCGTAAGCGTCTTTGCGGGCGAAATACAGTTCTTCTGTGACTGGGTTATAAATTCCGCCTAGCAAGGTGATGCCGTCTTTGACAAAGGCGATCACCACACAAAAGTGAGCGATGCCCCGGGCAAAATTTGCGGTGCCATCAATAGGGTCGATCACCCAGAGTCTTGAATGCCCGGTGGTGTCGCCGCCAGTCTCTTCGCCTAAGATGCCATCGTCTGGAAAGGCATCCTGCAGCTTGTGTCGAATGTATTGCTCCACGAGCGTATCGGCTTCGGTCAGATAATCCTGTGCGCCTTTCAGCGAATAATCACCCGGACGGCGAGACTGATAATGTTGCAACGCAAGGGTTCCGGCTTGTTGTAAAAGGGTTTTCAGAGTGGTTTCTCTGCTTTTTAGTTCGAATTGATTCAAAAATAGGTGTCCTGTTAAGCTGCGTAACGCTTGGCTACGCAGCAGGTTAAATACGAGTTCTTGGTACAAATTAGCGTTGGTAGTTAAGGCTCCACAGATCCATCCAATCCTGACGGTTTTGCCAGTCTGAATTTAACGATGAGGTTTTAAACGTCATCAGCTGGTTGCGGTACTGCTGAATGCCGGAGGCTTCTTGAGCAGGTAATGCGACTTTCTGGTTGGAAGACATTTTGCCGTCAATACCCTGCAGTTTGATCCCTTCTGCGGTCATCAGATAGTGGATGAACAGCTTGGAGGCATTGGGGCTGTTGGTTTTGGTCGTGATCACACCCGGTGATGGGTATAACGAGCCGATAAACGGTTGCATGCCATGACAGATCCCGAGCTTCATTCCGTTTTTATTTTCACGGAATTTGGCAGTACTGATTAAGCCGACAAAGCTGTCTTTCACATCCGGTGCACCGATGGCCTGTGCTGCATCACCATCGGACTTGGTCAGTAATGGCCCGTTCTGCGCGAGGTGTTTCACAAATTCCGCAGTCGCTGCGGAACATGTCAACCTGTTTTGCACCACCCGGAAAATAATTAAATTGCATTTCTCGTGACGCTGGATAAGGTTGGGAAGTTCACACCTTTTTCTATCACTTCACTATCAGCATCTTCCGGTACCGGATTAATACTCACTTCTTTGGCTGGCATCGCGACTTTGGGGGCACCTTTAGCAAAACGCTCCGGGTGTGCAGCATAAGCGGCATCAAGACCCGCCTGACGTGTCACTGCCTCCTCTGTATATCGTCCTGTAAAAACATGCTCCGGTGTAAAGCCACCTAACTGGCTGTGATAATGACAGGTGTTGTACCATGTTACATAGTCCTGACACCAACGATTCGCATGCCCATAATCTTCAAAACGACGGGGATAATCTGGTTGATATTTGAGTGTTTTAAATTGTGATTCACTAAATGGGTTGTCATTACTGACCCGCGGACGACTGTGGCTGACGGTGACTGCAAGCTCAGACAACAAATCCAGATAACAATGGGCAGTCATCGGCGCGCCTCTGTCCTGATGAAGGGTTAAACCGCTTGATTCAAGGTCATAACGGGTGATTGCTTCTTCCATTAGCTGGGATGCTAACGCACTGTTTTCCTTGCGCGATAGCATCCAGGCAACAATGTAACGGCTAAATAAATCCATCACGACATAAAGTGATAAATATTCTCCCCGCTTTTGAGTGGGTAATTTGGTGATATCCCAGGTCCAGACCTGATTGGGATGTTGAGCCACCAGACGGGGAACCATGTGAGACTGCGCTGGCCGCTGTGCCCGGCGTTCACCATGAAGATTATCTTCACGTAAGAGCCGGTGCATGGTGCTGACTGAGCACAGATATTGCCCTTGCTGCAACAGGTCATAATAAATCTGCACCGGCGGTTGGTTACAATAAGTTTCACTGAGCATCACCGATTTCACTGTTTCTCTTTCTGTATCGCTTAATGCTCTGGGCTGGCGCGCGTGTTTCCGGGAGCGGTGAATCCGGGGCAAAGGGCCACAAAACTGAACACCCCGGATATAACGTCTTAATGTATTGCGGTTGACGTTAAGCACCTGGCAGGCGAGCCTTTGGGAGACAAATGCAGGTAAGGGATGTTGCGCCAGCGTCATGATTTGTTCTCTTGTTCCATCGCTTCTATCAACGCCAAGGCTTTTTTTTGGAGCGAGAGACAACCGTCTTTTACCTCAATCTGATGACGAAGACGGGCGTTCTCTTTCTCTAAGTGCTCAATGCGTTTTTGCTCGGGAGTTTTTGCTGACGCAGGACCGGGGGCTGATTTTTCGAGCCCTTTGATGCCGTTCTCAGCGAATTCTTTCCGCCATTGTGAAAGCTGATTTGAGTAAAGCTTTTCCCGCCGGAGTAAGGCACCAATCTCGCCATGTTGACAGGCATCGGCCTGTTGTATAATGGACAGCTTGTATTCGGTCGTAAAGACACGGCGGGTTTTCTTTTCCAGCTCCGGAGAGGGACTGACCTGCGGCTCAACCGTTGTGTTCTTTGGCATCATGAACTCCTTTTTCACCCTGATTTGTATGTTATCTCAAAAGCGGGTGGTTCAATAGCAGGTTGACACACAGGGCTGAGCTTTCGTCAGTTTTCAGCGGCTTACCGTATAAATCCTGATACGCTTTTGCCATTCGGTCATCATAGTTGGTCGCCATCTGGTTGAAGGTATCGGCATAAAGAGGCTTGATCAGAGGATCCTGCATCGCGATTTTGTGACGCCATTCTGGTTCAGTCAGCTGCCAGATATTGGTGATCGGACAGGTATCGTACTGAGCCGTGTTGTATGTCCAGACGTTGGGCGCCAGCACGACTGTTAACGGGGTTTGGTAATCTTTGCTGATGTCTTGTTTCATGTCATCGGGTACCCAGCTGGTAACATAGCCTTTTGCTAACAGCTGTGCTTGGGTCGCTGGTGCATCTTCAATTAACGCGACATCGGCTTTGACATTATTGGCCAGCGCTTCGCGGCTGATAATTTCGATAATGTGCGGTGCTTTCGCTTTGATGCCGACAGCTTTAACGCCATACTTTTCACTAAAATCTTTCGCCTGCTGAACGATTTTTCCGGTCGGTGCATAAACGGTAATCGGTGCTTCCTGTTGGGCGGCAGCAATGGTTGTCTGTAAATCAAATGATGCCTTTGCATGGGGAGCAAATGACAAGCCTGCAGTGACTACAGACAGAGCAAGCAAGTTGTATTTCATTTTCATATCCATTTCCTTAATGGGTATCGTCGATCTAAGTATTTCAGGTTGAGTTACGCTAAATGAGCGCAAGCGTTGGTTGTGTTATGAAGCCAGATAGGTTTGATTCTGGATGGGGGCAGTTCGAGCCTTTCGCCATCAGGAGCAAAAAAGTGCAGCGCTTCGTCAGGCAGTTCACAGAACACGCTATCACCCGCTCGGAAAGTCGGACGTAGCTGAGTTGAATGAAACAGACGCTCTTGCCCCTGAACCAGTTCAACCACCCAACTGCCACCGGTCGGCATGATGGATTCGACAGTCATCTCAGTGCTGTTGCTTATCGGGTTTTGATGCAAGACGATCGCTTCCGGGCGAATAGCACAGTATTCCGCCTGATAAATGTCGGCATAGCGGCGTGAAATTTCCCGTCTGATATCACTGCAAACATCATCAGATTCTTGATCCGGATTGGGTGTTCCCACGTTGATCATATTGAGCTTGGGAGTGCCGATAAATTCCGCGACAAATCGATTGGCCGGAGTGGCGTAAATATCATCCGGAGTGCCAACCTGTTGCAGCTCGCCATTGCTCATCACCGCAATCGTGGTGGCTAATGTCATAGCTTCCCACTGATCGTGGCTGACAAAAATGATTGTCGTGCCGAAGGTCTGGTGGATACGGCGCAGCTCGGCGCGCATTTCCAGACGCAGCGCAGCATCAAGGTTAGATAGAGGTTCATCGAGTAATAACACTCCGGGATTAACCGCTAGCATACGGGCTAAGGCGACACGCTGTTGCTGGCCCCCGGATAACTGTGATGGATAGCGACTGGCGTATTGTTCGATACGCAGTTTTTCCATTACATCCAGACAACGTTGCTGGCGTTCCTGTTTGGGTATTTTTTTTAGCTTCAGACCGAATTCCACGTTTTCTGCCACGGTCATGTGCGGCCACAGGGCGTAGCTTTGAAACACCAGACCGATGCCGCGTTTTTCCGGAGGCACAAAACAGCTGTGTTTGACGGAGTCCATGATCTGTCCGTCAATGGCAATCGAACCACCACTGGTATGCTCGATTCCTGCGATCATGCGTAAGATGGTGGTTTTGCCACAGCCCGACGGCCCGAGCAGACACATGAATTCACCGTCTTTGACAGTCAGATCCAGTCCTTTCACTGCAGCCGATTTTGCGCCGGGATAGGTTTTTTGTAGTTGAGATAAAGTAATGGTTGGCATGTTAACTCTCCAGTCCTTGTGCGAGGCCTGTACCTGAAATTCGTTGAATCAGGACAGTGCCACTCCAGGCTACCAGTGCGATCATCAGCACAACGGCATTGGCCGCCTGGTCGTAGTTGTAGTCAATCAGACGTAGTGAATAGGTGGTTAAAACATCGGTTGCGGGAATTGCGAGAATAATAAACAGACTCACGCCTTTAATACCGGAGATGAAAGGCAACAGAATGCCAGTCGCCAGCGGTGTAGCCTGAATCGGTACGATAATACGGGTTAAGCGGCTGAACCAGTTTGCTCCGGCAATGCGGGCTGCTTCTTCCGGCTCTTTTCCTAACTGAGTCATGGCGGCAATTCCGGAACGACTGGCAAACGGCATCTGCTCTGCAATCAGGGCTATGATAAGCAGGACAGGTAATCCGTAGAGCGCCGGAATCGGGCCGTGTGAGACTGCAAACAAGGAAAGAAACGCCGCAGCAAAAGCAATGCCGGGCACTAAATAAGGCATAAAGGTGATCTGTTTCAGAGTCTGCCCAACCCATGGAATGCTGCAACGCAGAACGGCATAGCCAATTAACAGACCCAGAATGCCTGAAATGGTTGAAGCGCTGCCGACAATCATGACGGTGTTCCATGCTGCATCCCAAAACTCTTGTGTCAGCAGAATACCGCTGTGCATCGCCAGCGTATTCAGGTTCTCGCCGATCCAGTAATCCAGCGTGAAGTTCTCCGGGTTAAATCGTCCCGGTAAGATCATAATGGTGGATAAAAATAACGTTGTCAGGGGCAGGGCGACACCAATCACCACAAACAGTCCCGCCAGTCCGGTGGCCGGAAAGCGCATCGATCCGAGCTGATTGATGCGTTCGATTTGCCCTTTGCCGCCCACGGTAATAAAGCGGCGCGCTTCTTTCATCATACGAATATCGATCATCAGAGTGATGATACCTATCAGCATGATCACCAGCGCAACCACGGCTGCCACTCCGCTCTGACGCGAGTCCAGCGCCCGGTACAGGCTGGTTGAAAGGGTGTTGAAATTGACCGGTAAACCCAAAACATAAGGGATCGCAAATTCCCCGATGCAATCGGCAAAGATGAGCAATGCAGCAGAAAGCAGAGCCGGGCGAACCAGAGGTAAAATGATTTTGAGTGAAATGGTGGTACGGTCAGCCCCGAGAATTCGGGCGCAGTCTTCCAGGTGTGAATCGAAGCGGCGTAAGGCATTGCCGACGATTAATATGACCAACGGCACATAGTGAATCACGAGAATCACCACCATCGGGAAAAAGCCGTAAGCCACCCAGTCCGGTGTGGTCACCCCCATTGCTTCTAGCCAGCCGGGTTGTCCGCCCACTGTGCGGTTTTTGAAAATGGTGGTCCATGCCAGCGCGAATGTCCATGACGGAAGCATAAACGGCACCACTAAGGCCGTCGCAAACCATTTGCGCCCGAACATGTCGGTTCGATTCACAAGCCACGCCAGAGTCACCCCAAGTAGCAGCGCGCAACAAACAGTCAGAGCCGCAACGCTGATAGTATGTTGCAGTGGCTGCCATAATAACAGCTGTGACATGCGAGAGGTCAGTACTCTGGTCAGGTAATAGGTGGTCGAATCGCCCTCGGTCTGATGAGTGCGCATTTCGTCACCGGGCTGAACCATAAATGCATCGGTTGCAATGGATAGCACCGGCGCCACAATCAAATAGGCAAAAAACACCAACAGCAGCAATGCTAGAATATTAGCGGGCTCTTGTCTGGCAACAGCAAAGCGATGTTTTAGCTTCTGCCATGCACTGATTTGCATTGAGGCAGGATAAGTTGGTGAACCAAACACAATCTTCTCCTTTGGGTGTGTTGATGAAAATTACCTTAGAAGAGATAGATGACAAAAATATGAACATTTTGCACGTATGTGCAAAATGTGGTGGTGTGAAATGAAATTGTCATAAAGGCTGTTTAATGTTCTGCCTGTCTCTTATGTATTCATTAGAGAAATGATTTTATTTGAACGTTAAGGAAGATTAATGACTCGTTATACTTTTATTGCTTCAGCGGTGTCTGCGGCATTGCTGTGTAGTGTCGGCAGTACGGTGCATGCTCAAAATCTATCTGATGGATATCAATACAGCAGCAAGGCAACGTATGCAGCGCAACAGGATCTCAGTACCTATGAAGCACCTCCTCTGGGATATCATGTTGTTTATACTCAACTAGTTGAGCGACACGGCGCTCGTGCTCTATCCAGCCCAAAATACGATGTGCTGGCAAAACAAGTCTGGGACTTAGCGAAAAAGCGTGGTCAGCTAACGCCATTAGGTGAAAAGCTGGGGCCGATGATTGACAAAGTCACGGCTGCCAATGAGAAACTGGGTTATGGTTTGTTAACGGAAGTTGGTAAGGAAGAACCGGCCGCTATTGCTGCACGAATGACACAGCGTCTGAGCTCTATAGTGACAAAGGATGCAAATTATCCCCTTTGCATCCAGGTGCAAACATCAGGCAAAGAGCGGGCGAATCAAACTGCACATTACTTTATGCAATCACTTGCGAAAGAGGTGAATTATGTAGCAAATGATGCAGTAAACTGTTATCAGGCACAAACCCAGCCAAATCAAATTGATGATCAGCTCGTTAATAAATTCGAACTGTATTTTCATAAAACCAATCCGAAAAAAAGCGACAAATATCAGCAATACACGTCGAATTACAAAGCGTATAAAGCATTCAAAGACTTCGATAAGTTAGAAACGGTATTCGATGCGCTTGCTGACTTGCCAAAAACACAACTCATGGCGCGTGAGATGCTGGAGCGCATTTACACCAAAGAGTTTGTTGATTTCCTTGCTACAAAAGTTTCACACGATAAGCAGTGTGATGTGGCTGCGGATAACTGCTTCAAAACAAATACCAGAAAACCCGATGAGACAGAAGACGACTGGAAGTATGTAAAAAATGAAGTCGATGCGGCGTCCATGCTCTATAACATGTTCATTATCGGACCGGGCATGTTACGTGAAGCTCAGGCTCAGGGCGGCGAATGGGACTTGAAACAATTTATCACTCCGCAAGAGTCTGCATGGTTTGCTTATCTTGCCGATGCTGAAGACTTTTATGAAAAAGGCCCGAGTTTTGCTGACGCTAACGGTGTGACTTACAACATCGCTAAACCGCTGTTAAAAGATATGTTTAATGAAATGGATGCCGTGGCGAACAACACCCAGTCCGTAAAACATGTTGCAAAACTTCGCTTCGCTCATGCCGAACAAATTATGCCTCTTGCGGCCTTACTGCATGTTAAAGGCAGTGACAAATCAGCTGATCCAAACGTGTTATATCGTCAGGAAAACAATCCTTGGCGTGGCGGTTGGGTCACTCCGTATTCGGCAAATATTCAGTGGGATGTGTATAAGAGCAGCACTGAAAATAGTCCGACCTTAGTGAAGATGCTGTATAACGAAAAAGAAATTGGCTTTAAAGAGAATTGCCATGTTTATCCGGGCTCTCACTATTTTTACAGCCTGAATGAACTGGAACGCTGTTACAGCAAAGAACTGAGTGTTAACGAGTAATTATATTATTTAAATGTAATTAATCTCTATTTCGTAAAAATAACACATTAATTTATATACCTTAATTTTTTTGAGGTAGGGAGCTGTTTGTCAAAAAGTCGAGTAATTAAATAAATCGTATTAATTTTACCTAACCAACATTAATTAAATATCAAATATACGCTGATGGTGGTGTGGATTTGTATTGCCTGAAGAAAGGCAGATTAAATAAAATAAGGAAATAAAATGAAACAGTATATATTTATAGTGGCGATTATTGCCGCAACAACGGCTACTTCCGTTAATGCGGCTAAATTAGTTGAAAAAGATGGATTTATTTATGAATTAAATGGTGATATCCAAATTCAGTTACAGAAAGATAATGGCAAAGATAAGCATCTTTACGTGAATTACGATTCATTAGAAATTGAAAATAAAGTTGCTTATGAAGTCACGGATGATCTCACTGCATTTGGTGAACTTAAATTTGATTTTGATGACGCTGCTAATGGAGATGAAGATCAAAATAGTGCTGAGCTAAAAGATGCCTTTATCGGTTTCGAAAACAGTGCTATCTCGTTGTCGGTTGGCAGACAAGATTACGCTTCAGATGAGTTCGGTATTGCGGAAGATTATGAAATGGACTCAGATGATGTCGCGTTTGATGAAACCGATGGCGACAATGTTATTCTGCTTAGTTTCAATATGGAAAACGTAGAGCTGATGTTGTCTACCGACCTGCAGGCTAAAGGTGAAGACAATGAAGGCGAACAATCATTTGATGCCTACGTTGCGGTTGAAATAGAGAACCTGCAACTGGCGGCTTCCTACCAGAACCGCGAAGTGGAAGTCGATGGTGCTACCTTTAATACTTACGGCGTCAGTGCCTTGTATGATGCTGGCTTTGCCACTTTTGCTGCCGATTATTCCGAAGCTGAAGACACCCTGAAAGTCTATAATTTTGCCACAACCTTTGGTGTTACAGATTCGACGAAAGTGGCTCTTGGTTTTGTTAATAATAAACCGGAAGCTGAAGAGTCGGTGAATGAATGGTATGCCAATGTCACCTATGAATTTCCAAAATTTGATGATGTAAAGTTATTTGCTGAAATTTCAAATACTGATGCTGATGATGCGGAAATGGCCTACGTAGCCGGAGCGGAAATCGAGTTTTAATTATATAAGAATAACCTTGTATTATATTTCATTATATAATGGGTGTAGGTTGTTAATGCAGTTCTGCTAGCAGGAAATATAAGTACAAGGTGAAAACCAAACAATAATTATCCAATATAAAAAACTCTGGAGAGAATGCGTTCTTTCCTGAGTTAAAATAAGTGTTGAAGTTAGCTTTTAAAAGTCTATTTTTATTTTTTTCGAAATTCTTTGATAAAAAAGGCCCCTAATAGGGGCCGAGGAGCATAGTCCGGGGGGAGGACTATTAGGAACTTAATCTTACTGCAGCAGTGCGGCTGCATTACGCATGGCTTCTTTCGTGCTTACATCTCGTTGTGGGATGTTTTTAAATCTTTCTGGTTCCTTTATCGCCACATCATGAGCAAAAATAATGAACTTGGCATTTTCGACATCTTTAGGTGTGATGCGATTGCTGATTCCATTCGCACCCTGTGTTTCAACTTTAATTTTTATGCCCAGAAGATGAGCTGCTTTTTCTAAAGATTTTGCCGCAAGGAATGTATGAGCAACACCGGAAGGACATGATGTTATTGCCAGAATGTCTGCTTCTCCTTCTCCCTGAACGGAGCTATAGACCTGAGTGTTTTCTAGTTCATATTCGTCATCTTCATTAACGACTTTTTTTAGGAAAATGACTACTAATGCGGTGGTTAGAGAACCTGCTATGGTACCGACAATATATCCGATTTTTCCATCTACGACAGGCAGTACGATCCAGCCACCCCATGGCGCGTGGTTAATGACGTGGAAAATAAAACCAGTAACGTTACCAACGATACCACCAGCAACAATTGCCGGGATGACTCGTGCAGGGTCTGCGGCTGCGAATGGTATTGCTCCTTCACTAATCCCAATCATTCCCATGATACCAGCGGCCTTACCGGCTTCTAGTTCATCTCGTTTAAATTTTTTCGGTGCAAGGAAAGTAGCCAATGCCATACCTAACGGAGGAGTACAAATAGCAATACCAACACCACCCATCAACCATGGTTGGGTATCAACTTGAGTTTGTGCAAATAATGTTGCGACTTTATTGATTGGTCCACCCATATCAAAGGCAGTCATAGCACCAAGGATCGAACCTAAGAGAACTTTACCTGATCCTGCCATTCCTGCTAACCATCCATTCATAGCGGTCATTGCATGGGCAATTGGAGAGCCGATCAGCCACATAACGGCACCGCAGGTAATGAATGTTCCTACTAAGGGATAAATAAAGATTGAACCGAGGGAGCTCATGCTGTCTGGTAATTTAATCTTTTTAAGTGTACGGACGACAAAACCCGCGAAAAACCCAACAACGATTGCGCCAAGGAAACCAGTACTATATTGGCTGACGGCAATCCAGGAGCCAATCATACCAGGAGCTAACCCTGGTTTATCCGCAATAGAGTAGGCAATATATCCACCAAGCACTGCTGTAAACAATGTTAGTCCGGCAATTCCCATCTTGGCGATATCAGCAAGAATTCCGCCTTCTGGAACTGCACCCTGACCAGAGATCATGACAGATAAAGACAACAGTACACCACCAGCAACGATGAATGGGATCATATGTGATGTACCAAATAAAAGGTGTTCTTTTGCCCTGCCCAAATTCTGTTTCCATTGACTTTTTGGGGCCGGAGAAAAATCTTCGGATATGGCCGGTTGTTGAGAAGATGTTGTTGATGGCATATCAGTAAGCATTGCTCTGGCTTGCTCAACGGTTTTTGCTGATTTGAGTTTTGTGATAAAACCGTCTTCGATGAGTTTGTTGGATATCTGAGCCAAAACTTCAATGTGATGGTTATCATCACCGTCAGGAGAGGCGAGCATAAAAAATACATCGGAAAGTTCGCCATCTTCTGCACCATAATCGATTCCGGTGCGACTAATGCCTACAGCAACAGCGGGTTTTGCAACAGATTTACTTTTAGCATGTGGAATTGCGATACCATCTTCAAAACCTGTATTGCCAATTTCTTCCCGTTTCCAAACATCGGCTAAGTATTGCTTTTTATCTGAGAGCTTACCTGCGTTGTTTAGTAACTCAACGAGTTCTTTCAGCACTTCATCTTTGGTTTGAGCTTTCAGATCCAAACAGATGATCTCGGGCTCAATAAGGTTTGTAATATTCATTGTTTTGTCACCCTTTATTTATATGTTTGAGCATAGAGTAATCAACGCAGAAGTTATAAAAATAGGAAGAAAAGAACATCTGCTGGACTAATGTACCACAGAAAAAATTTTGTGATGATGGTCGTTTATTTTAATCGTCCTAAGTCAACTTATACGGGGATACATATGATAAGATTCACTCAAATACACAATAGAGAATAATCATGAAAATCGTTGCGGTGACAGCGTGCCCAACAGGTATTGCTCATACATATATGGCTGCTGATGCTCTTATGAAATCAGCCCCTAAATATAATGTACACATCAAAGTTGAAACTCAGGGAGCGATGGGAATTGAGAATCAACTTACTCCTCAGGATATTTCTCAGGCAGATAAAGTGCTGATTGTATCAGATATTGAAATAGAGCAAGCTGCTCGTTTTGATGGAATGAATGTCATTCATATCCCAATTGAAGACGTTTTGCTTAATGTAGATAAAGTTCTTCTTATTCATTGTCGAAAGTAATAAATCCGAATGCATGAATATCAGATTACTTTTTTTGTCAGTGATGCCAGTGTAAGTGCCCGCGTGGCATCACCATTAAGTCGGCTGGCAAAGAAGTTTAAAAGTATCATCCATATTATCAACATTACCAAAAATCGATGTGCAGAGTTAAATAAGTCTGTATCAGTATTTAAAGCTGGATTACATGTTGGTGATTTATGCCAGATTACTGCTATAGGGGTTGATGCCGAATTAGCCTGTTTTGTTTTAAAAGATATTATAGCGGAATACTTCGTGTTAGTTGGGGCAAAAACTCAATATGAATTTTCTGAGAATCTGGTGGATAGGTTGTCGGTATTTTCACCTTCTTGTGAAGTGAACTGGCACTATGCTAAAGCTCAGACATCGTTAACTCAGTTTGAATGTTTAAGTGGTTTGGCAAATATGATTTATCCATCAAATACAGATGAACTGATTTTAGCCTTTATCAAAAGAGAAGAGCGTTCTGCAACGTGCATGTTTCCTGGGATTGCTTTGCCTCATGTGATGTTTAAGCCTGTTGAGCAGCTTACTATTGCTGTTATAACAAGTGATTCTCCCATAGACTGGTCTTCGAATATGGGAAGCGTTCATTTAGCAATAGGGTTAGTGTTGCCGGAACAACCAACTAAAGCACAAATTATAGCAGCGACAAATCTGACGCGTAATTTGTTGTGTGAACCGATAGGTGAGCGGTTGTTGTTGACCCGCAACAGCGCTGATATTCAGGCTTTACTGATGTATGCTTCTTCACGACTTCTGCTGTAGTTTTTTTTGTCTTTGTTCGGGCATTCAGAGTGAACTGCGATATTCAGAAGGAGTTTTCCCTGTCCGCGTTTTAAAAACGCGACAAAAATAGTTCACATCTTTGAATCCACAACGTATAGCAACTTCGTTTAATTTGAAGTTATATTTTTTGAGCATAAATTTTGCCCGGTCAATTCGAACCCATGTTATGTAATCGGCTAAGGTCATATGCCCTTGTTGTCTGAATAACCGTGATAGGTGATTCGGAGACAGACTGAATCGTTTGGCGATATTGTCGCGAGTAATTGTTCGATGGAAGTTTTCTTGGATATAAATACAGATACCCTGATAGAGATCTTTTATCCGGTTATGTGATTGCTCTGTAGGTGCGTCGAGCATTGTTCTACAGTACTGGAGTAGTGCTTGTAATAGCAGTTCATCCATTGGTTTCTTATGACTCTCTCTGGCTAGTGAGCTTAATGCTTCCAGAATATTATCGATGGCAAATCCGGAACGGGTTTGAATACTGTGTTTTTGCACATCGTAAAAATTATCTTCTCCTTTTTTTTTGCTGACAAAACTCAGCCCTAACTGACGCCTTCCAAATAACATACTTAGAACGGAACAGTCGGTATTCCAGTCAGGCTTATTCCAACAGTTTGGCGGAATGAAAATGGCATCACCAGGTTTAGCGGTGATATGCATTATCATCTTTTCATCATTTTCGATTTCATTGATGTATTCGCCTGCCAATACTAATTCTAAGCGGGGAAAATTCACCTGATAACTAAATTCAGGAGGAGTATGAAAATCGCCGGCAAACCAGATGTGATTAAATGGTTCGCGTTCAGCTAATATTGATGAAATTAAGTCAGAAAAAATCATGTCGTGTACCTGTGAGATGATACAAATAGATATATAACGAAATTGAAAAATTGCCTATTGAGTAAAATCACACTTCTGATTAAACGTTACAATAATCCAGTTAAAGTATCAAAAATACAGTAATTTTTTATTTAGGAATACTATCTTTCTTGATTGGATTTATCTTAATAAGAATAAATTCAATAGGTTGTGTTCTTTTGTGAGTGTTACTCTTCGAACTTTACCGACAGCCGTGACGATCAACATCACATTACACTTATGGTGATACATTTTTCCAGTTAATGCGTTTTTTCTTCACTAGTCCAGAATTGAGATAAGAATAAAAATACCCCTCGAACGACACATATAATAAAAGGGGTGTTATATGATCACTAAATTAATTAATGAGAAATTAATTAGTCTTGATCTGAAGGCAAATTCTAAAGAAGAAGTATTTAAAGAATTAATTGATGTTCTTTATTCACAAAAGCGCATTTCAGATAAAGAGAAGTTCCTGGAAGATATCAAAGCACGTGAAAAGCTTGGTAATACAGGGTTTGAAGATGGTGTGGCTCTGCCTCATGCTAAAAGTTCTGCAGTACTTGAACCTGCAGTTGTGATTGGTGTGAGCCGGAATGGTATTGAATACGGCGCAGAAGATGGTCAGCCTTCAAAGCTGTTTTTCATGATTGCTTCACCTGATGGTGGTGATAATCATCATATCGAAGTGTTAGCCGAACTTTCTTCCAAGTTAATAGAAGAAGGATTTATTGACAGCTTTCTTAAGGCAGAAACAAACGATCAGGCTTTAGCTTTATTACTTGAGAAGAAGGATGTTTTAGCTACTGATTCAAATATTGAAACAAAAGGTTTTGTTATCGGTGTCACTGGTTGTCCTGCTGGTGTTGCACATACTTATTTAGCTGCCGAAGCTTTGGAAAAAGGGGCGTCAGCACTTGGTTACCAGATAAAGGTTGAGACTAACGGTTCAATCGGTGTTAAGAACAGTCCGACAGAAGACGAAATACAATGTGCAGATGCGATAATTGTTGCTTGTGATAAACAAGTGGATATGGCCCGATTTGCCGGTAAACGTCTGATAAAAACCAATGTGAAAGCGCCTATTAAGGATGCTAAGGGATTAATTAATCAGGCATTATCTTCTCCTGTATATGAAGCAGAACAGGGTTGTGCTCAATCTGTTTCCAATAAAGCCTCACAGGCTCGTTCAGATATGTACCGGTTTTTGATGAATGGTGTATCTCACATGATTCCATTTGTTGTGACCGGTGGTTTATTAATCGCATTATCGCTCGCTATCGGAGGAGAACCGACAGAGTCTGGTATGGCTATTCCTCCGGGTAGTATGTGGAATCAGATTCTGGATGTTGGTGTTGTTGCTTTTACGTTGATGATCCCTATTTTGGCTGGCTATATCGCGTATGCCATTGCTGATCGCCCTGCATTAGCCCCAGGTCTGATCGGTGGCTGGATTGCAAATCATGGTTCTTTTTACGGAGCTGAAGCTGGTACAGGCTTTATTGGTGCCATTATTGCCGGACTACTCGTCGGGTATTTCGTGAAATGGATAACTTCGGTTAATTATCATAAGTTTATTCAGCCATTAGTTCCTATCATGATTGCGCCAATTACAGGTTCATTATTTATTGCCGGTTTGTTTATTTTTGTTATTGGTGCACCAATTGCCAGCCTGATGGACGGCTTGACTGCTATGTTGACCAGTATGAGTTCCGGCAACGTCGTTCTGCTTGGTATTGTGCTTGGAGGTATGGCTGGCTTTGATATGGGAGGTCCATTTAATAAAGTCGCATTCCTGTTTTCTGTCGGCATGATTGCGAGTGGCCAAACACAATTTATGGGAGCCATGGCCTGTGCGATTCCTGTTGCACCTTTGGGTATGGGGATTGCAACTTTTCTTGGTCGTAAACTGGATATCTTTGAAAAATCTGAATTAGAAACAGGTAAAGCTGCTGGTGCAATGGGGCTGGTTGGTATTTCCGAAGGTGCAATTCCTTTCGCCGCGCAGGATCCGGTCTCCGTTATTCCTGCAAACATGCTGGGATCTATAGTAGCTGCAGTAATGGCATTTTCATTTGGTATTACAGACAGCGTTGCACATGGTGGTCCAGTAGTTGCTTTGTTAGGTGCAATGAATGATCCGTTGCTTGCATTGCTATGCATGATTGCCGGCTCATTTGTTACTGCACTTACCTGCATTACTTTGAAGAAAATTCGCAAAGCCAGATTAATGGCTGCTGCTGCCTAACTTATTTCTCTCAATTCTCAATGGCTTACATAGGTATGTGTGAGCCATTTATTTTTAAAGGTAATTAATCATGTCTTGTGCAATGAATTTTCATGACAATATCGTCCAACCTGTTTTTTTTCCAATGAAAAACATTATTCAAAATTATGCGTGGGGAAGTACAACGTCTATAAGTTGTTTATTTGGCATTGCTAATGAAAACGGGGAACCACAAGCGGAAATCTGGATGGGTGCCCATCCAAACGGATGTTCATCGGTTAAAGTAAACGGAAAAGAAATCAAACTGTCTGAACTTATCGCGCAAAATCAGATGGCAGTGTTAGGTGAACACGTTTATAAGCGTTTTGGTGAACTTCCCTATCTTTTCAAAGTGCTTGCTGCCGGGAATGCTTTGTCGATTCAGGTTCATCCAAACAAAACTCAGGCTGAAGTCGGTTTTGCCAGGGAAAATGAACTGGAAATACCAATGAATGCTTACAATCGAAATTACAAGGATCCTAATCATAAACCGGAATTGGTTTACGCATTGACGGAATATCAGGCGATGAATGGTTTTCGCTCAATTACAGCTGTCATTGAAAACTTTTCCCGTTTAGCTATTCCAGAAATTAGTGATCTTGTAAAAGATCTTATTCATCACCCGGATGCAGAAGGTCTGGCAAGATTTTTTTCAGGGTTATTGTCTTTGGAAGGGGAAGAAAAAGAAATGGCACTGGTTGTGCTTTTGGCTCAGACTAAATTGTCTAAAGATCCTGTTTTTGAATTAATTTCTGAATTGGCAGCACAGTATCCGGGAGATATCGGTTTATTTGCTCCGCTCATTTTGAATGTTATTACATTAAAACCGGGGGAAGCTATGTATCTGGATGCTGAAACGCCTCATGCTTATCTTAAAGGAACTGGCTTAGAAATTATGGCAAATTCGGATAATGTTCTTCGCGCTGGATTAACGCCTAAATATATTGATGTTGCTGAGTTAGCTTCCTGTACTGTCTTTGAAGAAAAGCCTTATGACAGTTTATTATTGTCTCCTGAGTCAGAAAACGGTATTGCTGAATATTCTATTCCGGTTGATGATTTTAAATTTGCGATTATAGAAGATTCATATCAGAGAGAAATGAGTGTTAGTAGTGCGGAAATACTACTTCCGTTGGATGCGACTATGCTATTGATTCATGCTAATGGTGACTCTTGTATGATCAATAAAGGAGAGTCCGTATTTATACCGGCTTATGCACAATGTTATCGCGTGCAATGTAAGGGACGAGTTGCCAGAGCATACTGTTAAGTTAAGTCGTCTTTTTGATTAATTAATCTGTATTTATATTTAGATAAAACGCCAGATTTTTTCACTGGCGTTTTTTTGTGATGAGATTTCTTGTCAGGAAAAGAATCAGTAAACAGGGTCTAAAAATTCGATATCAGCAATATAAATCGAACCATTTAACGGCAATTTATCTCCGACAATACATAAAAACATATCCGGTAATTTTTTGGATACGTCACCAAGATCGATTTCAACAGTTTGTTTATAAAACGATTTATTGTTAAGGTTAACTTTTTCCAACTCTTTAACCTGAATCCTGTGTTTATCAGAATCAAGTTTTACCCAACCATCACCTAAAGCTGCATATGGTCGTAAACCACCGATATCTTCTTTGTTTGTTGGTACATACAGCGTATAACGCATTTTAGTATGCTGAGCAAAGTTACGTACTGCCGGGTTACGTATTTTAAGTTCTTCCCAATCATTTTCTCCAGACCAAACCATGTTGAGTTTGAGCATTGGGCTTCCCAAATCATTACTAGCTTCTAAAGAAGGTGTTTTCCATTTTGCCTGCCAGGTCCCGTCTTTTTGCCATCCCTGAGTAGTGCCATCACTGAAGTCGTATTTTGTTCCGACTTCATAGCCTTTAATTGGTTTATCAATTTCAACTTTTATTTTATCTGTTTGGCGTTCTCCTTTTGCAAAGCTTGCAACGGAAATGAATGTTTTTTCTCCATAGCCGATATCGCTTGCTTTGATACTTGTTTCATAATAACCATCACCGTCCGGATCTGTCATATCCAGAGTTAAATTATTTTCTGGAACCCGAAGCTGTACTTTTTCTACCTGGTTGTCTGGTTTTGGCATTGGGTAACTTTGAACTGTGAAATGTTGTTCAGAAATTTTCATGCCATTGATGGGATAGGAGAGATAGACAACATCCTTTTGTGAATAATGCATTCCACGCATTTGACGTGAATGATTTGTCAAAATTTGTGTAGTCCGGCTATCATCATTCAAAATACGGAAACCGTCATAATCGGGATAGAGTTTGTCTGATTGATCTGGATCGAAGCTAGTTAAAAGCCAGAACATGCTTCCTGCAAGTCCTGAATTATAAGCAGACTGGGTCCATTTTTGATAAATAAAGTCTCGGTTTTTAAGTTCGCTTTTTCCAATACCATACTCTTCTAATACAGCTGGTTTATTTGCTTTTTTAGCTGCAATCGCATGCTCTTCTATCCATCGTGTCCCCCATTTTTCGGAGTTGTGTTTACCCCAGTGCTCTGGATATAGGTGGAAAGTTCCGTAATTGATATGAGGTAACGTTAAAATTCGTTCCCAGTCAACGCCTTCACTACCATTATAGGTCCAGTCACTTTGATTGGATCGATTGAAGAAACCTTCAGAGCCAAGAGCTATGAGTTGTTTCGGAGCTAGTTTATGAACGTAATTACTCATTTCTTTAGCCCAGTTATACAATAGATTACCACTGGTATCTGATTGGGCTCTTGGTTCATTAGCTAACTCCCAGGTCATAATTGCTGGTTCATCTTTGTTCGCAATTCCGGTATAGATGTTCTTATGTTCGACCATATGTTTTACATAAGCTTTATAAGCGTTTTTGATACCTGAATTTCTGTAGAAGTCATCATGATTAGAGCCATTAAACCACTTCACATACTGAGGCATGCCACCAAAATCACCCCAGTTATTAGTTAGTACTACAATCACTCTGATGCCCCGTTTTTTTGCTTCAGATATGGTGTAATCTAATTTATCTAATGCATTGTTAGTACCCGCTGGTGGAGTGAAAACACCAGGTTTGGCTTGCATTGTATGATCATGAGTAATGCCTTCCATGAATCCCCATACACGTATTGTATTGAGCCCCATTGATTTTGCATCATCTAATACCGCATCGATTAATTTGGGTGAACGATAGTGCATGTAATAATTATTTGTTCCCGCAAATCTAAAGGGTTTTTTGTCAAGCATGAGAATATTGCCTTTCTGAATGACAAAAGAGTCCATTGAATCGATCGGGAAAGGCGTTGTTGACGCATGTACATTACTACAGGCAGCAAGTAGGGTTATTAATGTATATTGGATAGAGTTCATCTCTTGTCCTTAATGTTTAGTTGTTATTCCTTTTTTAATTATCAACAAAATCTGTCTTTATATTAATGGTAACGTTTCGATTTTGTGTCTTTGCTCAATTTATTAGATGAAGTGTGAGATTGTTCACTTAAAGTGCAAATAATGGCTTTGTAAATAACATATTGATAATAAAGAGATAAAGCCTTATTGATGTTTTGTTGTGAAATATGTAAGTGATAATGGTCACGTAACAACAATTTGTGGGTGGTTTTTAATAATCGTAACGTTAATATTTTGTTGGGTGGAAAATAATTAAGAATCTCTAATAAGATAGAAGTGGAGAGAAAGAATGAAACCAGTTGTAACTATGATTACAAAAACGATAATGGCATGTGCGATTTCCTTTGCAGCTAGCAATGTTGCCAATGCCGAAGTAACCGACGGAATTGATAAAGCTTTAGTGCAGGGCTCGATTACTTTCTACACCAACCGTACAGATTTGGTTGAGTCTGGTGTATACAAACGTTATGAAAATGAATTTAAAGAGCTTTATCCTAAAGTGACAGAAGTTAAGGTAGTGGGCTTCGCTGACTATCAAGGTGGGATTCGTCCTCGTATGAATACAGGTGATTATGGCGACTTGGTATTAATTCTTCCGTCGGTTCCATCTGAACAGTACAAAAACTTCTATGAACCTTTAAATAATCTCTATCGTTCTGATCAGGTTTATTTTTACGATGCCTGGGAAAATGATGGTAAAGCTTACGGCATTTCAATGGGAAACTCTGTTGAAGGGCTTGTTTATAACAAACAGGTTTTGAAAAATGCAGGGGTTCATGTTCCCATCAAAACATTATCTGATTTTTTTGATGCAGCAGAAAAGATTAAAGCTAATGGTAAAATTCCGTTATACATCAACTTTGGAGCACAGTGGCCACTACAACAATGGGATAAATTCCCTTTGATTGCAGAAGGTAATGATAGCGTTTACGAAAAAATGCTTAAGCAAGATAAGCCATTTTCTGGTGAAACTTCATATCATAAATCATTGAGTGTTCTTAAAAAGTTAATCGATGATGGATTGACAGAAAAAGACTTGATGACAAATTCATGGGAAGATTCAAAAAATTCTTTTGCGAAAGGCGATGCAGCTATGTATTACCTGGGAACTTGGGTAATTCCTCAGGTTATTGAACGTGGAGCTGATTCAAATAATATTGGATTTATGCCAATGCCTTCGAATGAGTCTGGTGAATTAAATGCTCAAATGAACCATGACTGGGGTTATGCTGTTAGTAAGTTCTCAAAAAATAAAGAAACAGCTAAAGCTTATCTTAAATTCTTGATTGAAAAGTCGGATTTTGAAAAGATTGCTGGTTTTATTCCTACCCTGAAATCGAAAAAACCATCATTAGAACAACTTAAAGAATACATGAGTTACAACCCTAAAGTTATTCAGACTCCAGTTAACTCATCGACATTTATTGCAGTAACTAATCGTTCGAAAATTGATTTTTATTCAGGTGGCTATATTCAGGATGTTATTACATCTGGTGATTTTAATAAAGCACTTGAAAAACTCGATTCACGTTGGGAACGTGCTAAAAAACGCGTTATGAAATAATTATTCTTAGAGAAAATATAAGTCAGCCACTATTCAGGCCGTTTAGAATTAACGGCCTTATTTATAGCTATTCGAAAACTTCCCATAAATATCAGTTAAGGATATAGATATGAAATTGATTAAAACAGTATTAATAATATTGGGACTTTTATGTACATCCTCTATTTCTTATGCCGGTTTATATGTTTCCGGAGGCGTGTTATATGAAGGTAATGGTAGCCCTTTTGTTATAAGAGGTATCAACCATGCACATTCATGGTATCCAGATAAATTAAATGATGCTATAAATGGAATCGCTTCAACTGGAGCAAATACGGTACGAATAGTATTAAGCAACGGACATCGTTGGAATAAAAATAGTGCTGAAGATGTTGAAAATATTATCCAATTAGCAAAACAAAATCATTTAATAGCTATCTTAGAGGTTCATGATACTACTGGATATGGTGAAGATGATAGTGCTGCTAATTTAGCATCTGCTGCTGATTACTGGCTTGAAATAAAAGATAAACTCATAGGTCAGGAAGATTATATTATCATTAACTTGGGAAATGAGCCTTTTGGTAATGATCAGAAGGAGAGCGCATGGATTACTCAGACCCAAAACGCGATTTCGACGTTAAGAAATGCGGGTCTTAATCATACTTTAATGGTAGATGCTCCTAATTGGGGGCAAGATTGGCAAAGCGTTATGTTGAATAATGCTCAATCTGTATTCGATTCAGATCCGAAACATAATACAATCTTTAGTGTTCATATGTATGAAGTGTATGGAAATTATGACACTGTAAATAATTATATTACGTCATTTATAAATAAGGGGTTAGCATTAGTTGTAGGTGAGTTTGCCGCAAATCATAAAGGTTCAAATGTCGATGAAAAATCAATTATGGAGCGTTGCGAAACATTAAATGTTGGATATATTGGCTGGTCTTGGTCTGGAAATAATTCTGCCACTGCAGATTTAGATATTGTAAATAATTGGAATAAAAATTCATTAACTTCATGGGGAAATATACTTGTTTATGGTTCTAATGGTATAAATACCACATCAAAAATAGCGACAATTTATACCGGAACTTCTTCTGATGAATATCCAGTATGTAGTTCTTCAACCTCAGATCCAGATGGTGATGGATGGGGATGGGAGAATAATCAAAGCTGTATAGTTAAAAATTCAAATGAAAAAGCGCCTAATGGTTCTCCTTATTGTGCTTCTTCAACTTCAGATCCAGATGGAGATGGCTGGGGTTGGGAAAATAAGACATCTTGTGTTGTTCATGGTTCATCGGCAGATAGATAAATTCAAATTTAGTAGATAATAGGATTATATATTTTGTATGTATTACGGTTTTGATATTGGTGGCACCAAAATTGAATTTGGTGCATTTAATGAAAATCTAGAACGAGTAGCAATTGAGCGAATTCAGACTCCAACAGGTAATTATGAAAAGTTGTTAACCGTTCTTGCTGAACTTGTTGAAAAATATGACTTTAAATTTGGATCAAAAGGTTTGATTGGTTTGGGGTTACCCGGAATAGAAAATGCGGATGACAGTACAGTGTTGACTGCAAATGTTCTTTCTGCGAATGGAAGACCGTTGCGTTCAGATCTTGAATTGAAAATTAGACGCGAGGTTAAAATTGAAAATGATGCGAATTGTTTTGCGCTGTCTGAAGCATGGGATGACGAACTAAAAGAAGAGTCATTTGTTATGGGGTTGATTTTAGGTACCGGTTTTGGAGGGGGATTGATTCATCATGGAAAAGTTTTTTCCGGAAAGAATAATGTAGCCGGTGAAATTGGTCATATCCGTTTACCTATTGATGCCTGGTTTTATCTAGGTTCAGATAAAGCACCTTTATTTAATTGTGGTTGTGGTAAAAGCGGATGTATAGATAATTATCTATCCGGACGCGGATTCGAACTACTATATGAGCATTATTTTGGAGAAAAAAGGAAAGCAGTAGATATTATTCATGCATATGATTGTGATGATTATAAAGCGGTAGAGCATGTCGAGCGTTTTATGGAAGTCTTGGCAATTTGCTTGGGGAATATATTTACGGCTTATGATCCCAATGTGGTTGTATTGGGTGGAGGATTATCCAATTTTAATTTAATTTACGATGAACTACCTCAACGTATATCTAAATATCTTCTTCCAATAGCTAAGAGTCCTAGAATAATAAAAGCAAAATATGGTGATTCTGGTGGTGTTCGTGGGGCAGCATTTTTAAATATTATGTAAGCAGATTATAAATTTAAAATCTAATGGTTATGTAAGAATGAATATATTTAATGCTCTAATTATTTTAGAGAATTAGGAGCTAAAATTTACTATGTAATTTTTTACCTTTCGCTATAGATGAAGTGGCAAAGCAAGAACATAATGTATGAAATATCGTTTTTTCCTATAAAGTTACGATACCGATCTTCAGTGATATATCTGAGTATCGGTGTCACACTCAGTATATTTATGACATAAATGCTATTCAAGGCATAGTTAACGGCAATGGAAATGTAGATTTTGCGTTTTAATTCATTTCTAGGTTAAGGTGAATCTGGCAATTCGAGTGTAGCACATGCCTCTTCATTAGAGGGTGTTCATAGACAGGATCTTAAGACTTAACTGATTATTTTTCTTTGAATTTTAGGTAGAAAAAAGGCTTCATTTATGATCAGATAATTATCGCCAAACAACAACCAAACCAAGCCATGAAGCCGACGACAATTATCTCTTTAAAACACCAGTTAACGCAATTCTTTAATGCTGATTTTATTACTAATTCTGCTAAATGGACCGGATTTATTCAGCGGGAACGAGCGATCCAACCTCTTCAATTAGTTTTAAGCTTAATTGCTGCCCTCAGTAAGGGGAACTGTCATTCTATCGCCGATTTGCACCGACAATTTAATGGCATGTGTTTGAGTGAAAAAGATAATGTCGCCTATAAACCATTTCATAATCAGCTTCGTAAAGATGAGTTTCCTAACTTTATGAAATCACTTGTAAAGTCTGCTATTGCACAGTTCTCCCAGTTAGAAACTCCTGCTCAACCTCAAAAGTTAGCCTGTTTTGATGAGGTTTTACTGCAAGATGGCAGCTCGTTCCGAGTTCATGATGGACTGGGGGAAGTATTCCCTAGTCGATTCAAAAGAAAACCAGCAGCTATCGAATGTCATATGACAATGTCTTTGTCTGGTCTATCTCCGACCGCTATGACCATCACGGCAGATACTGCCTCTGAACGAGCCTATTTACCTCAATCCCAAACGTTGCGAAACAAGCTGTTATTGGCTGATGCCGGTTACGTAGACTTTGATTATTTTGAGCAAATTAATCAGCACAGAGGCTACTTCCTTGTCCGTGGTGGTAAGTCTTTGAATCCTATCATTGTTGAAGCTCGTAATGGCAAAGGGCGACGCTTCCCAAAATTGGTCGGAAAAGCTCTTAAAGACGTCTGTCGACAAACAAATCGTTCCGCTATTCTTGAGCTAACAGTACGTAGAGGGAAACAGGAGTTTCGACTCATAAGGCGTTGGTTTACTGAAGAAAAACGTTATTGCATCTGGCTCACTAATTTGCCAAGAGAATCGTATTCAACCGATGATGTCATGGCAATTTATCGCTGCCGCTGGCAAATTGAGTTGCTGTTTAAAGAGCTAAAGTCGGACACGAACTGGCAGCGCTTTGCAACAGCACAAAAAGCCATTGTTGAGGGATTGGTCTGGGCAAGCCTTCTGGCATTAATACTGAGGAGAAGTATTGCTCTTCAAAGTGCCAAAAGCGTATCGGTATACAAAGCGGCCAAAAATGTTGATGTCTGGTTACTCCCGATATTAACGGCTTACTGTCATCAAGCTCTGTCAGAAATAACAAATCACTTGGACTGGGCTATTCGATATATATCGAACAACGCACTTAAATCACAACAACGAAAATCTAAGAAAGACAGGACCTTAGATGGTATTTATGAAAAACTTAATGCTTAAGGTCCAGTCTATGTATTGATGCTAGATTCCTTAGAATAAATTTACGAACTGATGAATTTCCATTCTAAATTTGAGTATATTCAACTTAGTTTATTATGCCTTATATCTGATAAGTATATTCGTATTTCTGCTGTTAATTAATGATATTCAGATTCGTATAATCATCTGAGTTGTTTGTGACAACGAAATTATGGTTACAGGATACAAATTATAAAGGTGCTAAAGCTCAGTTTAAACGTTCACTGAACGCCTTCAGATGATGAATTAAATCGTTGGTTACATAAAAATCAATTAGACAAATAAAAATGTATTTCTAACGATAAAGTAATTAGGAAATTTAAAAATGGATAGACCTTATATTTTTTGCCATATGATTACGTCGATAGATGGCAAAATCGTCGGAAATTTTAAAAACTTACCAGAGTATACTTCTGCTGCTGATACTTTTTATGAGATTGCATTTGGTAAAACTAGATATTACCAACATCAGGGCTGGTTATCAGGACGAGTAACAACAGACGATAATTTTACGTTTTATAAAGTTCCTGACTTACCTGAAACATACGAACCAGTTCCTGTAGGTGATTTTGTTGCAGATAGTAATGCCGAAAAATATTATATTTCTGTTGACCCATCAGGGAAATTAGCCTGGGATAGCAATACGCTAAATTATCGGGAAACGACAGCACATGTCCTTGAAGTACTGACAGAAAAAGCCAGTAATGCGTATAAACAGTTTCTACGTAATCTAGGTGTCTCATATATTATTGCCGGTAGCAATTCACTTGATTATGAAGTCGCTATGAGCAAACTTAAAAATCTTTTTGGTATTAGAACATTAATGCTTGGTGGTGGCGCGATACTTAACTGGTCATTTATTCAGGCTGGTATGTGCGATGAACTTAGTATTGTTATTGCCTCGGTAGCTGATGGCAATTCAGATTCATCATCGTTATTTTCTACCAGTGAACAGTTAATTAATGAGAATAAAGTAGTTTGTTTTAAATTAATAAATGTTGAAGTTCAAGATAATAGTACAGTATGGATGCGTTATCTTGTAAAAGAAGATTAGACCCGAATTTCGGTGCTAAACTTATGAGGAATACCTGTAATGGTCAATACTAAACCAAGAGTTCTCATAAGCTTTGCCGCTCGGTATCGGCTAAGCTTTACACCCTGATTTGTAACTATATCTGCAATGGTTCTCGCTCCTGCAGAGCCATTACTTGCAGCGTGAGCCTCGCTAACCAAGCTGCGTAGTTTTACTGTTTCAGCATTAATTACCGTTGGCCGTTTAAGCCAATAGTGAAAACTACTTCGATGAACATTGAAGACTTCGCATAATGTTTTTACGCTGTAGCTCTGCTTGAGTTTCTTGATTATCAAGAATTGTTCAGTGAGTCCGACATCAACAGAGCTGTGGCTTTTTTTAATATTTCATTATGCTCTTCAAGACGAGCCAGCTTCTTTTTTAATTCCCGAATTTCTATTTGTTCAGGGGGCATCGGTGAGGCTTTCGGTGTTTTACCTTGGCGTTCTTCTCTAAGCTGGCGAACCCATTTATCCATCGTGGATTTGCCGACATTCATAGCTTGGGCTGCTTCAGTTACAGAATAATTTTGGTCTAGGACTAATTGGGCTGCTTCTAACTTAAATTCTGCGCTAAATAGTCGTCTTGTACGTTTTTTCATAATGTCACCTGTTAACTTATGAGGTGATGATATCACCTCTAACTAAGTGACCAAATTCACTATGCCACTACAGTTCTCAATATTCTTTTTTTCTGCGTTTTATCTCGTTTTTCTTTAGGGAATGATTCTGGAAATTTTGCTATTAGAAATAACGTAATGAATCCGATAAAAACCAACAAAATGAAAATAGTACGCCAAGAGCTGTATTGTATGATTTGTCCTCCGAGTAAAGGGCCAATCAGTGGAGCTAACGTCATAATCGTTATTAAGTTTGAAAACACTTTAGCTCGATCATTTCCAGAAAAAAGATCTTGAACCATTGCTCTTGAAAGTACAGGCCCGGTACTTGCCCCCAAAGCTTGTATAATTCGCCAAAGAATCATACTGGGAACCGTTGTTGAAAAAATGCATCCCATAGAACCAACGATAAACAGTGTTATACCTGCGAATATGGGCAGGCGACGGCCATAGTTATCACTGATGGGCCCCCAGAACAGTTGACCTGTACACAGTCCAATTAAGAAACTGGAAATCGTTAATTCAACATTCCAACCATTCATCTGCAAACTTTGACTCATTGAGGGGAGTGCAGGTAAGTACATATCAGTTGAAATAGATGCATATCCCATAAGCAGACTCAGAACAGCAATGATATACCACTGCTTTTTAGGGGGTGTTTCATATTCTGTAGACAAGATTAACTCCTTGTGAAAATTGCAATGACATTTTGTGATGTCGCTTTAATTGAGATCTTCTTATTTTATCGATGCTGAGTCATGTCTGTTCATCTTGGATTTTTGCACAAAATAGTAACCCTATTGTTAGTGGGTATAGTTATGTACTAGTATTAGTATCGAAAATTCGATATTTGAGGGGAATTATGAATGTAATTGAAAATGTGTTTCCGCCATTTAAACCAAATGAGGAACATTTACAAAAGGAAAGAATTCAAACTCAGATCTCTCAGATACTTGCCAAACATCTTCCCCAAGATGCAACGATAAACTCACAAATTGATAACCTGGTTTTGGCTCGTTCCTCGCACGCTAAACCACCTTTGCATATGATCCATCACCCTTCGCTGTGTATTATCGTTCAGGGTGCGAAAGATATGATTATTGCGGAAAAAACTTATAGATATGATCAAGATTCTTTTTTACTCATAACTCAAACTTTGCCAGCTGCAGGAATCATTTTAGATGCAACGGAAGAAAAACCATATTTGGGGATGCTATTTAGATTGGATCGTCAGGAAGTTGCAGATATCGCTTTAGCTGTTCAGATTGAACACAGCTATAAAATGTCATTTGGAACAAAAGAGCAACAGCAAACGTCAGTTTTCGCATGTGAACATTCACTGGAACTGCTGGAAGCAATTTATCGGCTGGTTAAATTGCTAGATGCTCCGCATGACATAGAATTCATGGCTCCTGTGATTAAAAGAGAAATAATCTATCGATTATTACGAAGTTCAGCTGGCCCCATACTTGCGCAGATGGCGATTTTTGACAGTCATAGTAATAGGATATCAAAAGTTATTTCCCTGATTAGACAGAGATTCAATGAACCTCTCACATTAGCTGACTTGGCAAATCACGCTCACATGAGCATCTCGTCACTACAACACCATTTTAAAGCCATTACGCAAATTAGCCCTCTACAGTTTCAAAAACAGATCCGTCTTCATGAAGCTCGCCGAATCATGATGACTGAGTTCGTTGATGCGGCGACTGCTGGGTTAAGAGTAGGCTATAACAATCAAAGTCAATTTAGTCGAGAATATCGCCGATTATTTGGTTCTCCGCCATCGACTGATATAAAAAAACTGAAAAATAATAACAAAGCCGTTTGATATAGGTGAGTGCGGTGTTGCACTTCACAGTTGATTTGGGCTTAAATCGAGAGAGGCTTAATTATTAACCGTAATATGCTTTAACTTTAACATACTTTGGTTAATAACAAGTTTAATTCAGTTAGTTCTTTTGGGCTAATAAGCATTTCTTGTTCACCACCATTCCATTCTGCGGTTAAGATACGGTCATCAGAGATATATTCCCAAAATAATGTTGCACGAGTTCGATTTGGATCATCAATTTCAACAAGATCTAATAGCCGTTTAATAATATTTATAACTAATGTTATATCTATATTGGAATTATCATCTGAAATGTCTGTATTTTCAGTTCTATTTCTTTTGTTAGTATTCGAAGTAAAATTATTTGGTAATTGTAATGAACCATTTTTAGGGTCTGGTCCCAGTCTAATTGCATCAGCAACTCGAATTGGATGTTTTCTTGAATTATTTATGGCACGTTCGGTAAGATCAGCGAGCATGTTTTCTAACATCTTGTTCTGTTGAATAATATTTAGTACTTTTCGTCGAGTATATGGGTCGAGTTCTGAAAGATCTAATTGTTCGTCAGTTGATGGTCTGGCTTTAGTAGGAAAATATTCTGGCTTGGAAAGTCGATACTCACGTTTTCGTAATTCTATGTATTCTCGTAAGCTACGCTGATTAGTAATAGTTGAATATGAAGGTTTACCAGCTAAGTGTGCTTTAGCAAAAGCGGCCACTCGAGCATAATTTAATATGCCGCCAGCATTAATAATACCGTCACATGCTGTTTTAATCCCATCTAATGTGGCTTTCCTTTTAGGATCATTAGACTGAGCATATAATTCTTCTAACATCTGCTCTGCACTCAGACCATCAGAACGATATGAACTTGTATCATTTCCTTTTTGTTTTTTTTCATTGGGATCTTTCATGAAATAAATTCCGTGTGTTAAGCATTATTTTCTTGGGGTTCTATTTTTACTGTTTCAAGGTCTGAAATATGCAGAGGATCATCAGACATATCCCATGGTGCAAGGGACAAACCATTCTCTGATGCCTTTGATGCCTGTTTGGTGTAGCTAAGTAATCGTTCGAGAAGTGGTCGGTTTTCCTCATTTAACAATCCAAGCTTTTTATTTCCCTGTCCTGCTGATTGAACAGCATCATCTCCGAATTTTTGTGCTAATACTGAGCTACAAACTGCCGCAACCCATGCTTTATTTTCTTCACCTATCACACTGTTATACGGTAACATCAACTCGGTAGCTTCTGTAGACATGATGGTATTCATAAATTGATCAACAAATAAACGTGATACTTCACATGTGCTCACTCCCTGTGATTTTAGAAATAAGGTTTGCTCCAGAATTGTTCGGGCTAGGTATAAATCATTTCCAATATCTGATGTGGTATTATAATCAATAGTAGGTTCCCCAACTAATAGTATTGGTATATCACCTTGTTCTGAAGTTTTAATTTTTTTTGCTAAAATAGCTGAATCTTTTAGATCAAAAAATCGTTGAACCCAAGATGCTATATATGGTGCTGTTTCCTGATCTAATTCCTGAAGCCTGAGTCTTGCTTGTCTATGTTTACTTTCCAAATTTTGTAAAGACCGATATGTTTGATTAGTATTTTTGAGGTGTGGGTCTTCGAGTTGTAGTTTAGTATTTTTGATAGAGATACTAAGCTCCTTGATGTGTTTGCTGGATCTATCTCGTTCTCTTCCATACCGTCTAAGCATCAGCATTAATCTGTTTGCTTCTAAGGTTTGCATGAGGGAAAAATCTGGACCTGTACGGTAAAAACGACCACCTGCACAACCAGCTAATTTTTGAACATAATGTACGGTTGCTCGGTCTTGAGTATCACTATTTCTATATTCGATTCCACATTCATAACACCTTGACCCTCTACCACCAACAAGACATACACCTCCTTCGACAGGAGAAAGCGCTGCAAAATCGACAGATAAATCTATTGAGTGCTCAGTTAATCCACTACTTTCGTGAAGACGCATAGATTTATTCTGAGAATTAGCCATATGACTTAGTTCATCGACGATACTTTCATATCCATCGAGTAATTGTCCATTAAGCATTGCATCCATTAATTTCTTTCTAAGAAACAACGGGTGTGTCTTGAAATAATGTAAGGTCATGATAATGGTAGAATGACCTGCTATATATTCAGAAACGATATAGATAGGTACCCCTAGTTCTATAAGATGAGAGATACCTGCTACACGCAATGAATGAATATCGAATAGTGGTACATACCCTTTATACGCATGAGAGGCATGTTTGTAATCAATTTTACCTGTTAATTTAATTCCACTTAGTTGTTTATTTTTTTTAAGTTTTTGTTCAACATGAAAACAAAGAGCCGAGTACAGTTTCACTATACGACTTCTTGGAATACAAGGGGCGGCAAAACTTGTTTCGCCATTGGGAAGAGTTATCGATATTGGGTTTCCTAGATCTCGGCATAGAGGAACAAACCATGGCATAGTTTTTAATTCATCTTCGTCATGAGGTACTCTATACGATTCATCTGTGCTGTGCTGAAAGCTTATTGGAATAGGCTCTGGGTCGTATTGTTCCATAAATTCAAATTGATAGTTTAATACTTCGTAAACTCTAGCCAACTTACGACCTTGAGCTTGAACATCATTATTCTCACTGTTCAGAAGATCTAAACCATCAGGCCAAGGCAATGAATATCCAGTTTTTTGTGCACCATCCCAGAGAGCTGTTTTATTTGTTGATATCCACAATATTGTCTCTTCAACGTCTTGAAAGTCACTGAGTGATGTTTGGAGTATTCCAGACCGACTACCGTATAACTCACTATGAGATATTCCATTTGAATATGTCCAGTTCTGTAAGCTATGAGTATTTTTTACCATTACTCTAAGTTCTCTATCAAAAACCATATCATCCATTAGACCTTGATCTAGCCATCTGGCTTGTATCGAGCGAATTGGAAGGAGAAGTAATAAAGCGAGAATTACTGCTGTAGATGGATTCCACATCGACTCTTTTTTGTTAGGATCTTGAGGATTTGTTACATAAAAGAAGTCTGGATGACCTCTTTTACTCAACTGAATAGTTTCTAGGGCTATTTTTTTTGCAAATTTGAAGGTAGGAACTTCAACAATAATTCGTTTTTCCTCGTATAAAGCAGAGCCATCAGAATTACATAAAACATTTCCGTTTTGGTCTTGTCGTGTTTGTTTAATTATTTTTTCTTGTTTTTCTAATCCAAGCAACTCATCTACTAATGCCTCTTGAATTTCATAAAGCATACGAGCTCTTGGAGTTTTAGATGACCTTCTTTTTGTTCTGAAAGGTATTTCAAAACCTTCAAATGGATTTTTTAATTTGTGTGCCAATACATTAACCGGTGTTCCTGGTAATTTCCCATATGATACGACCAATTCAAATGCAGAGTTTGCTCCTTGCCAACTGGTAATATGTACTGTACTTGAATTTTTACGTTTTACATGTGAGTCAGAATTACTGTTTTTTTTGTCTGCGTTATCACGAATTTTCTGTAAGTATTCCCGAAAGCTAACTTTGTTTTTGTCGATGGATGCATTTAATAGGTCATTAGGTGTGATTTCCCAAGGTGATGTAATATTTTGGCTTTTTGCCCAATAATATAAATTTCTAATTTTTGAAGAAGCTGTACTGCAGTTTAAATTTACATCAGCCAGATACATCGTTTCTACGAAATCGGCCCAGGCAGGAGACATGTTTTCTTTTGCCCAGGAGACAGTCCATTTTTTTCTATTAGAGACAGTTTTTAGTCGTTGTTGATTTAGTAAATCTATAGGCCAAAGTGGAAGGTTATTTTTCGCTTGATAATCATTTAAGATGTTTCCCCACCACTGGCGGGTATTTTTAAAGGAGATCCAATTAGCTACGTTTTGAGGTAAATCTTCAATCTCTCTTATGGTTGTACAGCATATAAAAAAAGCCTGTTGTTTTTTATATACTGTCATAGGATAGTGTTTGTGGTTAATTTTGTCTTCAGGAGTCGATAACTCACTAAGTGGAAGAGTAATATTGTCTTGTAAACTAGTTAATATTTCAACTAGTCGGTTGGATGGTGGCATAATCCAATATTTTTTTAATGCTCCAAGTGCTAGCCACTGTCCTGATGCCAATGTTAATTTATTGTAAGCACATAACAAGTTTCTTCGTTGGTTTTCTGTAGATATACCTCTTTTTATTTTCCTTAAAATTGGCTTTATCCAAATGGCAAATTCTGGAGAAATTGTGATCGCATCATCATAAAGTCCCATTTCTTTAAAATTATTAACGGACACAAGAAAATTTTTTTTATCTTTTACTAGTGCTGTTAGTGGTTGGTTTGTTGGGTTAAACGTACTCCAGTCAGTCTGACTAAGACGAAAAAGGATTGAAAATAAATCATCACGCACCAATGTCTTAAGATATTCTGCGTTAAATAATAAGTCTAAAGAGCAAAGAAACCTGAAAAAATTCTCAGAGTCCCAGTTTAGGACTTTATGAGGGGATTCGCTGAAATGATTTAGTAGTGTATCGGTAATAATTTTACCTGATGAGAGTAATTGTTGTTCTGGATTAGTACTGGGTTGTGAATTAATAAAATTTTGAATTGTTTTACCTTGTAAAACTCCGTTGCTATTAACTTCCAAATAGTCAGAAAACTCTGCCATATCAGTGAAACGTAATGGGAATTGAGTTGCGTTCTTCAATTTTGTTGGTGATGTGTTAGCCAATATTTTTTCTGATAAAAACATTTTTCGATGATCAGCCATCACATTGACTAATTCGTCAGTTGTAATATCTTGTTTCAATAAATAAAGTTTATCACTTAGATTGGCTATGATGTTTTTTTTATTCCAAAATCCCTTTGAAATATAAATATTGGAGTCATCTTTTTGCGAGAATATTATTGAAGACATAACTAATTCCAAAATAGTTAACTATGGGACATTAATATTTTTTTGTATAACTTATATTGCGGGTTTTGTTGCCATGCACTTGGCCAGTTGGGTATTGGGGTATCTTTTAAGATTAAATGTTCTGGCATATATTCAATTCCTGCAGCCATCAATTGCTTAGTTGTTAATTCATAACGTACTCGATTGTGATTAATATGATAATAAGCATTAGTGGAACTGACACTACTGTGATGTAGGAAAAATTGAGTTATTTCAGGAGGAATTTTTAAAACATTTGCACAGTAGTAGCCAAACATATGCCTAAGGCTATGCCAACCTAATGTTTCTTCTATTCCTAATCTTTTTTTTAGTCGAGCCCAGATTTTCTTCATCGCCGGTATTGATAAAGGTGCGCCATAATGTTCACGGTCAATTGCAATAAATAGCCAAGGATGAAAAGGAAAACCGGTAGGGTTTCGTTCTCCAGTGTAATAATTATAGCGAAGATAGTTTTCTTCATATTCCTCGAATAATTCATACCAATATGAACCCAGTACAGGGTCTAGCCACCAAAGATGATTTACATCATAGGTTCTCCCGTCAGATCGTTCATTAAGAAGCCAGTCAGAACATGAACTTTCTGCAAAAGTCATTCCCTTGAATCCGGCATTGAGACCGCTATCTTTGCGATCCATTAAAGTTCTTGGTCCTAAGAATTTAAGTGGATGAGAGTCTGGAAAATTTTGGTTGTTCATTGCCCAATATTGTTGGAAATATTGAATTCGAGTACCAGACACCAATTTTCCATTGTGGTCCCGCCATTCAACCATTCCTATTTCAGGGTCATCTATTCTGATTCTCGCCTCGCCAAATTCATTTTGTCCTTCAATATCTGAATGAAATATGTGTAAAGGTTCGCTACGACGTAATGACCCTCCCCCTTGGAGAAGAATTAGCATTTTGTCTCTTGGATTGGATGCCGTTTCGACTAGGTCAATAAAGCGTCCTAGTGGAAATGCTTTTCTTATTCTCAATTTATTTTTAATAGTTAACCGCTTGTGGTTTGAATTAAGCTTATTTTCGACTTGAGAACTGTATTTTTCTTCTGTTTGTTTTCTACGTTTCCTGGCAAGTTCAAGGTGTATCAAAGGATCCCATTCCTTTCTTGTTTCAAATTTTTTGTATTGTCGCCAGGCCGATATGAAGTATTTTTCCGTTGGATTCAATGGTTGGATGTTATAAATATTTGCTTGCCATTTATCAAAATTTGTAATTGCTCTAATATATCCCTTAATGGTACTTATACCATTTTTACTTAAGGATAATGGTTTCCAATTCAAGCCTAAATTTTTAAGCCATGAAAAGCGAGGGGAGTTTCTAATACAAAACTCATCAGTTCCGAATTTTTTTGCATCAATAAAATTAGCAACTAGGTATGATGCCTCTTCAGATGTCAGTATTCGTTGTCCGTAGTATGCACATGTAAATGCATAAAGATGGCATAATGCTCTTACTGAAGATTCTAACTTGTTATGAGAAATTTCAGATTCAAGTAAGTGGTAAATGTATTGATTAATAGTGTAACTAGGCATTCCATTAGCTAAGTATACTAACGGAAATTTTCTCTGTTCAAAATCCGAATCATAGAGCCATATAGTTGAATACCATGGATTCAAAAATGTATTCATTACCGCTCCTGTTTGGTAATTTAGTTAGATATCTCTTCTTAATTAAAACTAGTAGCTTTTGCTGGATAATTCAAAGTAGGAATTAAATATTTAGTAAGATAATAGAGGGGTCCCTTAGCCAGCCACATTTACGGTGGTACAACGATTAACCGGATTGATGAAATTCTGGAACCGTATGTACAAACCAGTTATGACAAACATCTGGCTGTGGCGCGGGAATGGGATATTCATGATCCTGAGTCTTTTGCTCAGGCCCGGACAGAGAAAGAGTGTTATGACGCATTCCAGTCGCTGGAATATGAAGTGAACACGCTGCATACCGCCAATGGTCAGACACCATTTGTCACTTTTGGCTTTGGTTTGGGGACCAGCTGGGCATCGCGCATGATTCAGCAGTCGATTCTGAAAAACCGGATTGCCGGATTGGGTAAAAACCATAAAACCGCAGTATTCCCTAAACTGGTATTTGCGATCAAAGATGGCCTGAACCACAAAGCGGACGATCCGAATTACGATATTAAGCAGCTGGCGCTTGAATGTGCCACCAAGCGGATGTATCCGGATATTCTGAATTATGATCGTGTGGTTGAGGTCACCGGGTCATTTAAAACGCCGATGGGCTGCCGGAGTTTTCTGTCCGCCTATGAAGAAAACGGTGAAATTGTCCATGATGGCCGGAACAATCTCGGTGTGGTCAGCCTGAACCTGCCCCGGATTGCGATTCAGTCCGGCGGCAATGTCAGCAAATTCTATGAAATTCTCGATGACAAACTGGCACTGGCACGGCGTGCGCTGGAAACCCGGATTAGTCGTCTGGAGAAAGTCCGGGCACGTGTTGCGCCAATTCTGTATATGGAAGGGGCGTGCGGGGTTCGTTTGAAGGCCAATGATCCGATTTCTCACATCTTTAAGAATGGCCGGGCGTCTATCTCTCTGGGATATATTGGTGTCCACGAAACAGTCAACGCGTTATTTAGCAGTCAGAAGCATCTGTATGATGATCAACAGCTGCGTGATGAGGCGCTGAAAATCATTCAGCATCTCAAAGACGCCACCACCCGCTGGGCTGAAGACACCGGCTACGGGTTTAGTTTATATGCGACGCCGAGTGAGAACCTGTGCAACCGTTTCTGCCGCATCGATGCCAAAGAGTTTGGTGTGATTGATGGCGTGACAGACAAAGGGTATTACACCAACAGCTTCCATCTGGATGTTGAGAAGAAGGTGAATCCTTACGATAAGATTGACTTTGAAATGCCTTACCCGGAAATCTCCAGTGGTGGTTTCATCTGCTATGGTGAATTCCCGAATATGCAGCGCAACGTAGAAGCGCTGGAGAATGTCTGGGATTACAGTTATCAGCGCGTGCCTTACTACGGGACCAATACACCGATTGATGAATGTTACGAGTGTGGCTACACCGGTGAATTTGAATGTACCAGTAAGGGCTTTACCTGTCCGAAATGCGGCAACCATGATACCACCAAAGTGTCTGTGACACGCCGGGTGTGTGGTTATCTTGGCAGCCCGGATGCAAGACCATTTAATTTCGGTAAACAGGAAGAAGTGAAACGTCGTGTGAAACATCTCTGATGGGCGGTGTGCGATGAATTATCATAAATATTATCCGATCGATGTGGTCAATGGCCCCGGAACCCGTTGTACGCTGTTTGTTTCGGGGTGTGAGCACCAGTGCAAAGGTTGTTACAACCAGAACACCTGGTCATTAAGTTCGGGGTTTCCTTATACGGATGAACTGGAAGATCAGATTATCAATGATCTGAACGATACACGTATCTACAGACGGGGCTTGTCCCTGTCTGGCGGTGATCCGCTACATCCGGGCAATCTGAGTGCGGTACTGAAGCTGGTGAAGCGGGTGAAGCAGGCATGTCCGCAGAAAGATATCTGGCTGTGGACCGGTTACCTGCTGGACGAACTGAGTGATGCCCAGCGCGATATCACAGAATGGGTTGATGTGCTGATTGACGGTAAATTTGAGCAGGATAAGGCGGACCCGTCGCTGGACTGGCGGGGAAGTTCGAATCAACTCATTCATATGCTGCATCCGGATGAATGATTCTTGTGTTTCATCAGGTTATGTTTACCTTTGGTGTCAATCTGTCTCAAAGATAAACAATGTCTGCGGCTCTTCCTGAACACATTATTTCTTTTGAGGGTGTTCGGGGAGATTCGTTTCATTTCAGATAAATAGGCTCATTCTGCTTTCCAACAGCATAATATTTTGGCAAACAGATAAATCCTGCCACTCTATCTCTGACTTGTCGCATAGTTTTAAAATCTTGTGCTACTTCAATCGGATACAGCATCTGACTGTCTTCTGTCATCTTCTCCTGCGAAGAAAAAAATACTTTTGGTTTTGGAAAATCTGGTGTTTACTTGAAGATTCAGTGATAAGTAATTAGAGGTTGTGTGTCCCATGTTTTCTCATCTCCCAGCTCCGGTTCTGGATCCGATTCTTTCTCTTTCTGCCGCATTCCGTGAGGATAACCGTCCGGATAAAGTTGATCTTGGTATTGGTGTATACCGGAATAATCAGGGCCAGACGCCGATTATGCGTGCCATTCAGACTGCGGAGTCCCGGTTGATAGACACGCAAACCACAAAATCTTATGTGGGCCTGGCCGGAGATGAGGTTTTCAATCAATGTATTGCGAATCTGGTGCTTGGTGAGACGCCTGTCGCCGACAGACTTGTGGCAGTACAAACGCCCGGAGCCAGCGGTGCACTCCGGATGCTCGGTGATCTGATTCACACAGCACAGCCGGGATCGACCGTGTGGCTCAGCGATCCCAGCTATGTGAATCACCGCCCGGTGATGGAAGCCGCGGGACTGAAAGTCAGACATTATCAGTATTTCTGCCGGGAAACGAAGCGGGTGGATGTGGCCCGTATGCTTGATGATTTGTCAAAAGCGGGATCTGAGGATATTGTTTTACTGCATGGATGTTGTCACAATCCAACTGGCGCAGATATTGATTTTGCTGCATGGCAGGCAGTCACAGAACTGGCGCAGAAGAATGGCTTTACGCCATTTGTTGATTTGGCTTATCAGGGATTTGGTGATGGTCTTGAAGCAGATGTGAAAGGCCTTCGCTGGATGGCTGAGCACGTTGAAGAGATGATGATTACTTCATCCTGCTCCAAAAATTTCGGTCTTTACCGTGAGCGGACAGGGGCTGCGATTGTTATTGGTAAAAATGCCGCGGATGCAATGAATGCTAAAGGTAAAATTCTGACGCTTGCCCGTGCAACTTATACTATGCCACCTGATCATGGGGCAGCTTTGGTTCGTACGGTACTGCAGGATCCGGATCTAAAACAGGTCTGGCAACAGGAACTGGTTGAAATGCAGCAGCGTTTATTGAATCTGCGGCAAATGTTGTGTAAAACATTACGGGATGAGCAAAGCACGCAAGTATTTGATTTTATTGAATCTCATAAGGGAATGTTTACGATGCTCGGGTTCTCCGCGGCGCAGATGGGTCAGCTGAGAGACGATTATGGCATTTACGGTGTTGATGACAGCCGGATTAATATTGCCGGTTTGACTGAATCGGACATCTCTTATGTGGCAGAGGCGATTGCTCAGGTTGCAAATCAGACAAAATGAACGGGTGATTGAATGAGACGACAATGGAAGCGTTGTGTTCCTCTGGTATTAGCTGGCGGGCTGGCAGCCTGTAGTTCAACTGAGCCCGCTCATCATACCAGGCTGGATAGCCTGACGCTTCCTCCCGGAGGCACGGAAGACATCATTCATCCTCAGATGCTTGAAAGCCAGCCAGTGATTGTCCGGACCAAGCCTCATGTCAGTTCTGTAAAGAAAAAACAAGTCGTCAAACCTGAGCCCGAAGTGAAGAAAAAGCTTCAGCTCAGTAAGCGGCAACCCCATCATTTACAGCAACAGCAACAGCAACAGCAACAGCAACAGCAACAGCAACAGCAACAAAAGCGTCAGGAAAAAATAAAGCCCCATTATACCATGATGGGAGATGGGCGCTTGCTGCTGGGAAGCCGGGAATGGATATGGATTCCGGGGATTGATTTACCTCTGAAGGCCAGTATGGAAACCGGGCATGAGCTGTCTTCAATTTATGCTTCAACGGTGCATTATTTTAAACGTAATGGCCAGCAATGGGTCACTTTTCACTTGTTACCGAAAAAACCAAAGGCTGTGATGAGTTTGCCGGTCAGCTACTGGGTTAAAGAAAAAGGTGGTCGTTCAGCGGACCATATTCCTGTCATTATGAGCTGGATTGAGATCGGGGAAGTCAAAGAGCCGGTTGAGTTTAAGCTTTATCAGGCAACTGAACCCCGGTCGCTGATTACCCTTGGCCATAACTTCCTGAAAGATAATGCTGTGGTTGATTCCAGTCGTCACTTTGTACAGCCAAAACCTGTGATTGAATAAACTGACGGGTATAAAAGAATTGGTGAAAAAAAGCCGGATGATTATCCGGCTTTTTTGATCTCGGGGGTGTTGAAAGAAAAAAGCCAGTGAGGGGTAAAAACACTGGCACATGAGGCTCACAGAAACCATGAACCTCATTAACAGGCGCTTATGCCGCTGCTTTTTCACCACGAGGCTTGAATAAGGCGTAACCAAAGCCAGTGACCGCTGTACCGACCGCAATCGCAACCAGATACATCAGTACAGGTGAAATTGCGTTTGGAATGAACAGTACAAATAAACCACCGTGAGGTGCCATCAGTTTTGCACCGAACAACATGGACAGCGCACCTGTGATTGCACCACCAATCATACATGATGGAATCACACGCATTGGATCTCTTGCTGCAAACGGAATTGCACCTTCAGAGATGAAGCACAGACCCAGAACAAATGATGCTTTACCGGCTTCACGCTCGCTGTTATCGAATTTGTCTTTGGCAATGAATGTCGCCAGACCCATACCCAGCGCAGGAACCATACCCGCCGCCATAATTGCCGCCATTGGCAGATATTGCTGAGAAGCAAGCAGACCCACACCAAATGTATAAGCGGCTTTGTTGACCGGACCACCCAGGTCGAAACACATCATTGCGCCAAGAATAATACCCAGCAGAATCGCATTCGCAGAACCCATGCTGTTCAGGAAGTCAGTCATTGCGCTCATGATTGAAGCAACAGGTTCACCAACGATGTAGATCATGACCAGACCGGTAAACAGCGTGGCGATAAACGGAATGATCAGGATTGGCTTCAGTGCTTCCATTGACTGTGGCAGCTGTACTTTATCTGCGATCAGTTTTGCAGAATAACCGGCAATAAAACCTGCAGCAATACCACCAAGGAAACCAGAACCGATTGAACTTGCCAGCATACCACCGACAAGACCTGGTGCCAGCCCGGGACGGTCAGCAATCGAGAAGGCAATGTAGCCTGCCAGAACAGGAATCATTAATGCGAAGGCGGAACCACCACCAATCTTCATTAATGCGGCAGCCATTGTGCCTTCTTCTTTAAATGCTTCAATACCGAAGACAAAAGAAAGTGCGATGATCAAACCACCGGCAACCACGACCGGAAGCATGTGTGATACACCCGTCATCAGATGTTTATAAACACCTTTCTTCTCTTCCGTTGCGGCTTGTGCTGAATCGCCACCCTGAGCCGAGTATACGGTCGCCTGAGCGAACGCTTTCTCGATCTCTTCTTTAGTCTTCTTCAGCGCCGGCCCTGTTTTGGTCTTATACAGCTTTTTACCGTTGAAACGGTCCAGAGGGACGTCAATGTCGGCTGCGATAATGACCAGATCTGCTGCTTCAATTTCTTCAGCAGTCAGCTGGTTTTTCGCACCGACAGAACCACGGGTTTCAACTTTGATGTCATGACCCAGTTTCTTCGCTGTATCTTCCAGTGCTTCTGCCGCCATAAAGGTATGTGCAACACCGGTCGGGCAGGCCGTGATTGCTACAATTTTCTGTGTGCCGGAAGAAGGTGCTGTTGCCGGAGCAGCTGAAGTTACCTGAGCCTGAGAAAGCGGCTGCGCTTTTTCTACAGCTGATTTCAGATAGTCAGATGGGGATGCAGTACATTCGGAAATTTCGCTTTGATACACTTTTTTTCCGACGAAACGCGATGTATCAACCGGACAGTTTGCTGCGATAATAACAGCTTCTGCTTCAGCGATATCATTGTCAGTGAGTGTGTAGCCATCAACAACAGAAGAGTGACATTCAACAGTTGCTGACCAGTTCAAGGATTTTGCTGCCTGCTCTAACAGACCGGCAGCGAGAACGCTGTTTGCAACGCCGCTTGGGCATGCGGTAATAATGGCAATTTTCATAAATACGACCTTTTGTCCTTAATTACTAGCCTGAGGGCTATACGGTTGTAATTGGATTTTCTGTTGTAGGGTTGCTAATTCGTTTCTGTCCGGAACACCGACACCAACCTGCGTGACTGCAAGTGCAGACAAGGCAGTCGCAAATGTAAGTAATTCCTCTTTTTTCATTTCCTGCATGTGGCCCCAGCACAGACCGGCAACCAGTGTATCTCCGGCACCTACTGTACTGACAACTTCCATACGGGGTGGCTTAGCATGCAGCCATTCATTGTTATGAAGCCACATCACACCATCAGCACCCATCGACACCACGATATTTTCAATCTGTCTCGATGCGAGTTCTGATGCTGCATTCTGGCATTCAGACATTGAGCTTAATGTTTTCCCGACAAAGTGAGAAAGTTCTTCATCATTTGGCTTAATCAGCCATGGATGCGCATCAAGGCCTGCGGCCAGAGCATCACGGCTGCTGTCAAACAATACTTTTTTGCCCAATTGATGGAGTTTTTCTATCCAGGCTGCACACTGTTCAGGCGAAATGCCTTTAGGCAGGCTGCCTGCGAGAACGAAATACTCATGATCTTCGGCAAGGCGGAGCAGCGTTTTCTCAAAAGCAGCAATCGCTTCCGGAGAAACTTCGACGCCCGGGAAGTTGATGTCACTGACGTCACCGGAAGATTCCACCAGTTTTACGTTAATCCGGGTTGCACCTTCAACGCGGATGAACTCATCTTTAGCCTTGATCGTTTCAAAAAGCTGGCAGAAGACATCCTGATTTTCCTGACCTAAAAAGCCGGTGACTGTGACTTGTGCACCTAAGTCACTCAATACCTGAGCAACATTCACACCTTTACCTGCTGCATGAAGCGAACCCTGACTGACCAGACTTACTGATCCCTGGTTCAGGGTGTCAAGACTGCCGGTTAAATCAAGGGCAGGGTTGAGCGTGATTGTGACTACTTTTTTCGTCATTCTGATGCTCCTTAGTTTTCACCCAGACCTGATTCAATGGCAGCGCCAATCGCTTCAACAGCTTGTGCTGCGTCCGCACCTTCTGCTGTGAATTCAAGCTGGTGTCCGCATTTCACGCCCAGTGCAATCACTTTCATCAGGCTTTTTGCATTGACAGCTTTACCTTCGCCATCCAGATTCGCAATCTTGATGGTTGCATCGAATTTTTTCGCTTCAGCCACTAACATCGCACCTGGACGTGCGTGCAGGCCGTGCGGGTTTTTCACCTTAAATACAGCTTTCACGACGCCTTCTGCTTCCGCGCCAGCGGATTCCTCAGCCAGTCCGAACAGTGCCAGTACACCATTTTTATCTGCATCGAGTAATTTTGCCTGTTGCTGGTTCAGCACGATGTCTGATAGCTTTGTCATGAGTGGCTGGTGAGACTTATTACAGGCGGCAACCACAAGTAACCCTTTCACAGCCTGTCCCTGATGATTAAAACTTTCACCAGCAGTGATAAATGCAAAACCTGTCCGGGATACACCTGTCTGACTACCGGCAAGCCATAAGCCCTGACCGATATGAGTTGCTTCTTTTGCGACAATGTCAGCGACAAATTCACTTTCCACGCAGGCTTTGTTTTTCAGCAGACCGGCCGCAACAGCAAGTAATGGTGCCATTTCAGTCGCCGGGAAGCTGAGCTGAATCAGTGACTCATCAAAATCAGCTTCTAACTGAACATCGCCATTGAGAAGTGCAATAATGTCTGTTGCCTGTTTGGCTTGTTTAAGATTTTGCTCTACACCGTCTGCGGATAAAACTTTTGTTAGCTGTTTCAGAATACCTAAATGCTCATCGGATTTAGCAGCAATACCAATTGCAACATAGACAGTGTTTCCGTCACCCCAGTCAACGCCTTCAGGGAAATGGTGGATAGCCACACCAGTTTCTTTGACCAGTGAACGTGTATCTGTGGTGCCGTGAGGAATTGCAATGCCGTTGCCAAGGAAGGTTGAATTCTGAGATTCACGGTTTAGCATCCCTTCGACATAGCCCGCATCAACCAGACCTTTGTTGGTCAGGTGGGTAGCTATTGCGCGAATGGCTTCTTGTTTGTTCGGTTGGGATTGTCCTAGTTGAATGTCATTAGGAGTTAGTTGCAGCATGTTTTAGCCCCTTGTGCCATGGAATTGGCTTCATTTATTATCCGGACACAGACCGTTGTTCTCTATAGGAAACCTGACAGTCAAAGCGATGTGTCCTATGGTGCTGAATCGTTTCAGTTGATTCTTGAAAAAAACTCAGCAAAATGTCTTCAAAATTCATAATATATGAAGATAAATAATGAATAGCTCATAAATATATGTTTTGCCATTATTTGACATTCTGCTGAATCATTTCAGCTTTTATAGTGAATCGATTCAGCATATAATGCAACTTAACAATAGATCAAAATGTGTATTTCTATGATCCGACGCACACTAAAAAGGGTAATCGTATGACACTGGATGAAGTGGCGAAGTTAGCTGGCGTATCAAAAACTACGGCGAGTTATGTCATTAATGGCAAAGCGCAAAAATACCGGATTAGTGAGAAAACTCAGCAAAAAGTGATGGAAGTTGTGAATGCTTATGATTATCGTCCGGATCACACTGCTTCTGCTTTGAGAGCTGGCAACAGCCGTTCATTCGGGTTAATTATTCCTGATCTTGAAAATACCAGTTATGCCCGCTTATCCAAACTACTGGAGCAAAACTCCCGGCAGGCCGGGTATCAGATATTAATTGCTTGTTCTGACGATAATCCTGAGACTGAAAAAACGGTTGTGAATGCCCTGGTTGCAAGACGAATTGATGCCCTGTTTGTGGCCAGTACGATTCCACAGGCCAGCGATTATTATATGCGATTACAAAAAACAGGAACGCCGGTGATTGCAATTGACCGTCCTCTGGATGATGAATATTTTGCCTGTGTTGTCAGCGAAGATTATACCGCTGCGCATGAGCTAACGAATTCGGTGTTAAAGAGTTCAGTGAATTCGATAGGGTTAATTGGTGCGTTACCTGAACTGAGTATTTCCAAAGACCGTCAACTTGGTTTCGAAACCTCGATTAAATCCAGAGATATTGAAGTCATAGAAGGCTATGGTCGTCATTTTAACCGGGATGAAGGGCGGCGAATTTTTCAGCAATGGGTCCGGAAAGGCACTGTGCCGGATGCTGTTGTTGCGACTTCCTATACTTTACTTGAAGGTGTGCTGGATGTGTTGCTGGAAAACATCGAACTGATGGGACAAATTCAGCTGGCAACGTTTGGTGATAATCGCTTGCTTGATTTCCTGCCGGTAAAAATCAACTCCATGCGACAGCAGTTTGAGCTGATTGCTGACAGTGCTCTGGCGACAGCGCTGAATGCAACAGCCAAACGTTATCAACCCGGTATTGAGCTGGTTCCGCGAAAGTTGATTGTCCGGTCAAACTAAATTGGGTGAAGATGGTTGCTTCAGATGAAGCTAAAGAGCGGCATTTGTTGACACATTCTGCTGCGTTTTCGCCTGCCTGTGAAGAATACCGACATCAGATAAGCTTTGCTGTATATAAAGCTTGAATGAATTGCTGAAAAATGTACGCAAAAGCGGTGAGATTTTGAGCCTGATTTAGTCCGGAATTCACAAATGGTGTCACTTATTTGAGACTCCGGTAACATTTTTTGTCAGGGGACAAACTGCACTGATCACTGTTTTTCTCTTCGACTGACCTGTGACTCAAATTTTATATTTAAAGTGCAGTTACGGGCGCTTTCTGGTTGAGGGCAGGGTGTTCAAACAAAGCAACGGTTTCTAATAATTGTTTACTGAGTTTATTTTTCTTCTTAAATAATAGAACAATTTTAGGTAATAAACAGATTCGTTTTATTAATCTGTTAATTTTTAATAAATTTTCCCAGTTTTCATCTGACACCTGAGATTTCCATATCAGTAACGCATTGACTTTTTTCTGAATGGAAATATCTTTTCTGCGATAGAGTTCCATTAACAGAATATAAATATCTCTGGCCTGCAGGATTGAGTTAGCATCCATGATTGATTCTTCAAAATCAATCAGCGTTGGTACATTATTATTATTAATAATAATATCCCGGAGTGCCGGGCGTCCATGTGCAATATTCTTTTGATGTAATTGCGCAAATGTCAAAAATAACTGATTTAACAGTTCCTGATCGATTCTGGAAGCATTGAGCTGGTTCAGAGGGGTGCCTTCATCATGCGTGACAAAATATCCCGGACCTTCCAAATCTATGTCTGGTACGCAGAAATTTTGCTGTTTCAGGTAGTGCAGCATAGCTTTTTCGTGCTCAAAGCGTTCCAGACTATCCAGGACTGACTGGGTTTGGAAAAGAGAAAATAAGCTGATTTTAGAAATAGCAGAAGACAGCTTTCTTATGATAGTTGATTTATTTTCGCCATGAATCTTTAACCAATAAGTATTCCCGTCAACAATTATTTTTTGAACTCCGGGTCCACTTTGTGAAATAAGTTTATTACATTCGTCTGCCAGCATTATTTGTGTTCCTCTTTCAAACGTCTGGAAATTCTAATGATCAGTTTTTTTATTATCAAGTCATAAAATGTCATGAAAAATAAAAAATTGTCTTAAAATTATAATAATTCCCCCGATTCATCATGCTATTTATAAATTTTGGTTAAATCTATTAATTAAATAAATAAAAGCAGATGTGTTATTGATTAAAAATAAGTAATAAGACGACTATGCCCAAACAACCTGAAGATGCAGGTTGCTTGGGTATAGTAAGCAGAGACGGCTGGAGGATTTTGGAGTCAATGTCAGAATGATATGTTGATATGAATGTCATTACTTATCTGGGGGATCGCAATATTCGTATGATATCAGTGCTGATGCCTGAAAATTGCTCACTTTCCTACTAAACTATTTTATAGAGTTGTTGAATATAAAGGATGTAATCGATTAACATTTAGTGTTAATTTTATCATTTGTCGGTTGTTTTTTATGAAGGCTTGGTGTTTCATGCGGCTTAAGAGCTTACTTTTTTCAGGGATATAACAGGTGTCTGCATGTTTTTTAATAAATTAAGACAAGAGAATGTTCATTTACAAGAACAACTGGCGTTAATGCGTGGGATGCTGGCATCGATCAGCCAGAGTATGGCCACAATTGAATTTAGTGTTGATGGGGAGATTCTGGAAGCAAATGAGCTGTTGTTGACTTGTATGGGGTATCAGAAATCAGAAATTATCGGGCAGCATCATCGAATGTTCTGTTTTGATGAAGACAGCCATTCTGCAGAATACCGGACTTTCTGGAGTCACCTGGCCCGGGGTGAACCGCAGAAAGGAACGTTTCGGCGTAAGAACAAATCCGGGGAACTGGTGTGGCTTGAAGCGACTTATTTCCCCGTCACTGTGAATGGTAAAGTTGAAAAAATCATGAAAATTGCCAGTGATGTCACTGAGCAGACTGAATCACAAAGATACATGGAGAGTGTGTTGTCTGCACTGGACCGCTCTCTGGCCATTATTGAGTTTGAGCCGGACGGAACCATTATTAAAGCAAATGACAATTTCCTGAATACCGTCGGTTACCGGCGGGAACAGATTCAGGGGCAGCATCACCGGATGTTTTGTGATCAGTCATTTATTGATGACAATCCGACCTTCTGGGCGGATTTAGCCCGGGGGGAAATGAAGAATGGTAAGTTTTTACGCCTGAACAGCTACGGTGAACAGCTTTGGCTTGAAGCTACCTACAATCCTATTTTTGATCAAGATGGAAAAGTAACAAAAGTCATTAAATTTGCTTCCGATGTGTCTGAGCAGGAAAGAAAAAATATCGCGGTCAATCAGGCGACTGAGATTGCGTATTCGACTTCTGTGGAAACGGCCCAGATTGCAAAAGAAGGGGCGCAGAAACTGTCTGATTCTGTGGCTGTTTCTGAGCAGATTTCCGGCCAGGTTCAGGATACTGCAACTAAAATCAGGCAGCTGAACGATAAATCTCAAAGTATTGAAGAGATTGTATCTACGATTCAGGCGATTGCGGAACAAACGAATCTGCTGGCGCTGAATGCTGCGATTGAAGCCGCAAGGGCGGGTGATCAGGGGCGGGGTTTTGCTGTGGTTGCGGATGAAGTTCGTCAGCTGGCTTCCCGGACGGCTGAATCGACAGCAGAAATCTCAGAAGTGGTCTCTGAGAATAAACAGTTAACCCTGTCTGTGACTTCATCGATGGAAGAAGTGATTGGCATATCAGACAAAGGCGTCAATATGATTGTTGAAGCATCGTCTGTGATGGATGAAATATATAAAGGCGCTGAGAATGTTTCCCAGACAGTTAACTCTTTGAGCGAATCATAAAAAGTTCTGATCTGAAAAAAAACCACCTGACACATTGTGACGGTGGTTTTTTTGTCCCGGTTGCTTATGCCTGCCATTGCCGGATAAGCTGATTTATTGCTGGTTTACAAACCGTTTAAACCGGGCTTTGGTTGCATCGTCTGCCTGTTCATACCAGTAGTGCAGCATTGTTTCTGGTGTTGTTGCACCTTGTGGTGCTGGCTTGCCGGATTGTATATGCCGGCCAGACTGATAAGGCTGAACCTGTGCATTTTTCGGTGCGTAAGCCGAAACTGCCGCAGGCGATTGAGTCTGATTATAAACGGCAATTTCTGTCAGGTAATTTCTGCCGATCTGCATGCCTTCTTTCTGCAATTTATCTTCTGTTAACTGCACTTTTTTATTTTGTTTATCAATGAATGACCACTGAAGGTTTTTAATCGATTTCTGAGCGTCTTTAGCATGTTTGTATTTAGGTAATTTGAAAGACAGTGATTTATTCGTTGCAGTAAAGCTGGCAACAATGACGTCACTTTCCACACCAATATTATCTTTACCCTGAGAGAAATACGGCTTGTACCTGAAAACGATTTGTTGCTGCCCGTCCGCAAGGCTTAATGTTTTTTCATAATCAAACACGCCACCGGTCAGGTGAGGTTTAATGCCGTTTGCAACCAGAATTTCAACGTCACCCGGAACTGAAATGTTGACCTGAGCCATAGATGATGCGCTCAAAGCCATCATGCCAATGAATGATGATGTGCGTAATATATTCACGGTGTTTATCCTTTATCTTCAGATGTTTAACTGTACGGAATAATGTTAGCTGAATTAGAGCTTGTGGTATATGCTGATGATGTTTTTTGACAATAATATAAATATTACTCAGGCAACCTGCATCTTCAGTGTGCTTGGGTGTAGACCCGGCTGAGTGCTATGTATAGCCGGTATCCCAGTAGGGCTTGTCATGTCCGTATTTGTTTTGAAGAAATTCAATCAAAGTCCGGACTTTATCTGGCAGATATTTTCTGTCCGGATAGACGGCATAAACTGCGTGTTCCGGTAAATGATATTGCGTCATGATTGGCTGTAGTTTTCTTTGTGCCAAATCTTTTCCCACGATAAATGTTGGCAGCTGAGCAATACCAAGTCCATCCAATGTTGCTTTCCGTATGCCTTCACTATTATTAATGATAAGGTTTCCTTTGGGAATGACTTTAAACGCTTTCTCTTTTTGGTAAAAGCGCCATTCACTGCCACGAAAATAAGCATAGGTCAGGCAATTATGAGCGCGTAAATCAGATGGATGTGCCGGCTCCGTGTTTTCGTCCAGATATCGTGGGGCTGCACAAAGAACGCTTTTACAAATCACAAGCCTTTTCGCAATCAGGTTTGAAACCGGCAGATGCCCGATTCGGATCGCGATATCAAATCCGCCCTGAACCAGGTCAACCATTTGATCTTCGAGTTGTAAATCAATTTCAATCTCCGGATACAAACGAATAAATTCGGCAATGAAAGGTGCAATATGGCGAATACCAAAAGACATGGGTGCAGTGATTTTCAGTTTTCCCCGCGGTTGTCCCTGTAGTTCTGCGACAGCATCCATGCCCTGTTGTGCGCTCTGATATGCCTGTGAGGCGTGAAAATAGTAACGTTGTCCTGCTTCAGTCAGATGAATTGTCCGGGTTGTCCGGTGAAAAAGTCTGACACCGAGGGTATTTTCAAGCTGGCTCAAGCGTTTGCTGACCGCAGATTTGGTAATATTCAGTCTTTGTGCTGCGGCTGACAGGCTGCCGCATTCGGCAACCGCGATAAATACCGGCAATGATGAAAATGAATGAGTTAGCATAGATTGTTAACTTTAAGGAAACAGTTAGTTTCAAATTTAGTGGATTATATCAAAATTAAAAACAGTATAAACTCACAAATAATAATCTGAAGATGCTGCTTCAGGGGAATTTAGATGATAAGGGTCTGTTGACCCGAAGGGATTGAGACTGAAATGAAATTTGATTGGATATTGTTTGATGCGGATGAAACCTTGTTCCGGTTTGATAATTTTTCCGGGTTAAAAGCCATGTTTTCCCGGCTGGGCATTGACTTTGATCATGAGGATTATGCTGAATACCAGGCATTGAACCAGCAATTGTGGATTGACTATCAGGATGGGAAAATTGATACCGCAACTTTAAAGCATCAGCGGTTTTCCCGCTGGGCTGAGCAGCTGTCTTTGACGACAGAAGAACTGAATCTGCGTTTTCTGGATGCAATGGCCGACATATCGGCGTTACTGCCGGGAGCACAACGACTGCTGGAGTCTCTTTATGGCCGGGTCAGACTGGGATTGATTACTAATGGGATGATTCGTCTTCAGTCACAACGTCTGGAAAAACATCAGGTCAGGCACTTTTTTGATCATGTCGTTATTTCAGAGGCCGTTGGTAAAGCAAAACCTGATCCCGCAATATTTGATTATGCCTATCAACAGATGGGTAAACCGGATAAATCAAAAGTTTTAATGGTTGGGGATAATGTTCAGTCCGATATTCTTGGGGGTTCCCGGTTCGGGTTCATGACATGCTGGCTGAATCCTGATCAGGCAGCTGTCCCGGAAAACATTGTGGTGGATTATCAAATACAACACTTGTCTGAATTACATGATATGCTTTCAGTATCTGCCTGAATGCGTTGTGTTCATGAGTCTCCGGTTTGCTGCTGAACCGTTGCTCCGCAAAGAACAAGGCACACGGCACTGAATATTGGTCAGATGAAGGTGATGTGTGCAATATATTAAAATAAAAGAAGCAATCGAAGAGCAAATCCTGCAGGGAATGTTATCTGCCGGTCAGAAATTACCCTCAGAAAGACAACTTGCCGATTCATTTCATACTACCCGGGTGACGCTCAGAGAGGCGCTGTCTATCCTCGAATCAGATGGTTTAATCTATCGCGAAGACCGACGGGGATGGTTTATTTCTCCGCCACGTCTGCAGGTGCCTCTTTCTGCGGCTTATACTTTCTGTACACTGGCCGGTGAGCAGGAACGCCAGCCTGAAATTCTGGCACTGAAACGTGAAAAAAGACTCGCCGACAAGCAGGCGAGTCAAATCATGAACCTGCCACCATTCAGTGAACTTTACTATATTCAAACATTGAGGCTGTTGGAAAAACGCCCGGTTGCTTTGGTTACTTACTGGCTGAATTTACAATATTTTCAACATATTGTTGAAAATGAGAGCTTCTGCGATCTTTTTGAAGTGCTGACGCAGGATCCGGTCATCACGGTTTCTGATATCCATGATAGTATCTCGCTTGGCAGTCTGGTAGGTGACAGCGCTATCAATCTGCGGGCGACTGCCGGAACACCCGCTATTTTTTTGCAACGCAGGATTTCTGCAAAGTCCGGCATCATTGCGCTTGAGCTGTCTACATGGCGGCATGATGCATTGGTTCTGGAATCATCGGTTTAATTCTTCCGGCAGGTTCTGCGCGGCGATGGAACTAAACGGGTAATTGCAGGTCATTTTTTACAGAGTCAAAAGTTATTTTCAGCATTCAGGGCTGTATGGCCCGACAATTTGATGAATACGTTCCGTAGTTCAGAGCCTGAGAAGAAAGGGGACAGACAGGGATCATTTATGGGAAAGATTAAGTCAGTTATTTTAGGCTGTACATTGATGGTGTTAAGTACAGCCAGCTTTAGCAAGGTAATTACCACAACCCACCTGGTCGGTTTCGGTAAAGCAAAATATGCGGCAGGTTTTAAACATTTTGACTATGTAAATCCGGATGCACCGAAGTACGGCAAAGTTGTGTTTGGTACTATCGGAACCTTTGATAATTTCAATCGTTATGCTTCCAGAGGGGTTGCAGCGGTTGACTCCGGAACGCTTTACGATGCACTGATGTATTCTCCCAGCGATGAAATTGATGCTTATTATCCATTGATCGCGACAACGATTCGCTATTCCGATGATTATTCATGGCTGGAAGCAGATATAAACCCAAAGGCTCGTTTTCAGGATGGGGTGCCGATTACCGCGCATGATGTGGCTTTCAGCTTTCAGAAATTTATGAAGGAAGGCGTGCCACAATTCCGGGTTTTATATAAAACGTTTTCTGTCAAAGCACTCAATGATCATACGGTCAGGTTTGCAGTGACGAAACCCGACAGAGACCGTTTATTTGGTTTAGCGGAAGGTTTACCTGTGCTGCCTGAACACTTCTGGAAAGATAAAAATTTCGCGGAGCCACTCAGTAAACCGCCGGTTGGTAGCGGTCCTTATAAAATAGTGGCTTATAAAATGGGTCAGAGTGTGACTTATGGACTCGATGATAATTATTGGGCAAAAGATTTACCGGTCAACGTCGGGCGCCATAACTTTAAGCAGAAGCAGTATGATTATTACCGGGACGATACAGTGATGCTGGAAGCATTCAAAGCCGGTGAATTTGACTTCAGGCAGGAAGGGCAGGCAAAACTTTGGGCAACAGCGTATACCGGGCCTAATTTTGATAATGGCTCAATTGTCAAAGAGAGCATTGAGCATCATAAACCTGCGGCAACACAGGGGTTTATTTTCAATACTTCGCGGCCGGTGTTTCAGGATCCAAAAGTTCGTGAAGCGCTGACTTATGCACTGGATTTTGAATGGATGAATAAGAATTTATTCTATAACCAGTACAAAAGGACCCGGAGTTATTTTGGTAACACTGAGTTTGAAGCCAAAGGCTTACCTTCCAAAGCTGAACAGGAAGTTTTGGCACCGTTTAAAGCGCAATTGCCTCCCCGTTTATATACTCAGGCATTTAATTCGCCGGTGACTGATGGTTCCGGACGGATTCGTAAACAGATTCGTCAGGCCTTCCGGTTATTGAAGCAGGCCGGCTGGGCAATCAAAGACGGGGTGATGACGAATCAAAAGACAGGGCAGCCTTTGTCATTTGAGCTGCTGACTTTTAATCCGGTCACCGAGCGTATCGCCATTCCGCTACAGAAGAACCTGAAGCATATGGGGATTGAGATGAAAATCCGCACTGTTGATACCACGCAGTATACAAAACGGCTGCGGGATCGTGATTTTGATATGGTGTCTTCAGTATACAGCGCACACGCATTTCCGGACCCAAATCTGATGATTGCCTGGAACTCACGCTATCTGAACTCAACTTACAATATTGCCGGCGTGCAATCGCCGATTGTGGATAAACTGACAGAAGAGATTGCGGCAAGCCAGGAAGACCCGGATAAACTTCTGGTATTGGGGCGGGCTTTTGACCGCGTACTGCAATGGAACTTCTATATGATTCCGCAGTGGTATTCAAATCAGTACCGGGTCGCGATGTGGGATAAATTTGAACGCCCTGCAGTCATACCGCAGTATGATCTCGGACTGGATACCTGGTGGGTTTCACAGAAAAAAGAAAAAATGCTGAAGCTGAAAAAGGATCGGTAATAAGATTATGGCTGCATACATTATTCGTCGTTTGCTGCTGGTAATCCCGACTTTATGGGCCATTATCACCATTAATTTTTTTATTATACAGATTGCGCCCGGTGGCCCGGTTGAGCAGGCGATTGCTCAGGCGCAGGGGCTGGGTTCCGGTATTATGGAACGTTTCACCGGCGGGGGCGATGATATTACATCAGGTGCGCCGCCTGAAAATGAACCCGGTGCCGGATATAAAGGTTCGCGCGGATTAGATCCGGAAGTTGTTGCCGCGATTAAACACCAGTTTGGTTTTGATAAACCCATTCTGGAGCGTTATACCGATATGCTGAAGAACTATATTACCTTCCATTTTGGTGAAAGTTTGTTCCGGGGCGGTAATGTGATTGATTTAATCAAGGAACGATTGCCGGTTTCGGTCTCTCTGGGTCTGTGGAGTACCCTGATTATTTATCTGGTCTCGATTCCGATGGGAGTGCTGAAAGCCATTCACCATGGTTCCCGTTTTGATGTCTGGTCAAGTGCTCTGGTCATTATCGGCTATGCAATTCCCGGATTTCTGTTTGCCATTCTCCTGATCATCCTGTTTGCCAGCGGAAATTATCTGGACTGGTTTCCGCTCAGAGGACTGGTTTCCGATAATTTTGATCAGCTGACCTGGTATCAGCAAATAGGAGATTATTTCTGGCACCTTGCCTTGCCGATTACCGCGATGGTGATTGGTGGATTTGCGACCCTGAGTATGCTGACAAAGAACTCCTTTCTGGATGAAATCAATAAGCAGTATGTGGTGACGGCCAGAGCCAAGGGGCTGGATGAAAAAAGCATCCTTTACAAACACGTGTTCCGCAACGCGATGTTGATTATCATTGCCGGTTTCCCAAGTGCTTTTATCAGTATGTTTTTTACCGGCTCCATGTTGATCGAAGTGATGTTTTCTCTGGATGGCATTGGCCTGCTCGGGTTTGAATCGACCATTCAGCGTGACTATCCTGTGGTGTTCAGTTCTTTATATATCATGACGTTACTGGGGCTGATTTTAGGCATTATTTCTGATTTAACCTACACATGGGTTGATCCCCGTATCGATTTTGAGGCTCGTTAGTTCAATGCTGTTTTCAAACATTATCCGGACCAATCCGATGTATGCGGAGCGCTGGCACCGGTTTAAAGCCCATAAACGGGGTTACTGGTCACTGTGGATATTCAGTACCTTGTTTGTATTAAGTTTGTTTGCTGAAGTGATTGCGAACGATAAACCTTTGCTGGTTGCTTATGATCATCAGTTCTATTTCCCTGTTGTGCAATCCTATCCCGAAACCACGTTTGGTGGTGAATTTCCGACCGAAGCAGATTATACCGATCCTTATGTACAGGAACTGATTCAGGAAAAAGGGTATCTGATCTGGCCTTTAATTCGCTTCAGTTATAACACGATTAATTTTAATGTGACCGGCGGTAGTGTGCCTTCTGCTCCGGATAGTGTGAACTGGCTGGGCACGGATGATAAAGGCCGGGATGTCCTGGCCCGGATTATTTATGGCTTCAGGATTTCTGTGCTGTTCGGTTTTGTACTCACCATCATTTCTTCTGTGATTGGTGTATTTGTCGGAGCGACGCAGGGATATTACGGTGGATGGATTGACCTGCTTGGTCAGCGTTTTATCGAGGTATGGTCAGGCATGCCGACGCTGTTTTTGCTGATTATCTTATCCAGTTTTGTCGAGCCGGATTTCTGGTGGTTACTTGGCATCATGGTTTTATTCAGCTGGATGAGTCTGGTTGGCGTGGTCCGGGCTGAATTTTTACGATGTCGTAATTTTGAATATGTGAAAGCAGCACAGGCGCTTGGGGTGTCCGACAAACGGATTATCTGGCGGCATATGTTACCGAATGCGATGGTTGCTTCACTGACCATGATGCCGTTTATTCTGTCTGGTTCCGTAACAACGCTGACCTCGCTGGACTTTCTGGGGTTTGGTTTACCGGCCGGTTCTCCTTCATTAGGTGAATTACTGGCGCAGGGAAAAGCAAATTTGCAGGCGCCATGGCTTGGTATGTCGGCTTTTGTCGTGTTATCTGTAATGCTGACTTTGCTGGTTTTCATCGGTGAAGCTGTCCGGGATGCTTTTGATCCACATCAGTTCGGGAGCCAGTCATGAATCAAAAAGTATTGAAGATCGAAAATCTCTCGGTTGGATTTGAACGCCGCGGAGGAGTAGAGCAGGTCACGCATAAGGTCTCTCTATCTGTCAGTCAGGGAGAAACACTGGCGCTGGTCGGCGAGAGTGGTTCCGGGAAGTCTGTAACTGCCAATGCCATATTAAGATTGTTGCCGGCCCGTGCTGCACACTATCTTGAAGGTGGAATACAGTTTGGTGATGTCAATACCCTGACGTGCTCAATGCGGCAGCTAAGAGGTATTCGTGGCGGCAAAATCGGCATGATTTTTCAGGAGCCGATGGTTTCGCTGAACCCGCTACACCCGGTTGGTCGCCAGCTGGTCGAAACGCTTTCAATCCATCGGGGACTTCGCCAGAAACAGGCTGAGTCAAAAGCGGTGGCATGGCTGGAGAAGGTCGGTATACGCAATCCGGAACAAAAAATCTCGGTTTATCCCCATGAATTATCTGGCGGAGAACGTCAGAGAGTCATGATTGCGATGGCCCTGATTAATGAGCCGGAATTGTTAATTGCTGATGAACCAACCACAGCGTTGGATGTTTCTGTTCAGGCACAAATTCTCGATTTGCTGAAAGCACTTCAACAAGAGTTCGGCATGGCGATGCTGTTTATCACTCACGATCTCAGCATTGTACGCAAGATTGCTGATCGGGTTGCTGTAATGCAGCAGGGACGATTGGTTGAAACCAATGATACCGCGACATTATTCAGTGCGCCGGAACATCCTTATACCCGCCAGCTGATTGATTCTGACCCGAAGGGCGGGCCGGTTCCTGTTCGTCCGGATGCCGGTACATTGCTTGAGGCTGAGCACCTGAAAGTCTGGTTTGCGATTCGCAGCGGTGTGTTCCGCCGGGTAAAAGACTATGTCCGGGCTGTCACTAATGTCGGTTTTGATTTAAAAGAAGGTCATACTATCGGGATTGTCGGAGAAAGCGGGTCTGGTAAGTCAACAACAGGGATGGCGGTGCTCCGGCTGGTTCATTCCGAAGGTATGATTCGTTATCAGGATAAAGAGCTTCAACACCTTGACCGAAAAGGGATGTTGCCATTCCGCAGCCGAATGCAGGTGGTATTCCAGGATCCTTTTTCAGCACTGAATCCGCGCATGTCTGTGGCACAGGTAATTGGTGAAGGATTATTGGTTCATCAGGAACTGAGCCAGGCAGATGCAGAAGCCCGTATTTGTCAGGTCATGGAAGAAGTCGGGCTGGACCCGGGCACCCGTCATCGTTATCCCAATGAGTTTTCCGGTGGTCAGAGGCAACGGATCGCAATTGCCCGGGCATTGATTTTGAAGCCAAAATTCATATTGTTAGATGAACCAACCTCATCTCTGGACCGGACTGTTCAGGCTCAGGTTCTGGCATTGCTCAAATCATTGCAGCAAAAGTATGGTTTGTCTTATCTGTTTATCAGCCATGATCTGAATGTCGTGAAATCAATTTGTCACTATACGATTGTGATGCGTCAGGGACAAATTGTTGAACAGGGCAATACCGGTCAGCTGTTTTCTGCGCCTCAACATCCTTATACACAGGAACTCGTTTCCCTTTCTTCTGTGTCACGTTTTCTCTGACTTATTCTCAGCCTGAATCGGTCTGATAAAGGCTGATTCCCGCAGTTTTCCCTTGTGCTGATTGCATTATGTTAAAGGTATGTAAATAAATGTAAACAAACTTGTTTCATATCTGGCGGTGATTATTCTTGTCAATGAAGCTCAACAACAATCATAAGGAAAAAAAATGAATGATCATGAGAAATGTCAGCTGGAACGCCGTAAAGTAATGAAAACCATTGCCTCACTGGCAGCCGTTGCGGTAGTTCCTGCCGTAGCCGGGCGGGTGAGTGCCCGTGAGCTGTTTGCCAGGCCACCGGGAAAACCTGATCGTCCTGACCGCCCGGATGGACCTCCGGGTGGAACATCCGGCGGAACCGCAGAGCCGGCTGAAGGTGGTGATAACCCTTCTGCAGACTGGTTATCCGGCGGTACGAAATCAATGACTGCTGACTTCCCGGATGACAGTATATTCGCCACCGGAGCAACCTGTACTGTGGCTTTAACAGAGCAGCGGACTGAAGGGCCATGTTATTTTGATAGTGTCTACCGGGAGGATATTTCGGAAGGTCTGGTTGGTTTACCGACACAACTCTGCTTTCAGTTAACGAATGAAAGTTGTGAACCTTTAGCCGGTTATGAGATTGAGGTCTGGCACTGTAGTGTTGAAGGTGTCTACTCAGGTGATACTTCGGATGCATCGGACACAGGCAGATTTAACAGCAGTTATTGTACCGGTGATGCTGAAGATGCTTTAGCCTCGCAATGGTTCCGTGGTATTGCTGTCACTGATAGTTCAGGACGAGTGAACTTTAAGACATGTTTTCCGGGCTGGTACAGCAGCCGGGCGATTCATATCCATTTCCGGGTACGGAGTAATAATGCTGATTCTGTTGTTTCTCAATTCGGATTTGGCGATTACTTCTGTCAGAGTATTTGTACCACACATGAAGATTACGTCAGCCGGGGAGAGCCAGATACGTATATGAATAATGATACGGTTTTTGATGGTCCCGATGAGACTTACATGTTTAACCTGCAGGCAAATACCGATGGTTCACTTCTTGCCTACAAACGTTTGATGATTAGTGAGTCATAAAATCATCTGATGACCTGATTCTGTAAAAGCTAAAGCGCCTGTGTACGGGCGCTTTTTTCATTCCCGCTCCGGAATTTTGTTCCTCCAAATCTGCACAGCGTTGACACAGAAATCGCTTGTTGTCTTCAGTTTAAGCTTCATTTCCTTCACTGTTTCCTGTGTTTTCACCGTTACCGGTACATAGTCGCTGATTATTTTTTTGATCTTTCTCACATGAGTTTTGGTCTCGTTCCCTATTGTTTAAACTGATTGAATATCGATCGCATATAAATAATCCCATATTATTTTGCTGATAAATTGGCTGAAATAAGAGGTTGATCATTCTTTTGAGTTGAGTTTCAGATTTAATTGTGAACAAAGCCAAATTAAGAGACATCAAAAAAGGGAACGTTCCCAATGTGTGATTTAGCTCGTTTTACGAAATTTTTTGTGAATGTAAGATTTTAAAACATCAGCAACGTGAATAGTTCAGGGCAGTGGTTGCTGAGGTTGCTGAGTCGCCCTACAAAAAATAATTGGTGTTAGACCAACGGAGTAAACGATGAAAATAAACACTTTGGGTAAACTTTCTATTGCATCTGTTTTGATTTCTGCAGCGCTGTCTGCGCAGGCCGGAATCAGCGTTGATAATGAAAAAGGTCAGTTCTCAATTCGTGGTGATGTTGAATTTGATACTAACTACCGCGATAAAAATGCCGAAGATGTACAGGAATTTAATCAGGATGGTCGTGTTTTGCTGAATGTTGCGGCAGAACGGATGCTTTCCGGTGAGCGTTTTATTGGTGTACAGGTTCAGCCATTACTGAAAACAACAGGTGATGTTGAGCTGGATGATGCATGGGTTGCATTCGGTCAGAAACAAGACTGGTCATTAAAAGTTGGCCGTTACGAAGCATATGATATGTTCCCGGTTGGTCAGGACACAATGCTTGAGTTTGCTGGTGATGGCGACAAACTGAATGTGTACCGTTTGAAAGATGCCCGTGGTCGTGGTGATAACGGTCAAATCGCTTATTCAAAATCGTTTGATAGTGTTTATTTTGAAGTTTCTTCATTATTTAAGGAGAGAAATTCTGCCGGAGACAGTAATTCAGATATCAAAAAATCAGATAAAAATGCAATTTTTGTCCGCCCGGTTGTTGAATTCTCTGTCACTGATGCTCTGAAAATTGCTGGTGGTATGGAAGCAAACCTGACTGCTGATGAAGCTGATAGTGGCAATGATTTCATGGGTTATGGCGCGACAGTGAAGTACTCGGCTAATGATCTGAGCATCAATGTCAACTATGCTTACCGTGATTTTGACTCCTCTGATAAAGAGAACTCATCTTTCGGTGCAAACCTGTTATTTAAAGGCTTTGGTCTGGGCTATATTTATGCCGACGAAGATGAAGGTAGCTCTGATGTGAAAGTAAACACAGCTTATGCATCTTATAAAATTGCCAACGTAATGGATGTCGAAGATCTGTCAGTTTATCTGGGTTCTTACTACTCAAAAGTTGAAGATACAAACGATAAAGATTTTGGTGCACGGGTTCGTATTAAGTACTTCTTCTGATAGATATTTTTTATATATTGAAACACTGTTTTGTCTTTTTTGCCCACTCATGACTGAGTGGGCTTTTTTTCCTGATACATGCCGGAGATGCGCAGGCTGAAAGATCAGATTATGCCCATTGGAGCACGGCGTAAAGCTGGATATATTTGCGCACCAGTTGCTGATCGGCAGAACGTTTCAGGGGATGGGTGTATTTCACATAGCAGGGAGAAACATGGTGATAATTCTCCAGAATCTGGACCATTTTGGAATCACTTTTATGCAGCGTAATTCCCTGTGCATTATATTCATCAATTTCATCCGGAAGTTTTCCTGTCCACCAATACAACAGTTCCCGGCTCTTCATACCTCTTGTCATCCAGTGATCTGCCAAAAGTAATAAAATATCTGTTGGCTGAATAGCAAACGCATACTCATCTTTCCAGGCGGTAATATCCTGTAACACTTTGTTTTTACAAGACTCACTGGCACTGACCATATGATGGGTCAGGATCCAGACGGTTCCTGCATCTGACGTGACTCTGAAATGATGAGGTAACTCAGTACTTGTATTGACCTCGATATGGCTATACTCACAGGAATGTCCGAATTCGATCAGGGTCCGGGAAAGGCGCCTCGCAAAGGCCGTTCCGAGATGATGCTCCGTCATTCCCCGGTTGTGGATGGTCGGATAATGCTTATTACACAATGCCATACAGTCAGACTGGAACTCATTGACACTTTGGATCAGGATATCTAATAACAAGGGTATATCTCTCCTGCTAAATGATGGCTTTGTTTGTATTTTGGCCTTTATCTTGTCTTACTACTTTTTTCAGTGTTTGTCTAATGTATACAGCAACTTTTTCAATGCCTTAGACATATTCAAAATTTTAGAACAAGTTCATCAACCTGATCAGGTACCAGTTATATAAATTATAATGAATACTCAACAAATCATATTTTTAATGCAAATGATCTCCTATCTGTAAGATATGAGGAGGAGAAATAAGAGGTTAGCAATGAGTAATGCCGTAAAAAATTATAACTTTGTCGCAAGGTTAATGCACTGGCTCTCAGCCATCATTGTGTTTGGCATGTTTGGTGTCGGAATATGGATGGTTGACTTGTCTTATTACAGTCACTGGTATCATGAAGCGCCGTTTATCCATAAATCAATAGGTATTCTTTTTGCCTTGCTGACTATTTTCCGGGTGATCTGGAAAGCCTCTACACTGTCACCCAAAGTTGAAGGCTCTCGTTTCGAGCAAGTGGCTGCAACGGCTGTTCATCATACCATTTACCTCGATTTGTTCATTATATTTATTTCCGGATATCTCATTTCCACGGCTGATGGCCGGGGGATTGAGGTGTTTAACTGGTTCACGATTCCCGGGGCCGGGGAACTATTTGAAGGCCAGGCTGATTTAGCCGGGACCGTTCATGAAATTGCCGCATGGTCATTAGTGATTATGGCTGTGTTACATGCACTTGCGGCATTAAAACATCACTTTATCTCTAAAGATGAAACCTTACGCAAAATGATAGGAGCTTCAAAATGAAGAAAACATTAATTGCTGCAGGACTTGCACTGTCAGCTTCTTTGTCTTTTGGTGCAGCAGCAGCAGACTATGTGATTGATACGGAAGGCGGACATGCTTCCATTAACTTTGAAGTGAGTCATTTAGGATACAGCCATATCATTGGCCGGTTTAATACATTCGAAGGCACTTTTTCGTATGATCCTAAGAATATTGAAGCTTCTGAAGTTCATGTAAAAGTTGATACATCAAGTCTGGATTCAAATCACGCTGAACGTGATAAGCATTTACGCAGTGGTGATTTTATCAACACCAGTAAATTCCCGTCAGCTGAGTTCACCAGTACAAAAGTAATCGATAAAGGGCAGGGTAACTTTACGATTGAAGGCAACCTGAATCTCTACGGAAAAACCAAGCCGATCAGCATTGATGCACATTTCATTGGTGCAGGAAAAGACCCGTGGGGTGGTGAGCGTGCCGGGTTTGAAGGTAAAACCCGTTTGACTATGGCTGATTTCGGGATTAAAGCCCGGGGTATCGTTCAGTATGTCGATATGAATTTACAGGTTGAAGGTATTAAAAAGTAACGCCACACCTGACGGCCCAAAGCGCAACAAATCAAACACCCGGATTGCTCCGGGTGTTTTTTTGTGGATAGAAAACCCCCAGCTAGGCTGGGGGTTCCGTAAAGCTTACAGCTATAAGTCAGTTATAAAACCCCTTTCAATTTGTTAGAAATATCTTGTGGTCTGGCAACTACAAGAGTTAAACAAAAATTGAAAGGGGGTCCCAATGGGGGACGAAAAAAGCTTAGCGCACACTCGATGGAATTGTAAATATCACATAGTATTCGCCCCGAAATATAGAAGGCAGGTGTTCTATGGTGAAAAACGCAGAGCAGTTGGTGAAATACTGCGAAAATTATGTGAATGGAAAAATGTGAACATTGTTGAGGCAGAATGCTGTGTAGATCATGTCCACATGCTTTTGGAAATACCACCAAAGATGAGCGTTTCAGGATTTATGGGGTATCTAAAAGGAAAAAGTAGCTTGATGTTATATGAGCAATTTGGAGATTTGAAGTTCAAATATCGTAATCGTGAATTTTGGTGTCGAGGTTATTATGTGGATACGGTAGGTAAAAATACCGGCAAGATCCAAAATTACATCCAACACCAGTTAGAACAGGATAAATTGGGAGAGCAGCTGTCGATCCCATATTCAGGTAGCCCGTTTACGGGCCGTAAGTAATAGTAATATGCAAATGTCAGATCACTATGCGCCTGCTAGGGCGCTGCTGGTAGGAGAGCCTTATAGGCGCATATGAAAAACCTCCGGCTATGCCGGAGGATTCTTTTTTTACAGGTGATTTTTTACAGGTAGTTTTTTACAGGTAATACGCTGTTTTACTGCCATTGCCATCTCTGGATATTCAGTGACTTGGATGAACTGAGAAAAATCGATTCTCCCGGTGTGGACCCTGTTGGCCGGATAACGAAATCCGGCATTGTTCTCATTGAAACCGAACCGTCACTACTGATTGTAAACTGCTGATTTACATTGCCGGTGCAGGAAGTCATCAATAATTTTGCGTGATCAGTAAATGAACCGCCATTGCTCAGGCAGTACTCCGGATGGTTCCGGTTCCGGAGCAGTCCGGTACGCGGATCATAATGCCACAACTGTTTTTGGCTGTTCTCACAGGGCTGCTGGTCTACTTCCGTCAGATTTGTTTCACCGGTACTCAGACAAAGTTGTGATGCCTGATTGAGCATCTGTGCATAGTTGGCTCCGGAAGCTTTGATAGTCCGCAGGGGAGAGTAGATGACACCCACTTTATCAATTTCATCAGCACTACGCCCGTAGAAGCCGGTAATATGCCAGTTTTCCGGAGCATCGAATGTCTGACAGGTATCTGTCTGTGTACCGCCACTCAGGGATCTGGACTGATTTGTTGTGAGTCGGGTATAGAATATTCGGGTGTGATTTTGCCACTTGCCAGCGCAGAATGTGGCGGATGTCAGATACTCACCCGGATTAAATGCTAATGACTGTCTTGTTCCGCCGTTTGCTCCGTGTGTGATTGTCTCACCATTACTCAGAGTGAGCTGCAACTGGTCAAGACGTTTACCGCTGCGAATCGAGATTTGACTCAGGGATGGCTGATCAGGCAGCAGAGCATAATCATTAAATTCAATCCCGTGAGGTCCGCCAATCCGCGGACTGAACTGCCAGTTATCGTTGGTCTGATAGGTCCAGCGGGCCTCAACTGGCGGATGATCAGATAAGTCCAGATCGGTGCTGGTTTTTGCATCTTGGCGAATCTCATAAGTATAAGCACTCAGATTGAGGTATCCATTGTCGCGGTAAAGCACTTTATCGACGATTTCACACTGGCTGCCGGTAAACGGGGGGTGGCAGACTAAAGCATCAGCTCCGGATACTGGGGCATCATTATCCCGGATAAGGGTTAACCAGGCGTCTTTGAATCCCCGGTGAATGAACTCCCGGATATTATCACCGCTTCGGGTGTAGCGGGTGTTGGTATCTCCGGTAATGATGACGGCATTACCTGCAGAATGTATTTCGATATATTGGCTCAGCTGAAGCATGTTTTCTCTGCGGGCTTTTAAATCTGCTGGCTCTGTTTGTGCCTGAGCATGTAAATTATAAACATCGACGTAAACGCCTTCCTGAAGCTGAACTCTGGCCAGAGTGAACCCTTTTGGTGTCAGGCAGTCAACGCCATGACAGCTGCTCCATCTGATGCGGCTCCAGTCTTCGTAGGGAAAGTGGCTGAGTGTATTCAGGCCGCTTCCGATACCGGCACCACCAGATGTAGGTGAGCGATAATCGTGATGATTACAGGTATCGTAGAGCGCTGCATGATAGTTAAAGTCTTCCTGAACATTGACTATATCAAATTCATTGATATAGCAACTGATCTGTTCAGTGGCCTGCAGGCGGTGTGATTCAGCACTGGATACAATTTCAGGAAGTCCGGCAATATTGTAAGTCAGCGTGGAAAATTCTCCGGAAGCTGCAAATATACAAGATGTGAAGAGCAGGACGGGCAGACAGTTGAGATAACAGCTGATTCGTTTATTCATCATTCATATTTCCTTTGTTAAGAATTATATGAATCTAATTGAATATTGTTTCCTTTGTGTGACAGAAAAAATGTGTCAGATAAATTAATAAAAAGGCAGCACGTATCCGATTGTGCTGCCTGTGTTAACTGAGTCTCTCAGTGAAGCTTACAGATGCTGTGTCGGACTACCTGACTGTTGAGCTGAAGTGGTGTCAGATACCTGCTTTTTTTTCGGATAACTGAAAACAAACCAGTTTGACATACCAACCAGAAATGCACCGCCAACAATATTTCCAAGCGTCACAGGAACAAGATTTTTCAGGACAAAGTTTGCAATTGTCAAATCGGCATAATGACTGGCATGAACACCTGCGTCGTGCCAGAAAGATGCGGGTGCAAAACTATGAATTGTAATACCAAGCGGAATCATAAACATATTTGCAACACAGTGCTCAAAACCTGACGAAACGAATAGTGCGACCGGCATAATTGTCATCAACGCTTTTGTTGCCGCATTGTGAGAACTGAAAGTCAGCCAGACCGCCAGACAAACCAGTAAGTTACACAAAATACCTAATGCGAATGCCTGAATGAATGTGTGGTGGAGTTTGTGTTGTGCAATATTCAGTGCATTCACTCCCCACTGGCCGTGTGCGCCTGAGTAAAGACCCGCAGCTGCGACCAGAACCAGCAGTAACATGGCACCAAGGAAGTTACCGATATAAACTTTGCTCCAGATTGAAAGCATTTTGGTCGTCGTGATTTGTTTATTTGCCCGTGCAAGAATCGTCAGTACAGAGCTGGTGAATAATTCACCACCGCAGATGACAACTAAAATTAACCCCAGACTGAAAGCCACACCGCCTGCGAGTTTACTCAGCCCCCATGCAACATTTGAAGAGCCTGTTGTCACAGTGATATAGAAAATAAATGCCAAACCAATAAACAGCCCAGCCATCATGCCAAGGCCAAGGATAGTACCGGTTGATTTTTTGGTTTTACCGCTGGCATATTTTTCTGCCTCAACCATCATTTCGGCCGGATTAAAGTAGTCTGTGTTTTGAGTCATTTGCGCTCTCCACTACTGTATCAAAGCAAATTTAAAGTCTTGCGCTGTCGCACATTATTAACGTGTAGAATACCGGATTTTACTTCATACGGTAAAATGGGAAATTCTGAATTTAAGTATCAATTTTATTGATACTTAAACCGGGTGACGTAGAATGAGTACCAATTGTCGTGAGGGACGACAGCAGATCAGGATTATCAATGAGATATACCTTAAAACAGATTGCAGTATTTGATGCAATCGCTGAATGTGGCAGTGTCAGCCTGGCTGCTGAGAAGCTGGCATTGACGCAGTCGGCAACAAGTATGTCATTATCACAGCTTGAGAAAGTGATGGGTCGTCCTTTGTTTGAACGTCAGGGCAAGCGAATGTCACTGACACACTGGGGTTTATGGCTGAGGCCGCGGGCGAAACGTTTGTTACAGGATGCCCGACAGATTGAGGCGGGTTTTTTCGCACAGCAAAGTCTGAGCGGCGATTTATCCGTATGTGCCAGTCAGACCCCGGCAGAACACTTATTACCTGAATTAGTCAGCCAGCTTGATCATACTTTTCCCGAAATACAGATAAAAGTTGCGGTAAAAAGTTCCCATGCAGTTCTGGAAGATGTGCTCAGTTACCGCTGTGATATCGGCATTATTGAAGGGCGCTGTGATGATCATCGTCTCAGGCAGGAAGTGTGGTGTAATGATCATTTAACGATCGTGGCATCTGCTGATCATCCTTATACCAAATTACCGTTTGTGGATTTTAAACAGCTTGAAGAAGCCCGCTGGGTGTTAAGAGAGACCGGATCGGGAACAAGGGCGGTGTTTGAAAGTGCTATTTATCCTTATCTGCAACATCTTGATGTCTGGCGGGAATATGATTTTGTTCCCGTTCTGACCCGTTTAGTGAAGAATGGCGACTATCTGAGCTGTTTACCTTATCTGGAAGTGAAGCCACTGATTGAGCAGGGTGAACTGGTGGAGCTGAAAGTCCCGGAATTGATGATGAACCGCACTTTGTCATTTATCTGGCGCAATGATATGGATGACTATCCTTTGGTCGATTGTGTGATTAAAGAAGGCCTGCACATGATGGAAGGACGTTCGGTGCTGACCTGATTCAATCGGGGTGCATCAGTGGTTCTGATTCATGTGTTTTCTTTTGCCATTAAAACAACCCGTTTAATTGTTTTTCTTAATAAAGGTGGAATTATGTTGGTTCCCTGTTGTTCACAGTAAGATAAGATCTCCAGGGCCAGATCCGGTTTGGCATATTTTTTCAACACTTTAATCACTACTTTTTTGGCCGGAATCGGGTGGTTACGCGGTATTTTCATTAAATCCTTAAAGAAAAATTCAAAACCATTGGCATATAAATAGTGTTCGATATCTTTGTCCGGCAGAGAAGTCAGCCTGTGGCTTTCGAGATCATGACTCAGTTGCTTTCTTACGGTCATGGCATATTTTTTTCCGGCTGAATCACCATCGGTAATGACATGCCAGTCAATCGCAAGCGCTTTGGCGACTTTAATCAGAGGTCTCAGCCCTGACTGAGCGAATTCGATGATCTGAATCCCTTCGGCCATCAGATTATAGCCACATTGTCTGGCTAATTCACTGAATAACCAGACCTCGGTTTCCCCTTCAACCAGCAGCCAGCATCTTGCAAACAGTGCATTTGAGCGATGAAAGCGAATATGAAAGCCAATCCGGCGCAATTCGTCAGATGAAAGAATATTGTCAGGTATGGCCAGTGTATGAGTTTTATCTGCTGAGCGGACTAATCGCCTGATTGAATTAATTGGGACGGCAGCCAAAAGCTCGCCGCTGTTAGTGGTCAGGATTTTCTGCATTGGTAAAAACTGAAGCAGGCTCCAGGCTCTTGCCAGATGCGTCGGATGTAAACGGCCTTCAGGATCTTCAATAATCAGGACCGGCCTGGCACAACGACGAAGATTCGTTGGCCCTTTTGCCTGCAAATAAGCATTGAGCAAAATCATCAGCAAAAGCCGGGTTTGCCGGTTTTTCGTCTCTTCAACAAACTGGCTGAATGTCTTTTCGGTTGAAGGGTTTGCGTACACAAGACTGGTGTAATTCTGAGGCGCAGGTTTATTACTGCGGTTTTTAAAAGAAAAATAATGTTCGACCAGCGCATTGACGGCATTCAGGCTGCTTTTAATCTCCCCTTTATTCACATGTCCCGGAATAGCCATCAGCCTGCGGCAGGTATTATTAATTCGTTTTTCCGTGCGGGTAGCTGGCCCGGCATGTTTTTTATCAGATATTGGATGAAAGCGTCGCGAGTCTTTCATCCTCAACACCGGATGTAAGCTACTTAATTCCTGAGCCAGTTTTTCAGAGGCATGAAGTGAGAGCTGATTACCGTTTTGATCGAGGAAACTATATTGCGTGTGGATATTTTCAGCTTCGCGTGTTCCGGTGAGGCGGTAAATGATTTGGTTTTGTCCGTTGGCAAGCCTTTGCCAGAGCGGTTTGAGTTTTTTATACCGGCCTGAATGAATTTCTCCCTTATCGGTGGTCACGAAGCTGAGTACAATTTGCAGAGACTGAGTCTGGGGCAACGAAATTGAGTAATCGACATGAAAATCTCGAATATCAAATTCATAAAGTGCGCCATCCGGCGGCAGCGCGATTGTTAAAGCATCGAGTAAAGATGATTTGCCCCAGGTGTTTTCACCAATGAGTGTCGTGAGTTCGTTAAAACTTAATGATAAACGGCGGATACCACGAAAGCCTGAAATTTCTATTCGTTCTAACTGCATAAACAGCTCTCCTGAGCAGACTATATGTTAAGAATATACCCATATAAGGGTATAATACAAAAAGCCTTTATATTTTCGTTGTTTACCCTCACTTTCAGACTTTATCTCCGGTCAATTCGGTCAGGTGTACTTGATTTATCGGGGAAGAGAGCGCATTCTGACATCCCTTAATTGAGTTCATATCCGGTATAAAACAGCTCCTGGTTTCCCGCCGAAAGTTATCAACCAGTAAACCTTATCAGTTCGGGTGAGAGACACAGCAATCATTGGGTATAAAACAACCCATGATGAAGCGTCACCGGACGCTGTGATAACCGGGAAATGTCATATGTCTGTCATGATTGAGTGACTATGATCTGAAGAAAGCGTTTTAAAGAGGTGTCATGTCTAATACAAATCGTCCCCTGTCTGTCACTATTGCTCATTTGAATGATACCCATTCATATTTTGAACCCTCGTCATTGCAACTGAAACTCACGATTGATGGTGAAACCGTTTCACCTTATGTCAGTGCTGGCGGCTTTGCGCGGATTGCCTCGCGTGCTGAGCAGCTCAGAGCTGAAGCAGCTGAGCAAGAACGGGCCTTTTTATTACTCCATGCCGGAGATTGTTTTCAGGGTACGTTGTATTTCTCTTTATTTAAAGGAGAAGCCAATGCGGAGCTCCTGAATGCCCTCGGTATTGACGCAATGACCGTCGGAAATCATGAGCTGGATCTGGGGAATCATAGTGTGGCCCGGTTTGCACAAAATATTGATTTTCCGCTGTTGTCCGGTAACTGGGACTTAAGTGGTGAAGATATGGAAAAAACAGATACCTTATCTTCATGCCCGAATGTCTACAGTTACGATACCGGTACTCAAACTGCCCGGTGGATAGTGCGGACGATGAATCAGGAACCGGTCGCGATATTTGGTTTATCTCTGGACCGGATGGATGAAATTTCAAATCCGGATCCGGATACGCCATTCGTCCTTTCTTCTCTGGTCGCTGAAAATACTGTCAGGGCCATTCGTGAGCAGGGCATTAATAAGATCATTTTATTAAGCCACCTTGGTTATGAAGCGGATATACAGCTGGCGGAATTGGTGCCGGGTATCAGTTTAATTATTGGCGGTCATTCTCATATTCTTCAGGGTGATTTTTCTGATATCGGACTTGAAAAGTCAGATCCATATGGTATCCGGATCGGAGATACATATATTGTTCAGTCCGGTTTGCATGCGCTGGCGCTTGGCCACTGTCATATTGACTTTGATGCCTCCGGACGGGTAATCCGGTTTGAAGGCAGAAATGAACTGTTGACCGGGCGGCGGTTATTTGTGGATGCGGCCCGGGAAGCGACGATTGATCAACAGGTTTATGCCCGGGTGAAAGATTATTTAGAACAACACACGCTGATTGCAAACTGCCCGAAACATCCTGTGATACAGGAGATTCTGCACCGTCGCTACCTGCCGGTCGTCAGGCAGCAGGAAATAGAAAAAATTACTAGCCTGAAAAATTCGCTCTATCACACCAGATTACCTGGTCCTGACGGAGGAAGTGAAATTGCGCCTTTAGTGGCTCAGTCATTTGTACATGTGATGAGACTGCAGGGGTTTCCTGCTGAGTTCGGGATTCATAATGCTGGTGGTGTTCGCTGCTCTTTACCTGCCGGTGACATTACGGTTGCCGATATTGCCGGTAAATTATTGCCATTCGCGATTCCGATTGGTGTTTATTATATTACCGGTGAGACGCTGTTAAGGACTCTGGAAGGTGCGATTGATAATGCGCTGGATAATGGCGTGAAAGGAACCGGGACCGGAAGTTATCCATATTGTTATGGCCTGGACTTCGGCTATGACCCGGATCAAAGCGCAGGAAAACGGATTACCGGACTAAAAATATATCGGGATAATCAATGGATAAATGTTGAACCATCATCAGTTTATTGTGGTACATCATCAGCTTATACCATGAAAGGGAAAGAAGGTTATGATGCGATTGTTGATGTTGTCAGACCGAAATATATTTCCCAATACTCGATGGCGGATGCGTTTATGGAATGGCTTGGTTGTGCTGATATTTCGCAGGCGAATGTTGCTCAGTTACAGGATGCTCTTAACAAAGCGTGAGGAGATGCCGTTAAACAATCTTAAGTTGATGAAAGTGGTATGAAAATTGCTATGTTCTGGAGTGATTTCTCTTCTGCAAACAGGAGGAACTGTGGGACATCAAAACTGGTTAGAAATATTTGCCGTCATCAGTTGGATTGGTATCTGGTCACTGTTGGCTTATCTTCTTCCTTATTTAAGTTTATAAATAAGGAGATGTTGCCGCTTCAATGGCTGGCAGCATTTTTCTGAATACGATGAGAGCCGTACAAACAGAATGTACGGCTCTCGGCCTGTCCGTCTGTCCGTCCGGATTAGTTTGATTGATTAGTCATTTTCTCATCCGATTTTGTTGTATTTTATCTTCAGCGAAAGCTTTGTGCGCCTGACGCCGTGGTTTGACTATCTTATGTTGAATCGCTAACATGCTTTCGCTTTCACTCATTATTGAAAGATACATCAGAAAGTATCTGGTTTAACTGAGGTTTGTTGATCTTTGGGTATTGTTTTGATGTGACTGAATAGGGCAAATGACCATCAAAGAAACGAAGTATTCTGTATTGGTCAGTTCATATATATCTCTCTGTCAGACAGAGCCGGATATATGATTACTTTAAGTTAGCTAGGTATGAAATAAGAATGAATATATTAAAGATGAATAAATGGATGACGCTGTTTCTTCAGGTTAGTCTTGCTCTTGGAGCAATCGCCTTTCTGTCATATTGTTCTATTGTTGATTTCTATCCGAAAAATATACAGTTTGGTGACGGAATATTTCTGCTGTTTATTTTTGCTGTTTCAGGAATTCTTATCACATTAAATATTACCATCTTTTCAATATCAGCTTCAGCGCTGGTTAACACCATTGTTATTTTATATCGGTTACCATCATTTTTATTGAAATCTCTTTCTGTGACTAAAAAAGAGAAACAATTACGATGGATGGTATTATCCGGTATGATTAATAAATTTATTAAAGATAATTCAATTTCTTCACTTTATTTTATTGGGTTGATTAGTTTAGTTATCCTGACACCTTTTATTTACCATTATGCAGTAATTAATCAACTGACTATGCTTGCAACTGTGGAGATCTTAGTTTGTTTCATTTATGTTGGAATAACCTGCAGAATCTATGCAGCTTATAAGAATAAAAATATTCCTGTGACTTTAGTGGCGATGGCTATTTTAGTGTCTCCTTATCTTGTGCTTAATCATGTGTTTCATCATGCATTAATTACGGTGATGGAGCAGACCGGTATAAGAAATAGCAATGTTTCTTTATTTGTTGATCAGAAATATCTTCCCGTAGTAAATGATGCAATCCATCAGAATGAACTTTCAAACTACACAGCAGACTCTTTAAATCAGGATTATGGCCGGCTGGATCATGTCGATGTGCTTTTCACCGGTGTCGGTGATACAAGCCTGATCAGCATGAAAGATCAAAGCAGACGAGTTCATCTTGCGCTGCCATCAGGTGCTTTCCATATTGAGAAAATGCAGCTGAACCGGGATATCAGCGATTTGGTTGAAGCTATTTCTTTGTCCTGTACTGATACGTTTGAAAAAGATAAAGTTGTGTTTAATCAATCCCGGCTGCAGCTTAATTTTCATGGTTCTTATGGGAACTTTAAGGTCGGTGAATATGAGGTTTCTCAAAAATATCAACGGGTTCTGATTTCAACATTACAACCATTATTGAAAGTGCTGTCTGAAAATGATTCATTGATTCAGTCGGTAGAAATTATCGGACTGTCCAGTGAAGAGTGGAAAGGTTCAAAAGATGATTCAGATGCATATCGTTACAACTATGACCTTTCTGTGAAACGTGCTCTGGCTGTATCTGATGTTATTTTTGAAAGTAAAGAACTGAAAAAATATGCTTCCTGGCTGGGTAAAAAAATGATGATTCGTGGTGAGTTATCAAACCACGAAAGTGACAGCCGGAAAGTTCTGATCAGAATTCATCTGAAACATTAATCTATATCCAGGCAAAAACGGGATATACCCAAGCAACCCTGCATCTTCAGGTTGCTTGGGTATACAAAGCAGCCTTGCAGTGGGCTGCTTTTTTTATAGCTGCATTTCAGCTCAACATTCAATTGATGTGGACTTTGATTCGGCAGTCACCGGACAGTCCGGGTATTGCAATGAATTCCGGTTAACATTTTGATTTTATATCGATCGCTGACTACGCTTTAGCTGAGAATGAATAAAAACTTTGATGCCTTGGTTGTTGAATTATTGTCATCATTGAGTGATATGAACAAACGAAGGGTTTAGCATCAGATAACGATCTATACCCAAACAACCTGAAGATGCAGGTTGCTTGGGTAAATTATTTGCAGAGGATCTTTTGTGATCAGAAAAAGTGTTTACCGAAGATTTATTCTTTATTTCATGATGTTTGGTATGTGTATTATCACTCTGTTTTTATATCTGATTAGTCAGAGTGAAAAGCCAATACTTGAAAATTCGATCAGGGATGCGGTTGTTTTTCAGCAGAAACACATTTTTTCTGTATTACAAAGGTTTTCTTTCTCTGCGACGCATGTCGTAAATACATTAGTAAACAGTCATGAAATAAATAATTATCTGGCAGATAGAAAAGAGACAAATTTACTACCGGTCAATAATCTGATGAAGAATATAATCAGTATAGACCCCTCTTTTTACCGGGCTGAGTTACTTGATCAGGATAATCAGGTTTTACTGTCATTATATCGTCGTGAGCAGAGTTTGCAGAATGATCATTCTCTGAAAGGGACACACCGTGAATATATTCCCCGGCTGTCTTCTAAAATGAGCCATCATATATGGTTTTCTGAGATCATATCCAGCCACAGCCTGTTTAGCGGCAGTAATTTTTTTCATATGTTATATGCCAGTTACCCGCTGTACACCAATCAACAGTATTCCGGGAGTGTTGTGTTCTATTTTGACATTGACACCCTGCTGAATTTTTTAACCGGTGATGACAGTCTGGATATTTATATAACTGATCAAAAAGGGAAAATATTATTCTCTTCAGATCAAATGGATTCGATAAGTCAGGGAGAGGCTAAATTTTTTCAGAGTACATTTGGCATCAGTGACATCCGTTCAGAACAGCAACTCAAACTGAAAGGTTTCTCTTTCATGCCACTGGGTACGTTGTATAGCGGGCAGGGCTTAATGCTTTTTTGTCGTGCCAGTTCAGAGTTTCTCCGGGAAAAGTCGGACTGGTACAACGCTGTTGTAGTAGAAATTTTTGTTATTGTGATTATTTTTTCCTTTTGCTTTGGAATTATTATTGCAATTGGTCCATCCCGTACGGTTGATAAATTAAAGACAGTTTCAAAAGAAAAAAATACTTATATGCGACTGTTAGATCAATATGTTCCGGTATTTGAAACGGACCGGTATGGTGTCATTACCCGGTGTAATCAGGCATTTTGTTTACTCAGTCAGTACAGTGAGTCTGAATTAACCGGAAAGCTGTCGACTGTACTGAATTTCAATAAATCGGATTCCAGTATTGCGCATATAAAAAGTGTGCTTGAAGCGGGTCTGCCGTGGCAGGGAGAAGTACATTATATTTCCAAACGCGGTAAAGAATTCTGGCTGTTCAGCACTGTGATTCCAATTTATGGTGAACGGCGTGAACTGCAGGGATATATGTCTATCTCGACAGATAAAACAGATAAAAAGCAGCTTGAAGTGATGGTTGAAATCGATTCCTTAACGGAAATTCATAACCGGGCAAAGCTGAATAAATGCCTAAGTCAGGAATATGAGCGGATGAAGCGTTATGGAACAACCTGCTCAGTGATTATGATCGATGTTGATTTTTTTAAGCAGGTGAATGATAACTACGGACATTTCATTGGTGACAAGGTGCTTTATCAGCTGGCTATTGTGCTGAATCAGTCGACCCGGATGGTTGATGATGTCGGCCGCTGGGGCGGGGAAGAGTTTATGATTGTGTGTCCTGAAACCGCTTTAAATGATGCAGTGGTGCTTGCTGAAAAAATCAGAATGAAAGTGGCAACACATCATTTTCCTGATGCCGGCCGGCTGACGGTTAGTTTGGGGGTTGAAGAAATGAATCCGGAACAATCTTTACAGAGTATTCTGGAAAAAGCCGATTATTATCTCTATGAGGCGAAGAATAATGGCAGAAATTGTGTGATGAGCCGGGTTGAGCACCATCAGGATTCCGCATAAAAAACACCATTTAAAATTATCGGTTTTTTTATTATTTGATAGTGTTATCATTGCCGCCATATTCACTTTGTCAGGCATGTTGACCGGCAAAATAACAAGGTGATTGAAAGTGAATGGCGTATTTCACTGCATCTCTCTTCTGAGTGAACTATGATCGTTGTGGTAAAAAGATCAATTGTCTCGCATTCTGGTCTGAAGTTTCATCAGTTTATTTTATTCTTCCTGTACTGAGGTTATTTATGGGAAAGCGTATTTGCGCAAGTGTTGTTTTGCTTCTCCTTTTTATTTCATGTCTCGCTCCGGCAAGCGCGGAGTCACCAAAAGTCACCTTTATCGGGCCTTACCATCATCAGGGAAAACCGGCTTTGATTGTTCAGTTCGATCGTCAGGTGAAAACGACGAAAGTTGCCCGGATATTTGCCCTTGAAGGAAATAAAGATAATCTTCAGGAAGTAAAACAAACGGGGCGCTGGTTTTTTAATGCCGCTCACACGGCTGTGATTTTTGATCAGGTGAAAGTCAGTCAGCGATACCGAATTCGCTTGTTACCACAAATTAAAACGAATGGTGATACTGACCGGGAAAAGGATGTCACTGTATATGAGCGTCAGCCTCAGGTACATCTGATTGGACGGGGGCCGGTTGTTCCCGCCAAAGGAAGCCGGACAGTACCGGTTTCGGTTGTGAATGCAAAGCAGTTAACTGTGGAAGTGCTGAAAGTTCAGAAGCCAGCCCGTTTGCTCAGCCATATTTATTACAGTTCTGGTACAGATACCTGGGCGCTGGGGCGTCAGCAGAAGAATTATCAGGCCGTTACGACACTGAGCTTCGATGTTCCGGACGCTGAAATAAATCAGGATATCCGGACGGCGATTCAACTGCCGGAAACGCTGGAAAATGGCTGGTATATTTTGCTGATCAAAATTACCGGTGATGTTTATCAGAGTAATCAGGTGATTGCACATGTCTTACTGACAGATATGGGTATTCAGGCGAAAGTCTTTCAAAACCAGCTTAGCGTGTTACTGAATTCGTTTTCCGGTACGACCAAAATCACGGACGCACATGTCAGTATTTTGAGAGATGATAAGCGCATTAAACTTGGTATGATGAAGTCATCTCAGCACGCTTTCAGTTATCAGGCCCGTAAGGGCGATATTCTGGTGATTCGTCAGGGAAAGCAAATGAGTGTCTTGCCGTTAAAAGAGGTTCCGCTTGATTTATCGGACTTTCAGGTGACAGGCCGGGACTGGCAGCAAACGGAAGCTTTTGTTTATTCGAACCGGACATTATTCAAACCCGGCGATATGCTTCCCCTGAATATTGTGCTGCGGGATCAGGACGGCCAGTTACTGGAAAAACAACGGCTGTACGTTGAGTACCGGCAACCGGACGGAAATGTTGCAGGTGCCCGCTGGTTAGATCCAATCAATCAAACCGATGGTTTCTATCAGGACCGGTTTAGTATTCCGACCAGTGCGCCCCTGGGGAAATGGACGGCTTATATTAAGTCAAATAAGAACGCACAACGGGCGATCAATCAGTTTACATTCAATGTGAGTGAATTTGTCCCGGAACGGATGGATATGGCGGTCGATATCGCTAAAGGGCAGCAAAATAAGATTGAGTCATTACCGGTTTCTGTGGATGGACAATATCTTTTCGGTGCGCCTGCTGCCGGCAATCAAGTCAACCTTTCGGCGTATTACCAGGTTCGTCATCACTTCGATGGAGCCTACCACGATTTTTTTGTCGGTCAGCCATTCCGGATTCGCAGCTGGAAGGATTTACCGGAGCTGAAACCCTTTAAGCTGGATGATAAAGGACATCATCAGCTTGAACTGCCGCTGATAAAACAGTTGTTATTAAAGGCGCCGGTTGTGGCTAAATTTAATTTTGAGCTTTTAGAAACCGGCGGGGCCAGTATCCAGCGAAATAAATCTCTCATGCTATGGACCGGTCAATCCTTACCGGGCATTCGTCCGCAAACGGATGAAATTAATGCATTCACTCAGGCCCGGTTTGATATCGGTTTGCTTAGCGGCACCGGGAAACTGTTACAGTCCGGCCGGATTCAATATTTGCTGGAAAGAAACCGCGGCGGCTATTACTGGACCTATACAGAAGCTGACGGATGGCAGCTGGAACATGATAATGACTGGCAGCCGGTTCAGTCCGGCATTGTTGAGGTGCAGAAAGGAAAAACCACACCGCTGGCCGTTGATGTCGAGTGGGGCAGATACCGCCTGATTCTCAATCACCAAAAAGATCAGGTGACCCGGTATGAATTTCGTGCCGGATGGGATGACAGCGATGGTCAGCTGAAGCCGGTTAAACCCGATCAGCTGACGATGACACTGGATAAAAAGGCTTATCAGGACGGTGAACAGGTTCAGGTCACAGTGAATACTGATGTTGCCGGCGAGCTGCATCTCGCACTGGAATCGGATAAAGTCGAATGGCATCAGGAGCAGCACATACAACAAGGTGAACACCGTTTCAGTGTGCCGCTTAATCAACTGACCCGGCATGATTTGTACCTTTCTGCCACGTTGATCAGTGCCGGTCATGGGAATCCCCGCCGGTTATTTGCTGTTCTGCCTGTCAGACTGGACAGAAAATCACGCCGCCTGGCGGTTGAGATTGAGCCTCTGCCGACACTGCTGCCTTCTCAGGGAGCCGATATTGTTGTCCGGTTGAAGCACCCGGTAAAACAGCCGACATGGGTGACGCTGTCACTTGTGGACAAAGGTATTATTAATCTCTCCCGCTACCGGGTGCCGGATATTCACGCCTGGTTTTTTGATCAGCGCCGTTATCATGCGGATGTGATTGATCTGTATTCACGGTTATATCAACAGCGCCCGGATTCATTTTTGACTCACAGATACGGGGGCGATACTGAACTCAGTGCGAATGCACACCTTGACCAGACGGTTGAAGCTAAAACTATCACTTTGATGTCCCGGCCGGTTGCTTTTGATAATGATGGAAAAGCTATCATTCATGTGGATATTCCTGATTATAATGGTCAGGCGCAGGTCGTGGCGATGGCGTTTAATCCGAATCATTTTGGTCAGGCTGTGACCGATGTCAAAATCGCATCTCCGATAGTTTCTGAACTTGCGGTGCCGCGTTTTCTGACACCGGGAGATACCAGCCAGACACTACTGGAGGTATTCAACCAGACTGAGGTTGAACAGAATATCACCGCTGACCTCACGTTTTCTTCACCGCTTTCTGCGAAGCAACCAACCCGTAAGACATTTCGTCTTTCCCCCGGAGAAAGGGATTCTGTTGCGATGAACTATCGTATCGGGATGATTCAGAATCCGGTTGAAATGGCCAGTCTGAGTTTGACTATTCATGCGCAGGGTGCGGATGGCAAAACTTACGGGCAACAGCGTAGCTGGCAGGTACCGGTGCGCCTGGAGCAGCCCTTTATCAGCAGACAGACTTTGAAGACTTTGCCTGCCAAGACAAAAGATAATTCTTCCGGATTCCCGCAACAGAAACTGACAGAAGCTTTCTGGCAGGGGCTTTCCTATCAACAACCCGGCCCGGCCCGGCTGACTTATTCACACGCGCCTCAGCTGGGGATTGCGGAATATGCTGATCATTTGTTTGGTTATCCTTACGGGTGTGCAGAACAGACTACCAGTAAAGCGGCACCCTGGTTGCTGAATGACAGCTCGCTGGAATCACTGAAGAAGAAAGCAGCAAAAGGCCGCTCCGAACAACAGATGCTGAAAAAAGCGGTGACCCGGCTGGCAACCATGCAAAAAGGAAATGGCAGTTTTGCTTTGTGGGATAAGCATGGCCGGGAACGTCCGTGGGTGAGTGTGTATGTGACCGAATTTCTGATTCAGGCAGATCAGCAGTTTCCCGGACTGGTACCGGAGAAGATGTTGAAGAAAGCGCAGGCGAATATCGCCCGTTACCCACAAAAGTCTTCGCTGGATGCAACCCGGTATTACGCGGCCTGGGTAAACGCCAGAATGAAACAGCTGGACTACAGTACATTATGGCAACTGAGCAATGTGGCTGAAAAGCATCAGCTGAATTCGCCTTTATCTGCCGCTTATCTCGGGGCTGCCTGGTTATTGCAGGGGTCAAAAGAGAAAGGGGAAAAATTCCTGCTGCAATCTGAATGGCTCAAACAACAGTCCCGGTACGCGGATTATGATTACGGTACCCAGTTGCGGGATCAGGCCAGAATTCTGGTCTTACTCTCTGAACTGGAGAAGGTGATTAAATTCAGTACTGAGCTGTCAGATTATCGAAACCGGCTGGCGAAAAAAGTGATGATCAGGGCGACACGGGATTCGTATCTGAGTACCCAGGAAAGGATCGCACTGGTGCAGGCCGGCATTGCGCTGAAAGCACTGAACCAGAAGCCTGTGGAACTGATTCTTGAGCATGATGGACACCGCCGCAGGCTGCAAACTACCGGAAGTGGTTCTGTGACGGCAATGAGCGGGGACATTGTGAAGAACCCGAATCCGGATCCTCTCTTTGTGCAGGTCACCACAACAGGCCTTGCCAGTCCTGAAAGTCTCCATTCAGTCATTGAGGCGAAAACAGTTCAGCGGGAGTATCTGCGCGGTAATGGTCAGGCATATCACGGAGAACCACTGAAAATGGGGGAAAAGCTGATCGTGACAGTGAGCTATAAACTGAAGGAGCACATCAGAAATGCCATGATTGTGGAGTATCTCCCGACCGGGTTCGTCCTTGAGAATCCGGCCCGGACGAACAGCGAAGATTTAATCCGCCGGGCGGGGCTAAAGCCCTCCAGCCATGCTGAAACTGTGGAATACCGGAATGACCGGCTGATGGCTGCACTTGATATGAACAGCTATGAGACCTATCGTTTTAATTATGTCATCCGTGCGGAGACGCCCGGAAAAGCAAAAGTACCGGCCTTGTATATGGAAGATATGTATCACCCGGAATGGTTTATTTATCAGCCTTCATCCTTGCAGACACTAACGATTAAGAGTCAGTGATAAACAGATGATGAAGCGGCTCTGTCAGGTAAGTTTGATTATGGCATGCAGTCTGGCCGGGCTGTTTGCTGTGTTGAATCTGATTTATCCGCTGGATATCAGCCGTCAAACCGGCCCGACGGTTTCAGTTTATTCTGCTGAAGGAGATGTACTGCGCCAGTTTGCCAGTCAGGATGGTGTTTTCCGGATTCCTGTGACCCGAAATCAGGTTTCTCCCTGGTATTTAGCTGCCTTACTGGAATATGAAGATAAGTATTTCTTTTCGCATCCCGGCGTGAATCCTTTTTCTTTAATTCGTGCGCTGGTTCAGCAGATCCGGTATGGACGGGTGATTTCCGGTGGTTCGACACTGACGATGCAGGTGGCCCGGAAATTTTATCCGCATCCCCGGACTTACCGGGGAAAACTGATGCAGATTTTCAGGGCGCTGCAGCTGGAGCTCAATTACTCCAAAGAAGATATCCTGTCACTTTATCTGACTTATGCGCCGATGGGCGGAAATATCGAAGGCGTGGAAGCGGCCAGTCAGCGCTATTTTGGTAAGCATGCCAGTGAGCTTTCGCTGACGGAAGCCGTGATGTTAGTGGTTGTGCCTCAGCGCCCCAGTTTATATCGTCCTGATCGCTTTCCGCAGCGGGCCAGAAAAGCAAGAAATAAAGTCTTACGACGGGTTGCGGATATTTTGCCGTTATCCGGCGCAGACCTTCAGCGGATGCTTCGGACCCCTATGCTGGCGAGCTATCATCCGGCCCCTTTACATGCGCCTTTGCTGGCCCGCAGACTGCAACAGAAACATCCTCAGCAGTCTGATATTCACACCTTTATTGACTATACGGTTGAATCTGATCTGGAATCGATCATCCGGCAAAGAACGGAACGCTGGTCTGCGCCGCTGTCTGCTGCAGTGATGGTAATGGATAATCTGAACGGCAAAGTGATTGCGTATAAAGGTTCAGCCGATATGAAAGATCCCCGGCGCTATGGTTATGTGGATATGGTGCATGCCTGGCGTTCTCCCGGTTCGGCACTGAAACCTTTTATTTATGGTCTGGCACTTGATCAGGGGCTGGTTCACTCTGCCAGCCTGCTGACTGACGTTCCCCGCCAGTTTGGCGATTACAGTCCGCATAATTTTGATCATCGTTTTCAGGGGCCGGTTCGTTTGGACCATGCGTTGCAAAGATCGCGGAATGTTCCGGCAGTTCAGGTATTGAGTCATGTTGGTCCTGAAACATTCCTGTTGTGGCTGAAAAACGCAGGGATTCATCTTCAGGTACCGAAAGCGAATCTGGCGCTTGCTCTGGGCGGAGAAGGCATCCGGCTGAAGGATCTGGTGACACTGTTCTCTGCGCTGGGAAGAACGGGTGATATGATATATCCGCGTTTTTCCTCAGAAGATACTATCCGGACTGTGCCGCTGTTATCTCCGGCAGCCAGCTGGATCATCCGCTCTGTGTTGCTGGAGATTGCTCCGCCTGATCGGGTCAAAGCAGCCTATAACCGTCCTGTGGCCTGGAAAACAGGCACAAGTTACGGTTACAGAGATGCATGGGCGATTGGTGCCAGTGCCGATTATACCGTAGGCGTCTGGGTTGGACGTCCGGATGGTGCGCCGTTTGTAGGGCAAACCGGTGCAAATCAGGCCGGGCCATTGATGTTTGATGTGTTTGATTTATTGCCGGAAGATCAGCGGACGCTGAGCCGGCCTGAAAGCGTCACGGCTTCAGTGATTTGCTGGCCCGGTGGTATTGATGTTTCTCTGGTCAATCCACAGGATTGTTTACAGCATCAGCAGGCACTGACGATTCATCATTTTACACCGGCAACACTAAAACGTGAGCAGGGGTTAGCCGCTTTACATCACTGGCCGCAACCGTTATTGGACTGGGCACAAAAAACCGGCCATTCTCTGGTGAGTGACACGGAACTTCAGTCAACCGGGCGTCTGAAAATACTGGCGCCCAGACAGGGAACCCAGTTGTTTCCTTATCCGGGACAAGTGCTGAATCTGATTGCCAGTCAACCTTCAGTTTTGTGGTTCCTGAATGATCAGCCGATTCGCGGCAGCCGGTTAGCCTTAGATGCGCTGACCGCCGGAAACTATCGTCTGACTGCCTGCATGACACAATGTGACACCATTCAGTTTGCGATTTATTAAACCGGGGTTTGGTGCTGATAACCTCCACTCTGGCGCACTATAACTTATTGTTTTTGGTTTCACTAAATTAAACGCACAGATAAATAACCCTGGCTTCAGAAAATCAAGCCCGGTCAGGTCGCTGAGGACTGGTAATCCCTGGTGGTGATTGTGGACTGGTGAGGATTTATTTCCGGGTGACATTTACCGGAATTCTCCGGCGGCCAAAGTGATGCGTGATCGCTTCAAACCGGCCGGGGAGCATAAAGCCACAATGCTGGCACCGGCCGTCGTCCGAGAGGGCCATTTCTCCTAATTCATACCAGTTTCTGGATATCACCCGTTGTTTACATTGCGGGCACCAGGTGCTGTCTCCGGCCTTGTCTGAAATATTGCCGACATACACATAGTGCAACCCCTGGCTAAGCGCGATTTCTCTGGCTTTTTGCACGGTTTCCGGTGGGGTGGATGACTTATTGACCATTTTAAAATCCGGATGAAAGGCGGAAAAATGCAGCGGAACATCGGGCCCGAGATTGTCATTGATCCACCGGCACATGCTTTCCAGCTCTGTTGTACTGTCGTTTTCGCCCGGTATCAGCAGGGTGGTGATTTCAAACCATACATTGGTTTCATGCCGCAGATATAACAATGTATCCAGCACTGGTGCCAGATGACCACTACATAATTTCCGGTAAAAGTGTTCAGTGAAGGCCTTCAAATCAATATTAGCTGCATCCATAGCATTGAAAAAAGGGATACGGGGAATATCACAAATATAGCCGGCGGTGACAGCAATACTCTGAATGTCCAGCTCATGGCAAACCTGCGCGGTATCGACTGCATATTCCATAAAAATCACCGGATCATTGTAGGTAAAAGCAATACTTTTAGAGTCATATTGTTTGGCGATTTGCGCAATTTGTTCCGGCATAGCGCAGTCACTGATCGTGTCCGTTTGCCGGGATTTACTGATTTCCCAGTTCTGACAGAATTTGCAGCCGAGATTACAGCCCGCGGTACCAAAAGACAGCACTGAACTACCGGGATAAAAATGATTCAGTGGTTTCTTTTCGACAGGGTCAATGCAAAATCCACTGGAGCGGCCATAAGTGGTCAACACAATTTCTCCGCAATGTGCCTGTCTGACGAAGCAGGTGCCTCTTTTACCGTCACGCAGGCTGCACCGTCGCGGGCATAAGTCGCACACAACACGGCCATCATCCAGTAAATGCCAGTATTCGGTTTTGTATTTGTCCGGCGGAAAATTCATTACATCATTATCTGAGTTATATTCGATTTCAGGCGACATCGTCAGACGGGCTGACTTCGGTATATACTAACTATAGTCTTATCAACGGAAGCCGGGTTATGAATGTTCGTTCCCCTGCAGTGGCAGGCACTTTTTATGAAAAGTCACCTGATAAATTACAGGCACAAATGCAATTATGGCTTGATTCAGGCCGTATGCATGCGGAACCATTGCGCGCCGTTATTGTGCCTCATGCCGGTTATGTCTATTCCGGCCAGGTTGCCGGAGAGGCATTCAGTTATCTCCACGCTCAGTCAGAACAGATTCACCGGGTCATTTTGATTGGGCCAAGTCATCGATTTTCTTTTCCCGGCTGTGACATCCCGGCAGCGGATTTTTTCAGTACACCGTTGGGACTTATTCAGATTGATAAACAAAGCTTTACCCGGATTACGCCTTCACCGGATGTTGAAATTTCGGATCAGGTTCATGCTTTCGAACACAGTCTGGAAGTTCAGCTGCCGTTTTTACAAACTTGTCTAAAGCAATTTTCACTGGTGCCGCTACTGGTTGGGAGTATTGCACCTCAAGTTCTTGCCGGGCTGATTGAGTCTCTCTGGCAGGATGAGCAGACGTTGTTAGTCGTCAGCAGTGATTTGAGTCATTACCATCCGGATGATGAAGCCCGGAAAATCGACCTGTCAACCTGCTATCAGATTGAACAGTGCGAGCCAACGCTGACCCCTGAGCAGGCTTGCGGAGCAACCGGGATTAATGCTTTACTGCTGTTGGTGAAAAAGAGGGGATATCACATCAGGCGGATCGCATTGAAAAATTCATCAGATACAATTGGAGATAAACAAAGAGTGGTCGGGTATGTCAGCTACCTCATTTCTGAAGCCTAGTCATCAGGAACTATTAACGTTGTTGGAGGTTGCTCGCGGGGCAATCCGCAGTATATTTAACAGCGATCGTATTCAGCCGCCTGATTTGTCGCAATATGACGATCATCTGGTTCGCCGTGGTGCTTGTTTTGTGACACTTGAAGTGAATGGTGTGCTTCAGGGGTGTATTGGATCAATTGCTCCAAGAGAGCCACTGGTCATGGATGTGTTTGAAAAGGCGTGTGCGAGTGCTTTACAGGACCGGCGCTTTGCTCCGTTAACTGAAGAGCAGCTCGGTGGGTTAACGATCGAAGTTTCCGTCCTTAATCCACCGGAAATAATTCAGGTTGATTCTGAGCTGGCTTTGGTTGAACACCTGAAGTCTTACCCTAAAAATGATCGACCGGGTTTGATCATGGCTGAATTTCTGTCCGGTCAGCCGCGACAGGCTGTGTTCTTACCACAGGTTTGGTCTCATCTTCCTGATCCTCAGGATTTTATTACTCAACTTAAGTTTAAAGCTGGCTGGGATGAGGATTACTGGTCATCCGATCTGGTTGTGAAAATTTTTACCGTCAGTAGTGTGAAAGAAGCCTATTAGTTTTGTTTCTTTTTCTGTTGGAATGAAAAAAGTTTATACCCAGGCAACCTGAATCATGCATCTTCAGGTTGTTTGGGTACATCAGAATTCCTGGATGATATGACTCCGGAATTGCCGGATGAGGTGTTCTGATGTGTAATCGCATTAAGCAGATATGATCACATTTTGCTTATATTGGTACATAATGTGTTTATATCCTTCTGAATTATATACTATAAACTAATAACCACACGTAGATTTGCAGGCGGAAAATGTCAATTCATAAAGCTCATAAGTTGCTGTTTTTATGGTTCATCTTTCAGTTAATATTTGTTGTTGCGCTGTATTACTACACGGAAGAGCAGGTTCACAATATCTATATCGAATCTAAAAAAGATGAAATCAGTAAGGTGATGACGATGGTTCATCATCATGCGGAGTCGATTATTAAAGAATCAGCAAATGATAGTATGGAAGCACGGAAGCAAACTGAGCAAAAAATAGTCGACTATTTTGAAGGCTTTCACATCGGAGATTTATATTTCTGGGTGAATGATCATAATGCAATTGCCAGGGTGCATCCGAGAGATAAAGTTTTGGGGCAGTTCCAGAATTCATATCTCAGACATATGAAACAGCTGGAGTCAAATCCTTTATTTTTCGAGACCCGGCTGAATGTCAATCCGGTGACAGACGAGTTACAAGTGAAAATTAACGGGATTATGTTGCTGGATCCCTGGAAATGGGTCGTGGGTTACGGAAGCTATATCGATAAATCCCGGATTGTGGAAAAAACGATGCTATTAATGATTATCCCGGTTGCCGGTTTATTATTGTGCAATGCATTTATTATTCTTTATGTGAGGCGGATGACAAATAGTCAGACGTCTTAACTGCTCGATCGGGATAGGTTTATTGAAATAATAGCCCTGACCATATGCGTCAGGGATTTTGTGCGTGAGGAACCTGCATTGAGGTTCAGTTTCAACCCCTTCGAATATCTTTTTGACATCCAGCCCTGAGAGAAAGCCGATAATATTTTCCAGCACATTACTGGCGATAGAGTTGGTTGAAATGGATAATGTAAACATTTTATCAACTTTGACTTCATCCGGATTAAGCAGGCTTAGCCAGGACAAGTTAGACATGCCGGTTCCGAAATCATCAATTGATATTCTGAAGCCACTCTCTTTTAAATGTTTGACTGCTTCAATCATCGGCTCTGGTTTACCTGATGTTCTTTCGGTAATTTCGAGCATGACCTGACAGGGCTTAAACCGGTAATTTTTAATTTCCTGGTTCAGGTACTGACTCAGATCCGGATTCATGACCGATGAGGATGCGACATTAATCGAGACAGTTAAAGACTCATTCTGTTCCAGTAATTCAGCCAGTTCGGAAAACGATTGTTCAATCACGACTTGGGTTAAGTCGTCGATAAGGTCATTCATTTCGCATAACTGAATAAAAATATCCGGTGGTACATAGCCATAAGATTTACTGTGCCATCTTGCCAGAACTTCAATTCCGACGACAGAATGATCACTGAGTCTGTATTGGGGCTGGTATACAACCGAGATATGCTTCTTTTTAATGGCTGCCTTGAGTTGCCTGACAAAGCCATTGAGTCCGGTTTTATTCAGCCAGCTGATATAACAGAACAGTAACCCCGCGAGAAGCCCGGTAGTCAAAGACATCACCACTGTGGTTTTTGTCATGCTGAAGAGGCCTGGTCTGGTATCTACGGTAGTGGTACATATATGAAATAATTGGCTGCATTGTGAATTAGTCATCATTGCATGACTGAGTGGCAGATAATCGAGAAGCGTTGACTGGTGCTTTAGTGCTTTGCTGGCGATTTCATTGTTGATATCACCAAAAACTCTGAAGATATTTTTTTTATCTACATCATGGATAATGGTTCCGATGCCATCTTTTTTCATTGAGCTAAGCTCGACATCTGCCGTATAAGCTTTGTCTATGAAGACAATTATATCGTTTTTTACAAATGCCAGATCACTATGCCTGACCTGAGGGTGACGTTCAAAATTCAGACTATATATCTGATTGCCGAAGTCTCCGGAACGAACGGTGGGATCAAGCCTGAGGGGTTTATTTTCAAGGATACTGCACTTGACCTGGTTGCCGGTCATTCTGCCGATATCACTGATATATATATAGTCTTTAATGAGTGAGCGGAACTGAGAGATGTCTGCGTCCTGACAGGGGAGGTACCCACTGTTTTCTATCCTGCTGAAACTTCGTTCAACCTGAAATATGATCCTTTTAGACATTTTAAACCGTTCATCTAAGTAATTGTCCAGTGAAGGCTTATCTAAATAAATGACAAATAAATGAAAGGAGAAAATACTTAATATACAAGCGATCATACAGACAGCTGCGATCTGGATGACAGAAATACGTCTTGTATCATTGACGATCAGAAACTGAATGATGCTGCTTGCATCGTTGTTCATATGTGTACGCCTCAGGCAATATCAACTCATAAACCAATGCAGATGTTGCTATCTGCGCGACAAATGTAAGGCTCATTATTATTGTTGTTGTTAATATAGCCGAATTGCCCCTGTAAAAAATAGTAGATCTGCTCTGACCAGATGATTTTTTATTGTAACAGTTTACAAAACCGTAAAATAAAATGGAAAGGCTGCTGCAGACCATCAGCCTGGGCCGGTATTCAGGCTCGATTCTGATGACTAAATCCGCAATGGGAAGACCTGCCGGCAGGCAGGTCTGTTGATATGAATAAAGTTAATGGATTTCGAGCAGTTTAATTTCGAAAATCAGGCAGGAACCTGGTGGAATTTTGCCGACTTTGCGCAGGCCATAGGCCTGTTTATAAGGGATATAAAAACGGGCTTTCTGACCTGTTACCATGAGCTGTAATCCTTCCTGCCAGCCCGGGATCACCTGTTTTACACCAAAATCGATTGGCTGATTTCGTGTATAGGAGCTGTTAAAAACTTCACCATTGATCAACTTACCTTCGTAGTGCACTTTCACTTTATTTGACAGTGAAGGGTGATTCTCTCCGGACCCTTCTTCCAGAATCTTATATTGCAAGCCGCTGTTTGTGGTGATTACACCTTCTTCTTTGGCATTTTGTTCCAGAAATGCATTGCCTTCCTCTATATGATCTCTGGCGATTTTATGCCGTCTGTGATTGGTATAAAACAGAATACCTGCAAAGATAAACAGCAGTAGGGCAAAAATATAATTACTCTCCATGAATGATTCCTCAGTAAATTGGTTGTTGCTGCGCCGGACGAGAGGGGAAGGCCACCATGTTAACACCGCTGTTGTTCAATCAATGAAAGTATCGATTCTTATGAATACAGCAAGCCCGCCGACATTTTTGGTACATTGGACAGAATATTAACAGGATTGGCAATATTTCTGATGCGATACTGTCTACAATAGTCTAATGAATAAGCGATAATCTTAAAGTTTCCGTAAGTTAGCCGATAACTTGGATGATATCAGGTGAACAAGTGGCAGAATAATGAAGTATATAACATGTCTTCTTTTAACTTTATTTCTTTCAGGATGCGGGACGTTAGTTTCAACGGAACGTTTATTTGATGATAATTTGTTGAATACCGCACCAAAAACAGACCGGGATGTCAGATACCCGGATTGGGGACGCGCATCGGATGCATCAGAAGCTACATCAGTCGGAAATTCCTCTTCCCGGACGACAATGCAGCGTCGTATGCAAACACAAAGCTATTTGCAGCTGGAAGAATTTCTGACTGCAAACGGTATTGATTACGAAGTATTACCCGGTAAATATTTGATTATCCGAGTGAAGAGAACAATTAAATTTGAAACGGGCTCCAGCAGGGTTTCAGTCAGTTCAAAAATGTGGCTGGGTAAAATTCGTCGTTATCTGGAAACAGACGCTTCGCGTGATCTGGAAGTGGTGATTGATGGTCATACAGATGATATGGGAAGTACCCGGCTGAATGAGCAGCTATCAAAGAAAAGGGCTGAATCAGTGAAAGCCTTATTAGTGAGTGGCCGGGTTTATCTGGATTCTGTTTATACCCGGGGGTACGGAGCCGTGGTTCCCGCATGTACAAATAAAACCCGTCAGGGGAAAGCATGTAACCGTCGGGTTGAACTGTTTTTTATTCTGCCTTCCTGATCAACCCCGGATCCAATTTGATAATGAAAAACGCCAGCTGAATTGCTGGCGTTTTGTTTTTGGGTCTTGTCTAAATCAAAAATAATTGAATGGTTAACAGTAATTTAAGCGGCTCACAGTGACTTCGCCACATCAACCACATTTTCAACCGTAAAGCCAAACAGCTTGAACAGCTCACCAGCCGGTGCTGATTCACCGAAGCTGTGCATACCAATCACCTGACCGTTCAGACCGGTGTATTTATACCAGTAATCGGCAATACCCGCTTCAATTGCCACACGAGCCGTCACAGCCGCCGGCAGAACCGATTCACGATAAGCTGCATCCTGTTTATCGAACAGGTCTGTCGCTGGCATAGAGACAACGCGAACCTGTTTGCCGTCCTGCGTTAACACAGCGGCTGCCTGAACCGCCAGCTCGACTTCTGAGCCGGTTGCAATCAGGATGAGATCCGGTGTACCTGCACAGTCTTTCAGGATATAACCGCCTTTCGCGATATCCGCAACCTGTGTTGCAGTCCGCTCCTGCTGTGCCAGATTCTGACGCGAGAATATCAGCGACGTCGGGCCATCTTTACGCTCAATCGCCAGTTTCCATGCAACCGCAGATTCCACCTGGTCACACGGACGCCATGTGCTCATATTTGGCGTTAAACGCAGTGAAGCTATCTGTTCAACCGGTTGGTGCGTCGGACCGTCTTCCCCCAGACCAATTGAGTCATGGGTGTAGACCTGAATGTTCTGCACTTTCATCAGTGCCGCCATCCGCATCGCATTTCGTGCGTATTCCATAAACATCAGGAAGGTGGCACCGTAAGGAATAAAACCACCGTGCAGCGCAATCCCGTTGATGATAGCTGTCATACCGAATTCACGTACACCGTAGTGGATATAGTTCCCGGAAGCATCGTCAGCAGTCAGTGATTTTGAGCCCGACCACATGGTCAGGTTTGACGGTGCCAAATCGGCAGAGCCGCCCATAAATTCTGGCAGGAGTTTACCAAAAGCTTCCAGGGCATTCTGAGACGCTTTACGGGAAGCGATATTGGCCGGATTCGCCTGTAAATCTGCAATAATTGCGCTGGCTTGCGCTTCCCATTCCGCAGGCAGTTCACCATTGACCCGGCGCTTAAATTCAGCTGCCAGTGCCGGATGCGCTGCTTCATAAGCCGCCAGCTTTTCATTCCATGCTGACTCTTTTGCTGCACCGGCTGCTTTGGCATCCCATGCTGCATAAACATCTGCCGGAATTTCAAACGGACCATGTTCCCAACCAAGGAATTCACGGGCTGCCGCCACTTCATCATGGCCCAGTGGTGCACCGTGACAGTCATGTGAACCGGATTTATTCGGTGAACCAAAGCCGATGATGGTTTTCGCACAAATCAGGGTTGGACGACCGGTTTCCGCTTTTGCGGCCTGAATCGCAGCTTCAATCGCTTCAGGATCATGGCCGTCAACCGCCGGGATCACGTGCCAGCCATACGCTTCAAACCGTTTTGGTGTGTCGTCGCTGAACCAGCCTTCAACCTCACCATCGATAGAAATACCGTTGTCATCCCAGAAAGCGATCAGTTTGCCCAGCCCAAGCGTACCAGCCAGTGAGCAGGCTTCATGAGAAATCCCTTCCATCAGGCAGCCATCACCTAAAAATGCATAGGTATAGTGGTCAACAATGTCATGATTTTCACGGTTAAACTGAGCTGCCAGTGCTTTCTCAGCCAGTGCCATTCCAACCGCGTTGGTGATGCCCTGACCCAGCGGGCCGGTGGTGGTTTCAACACCCGCGGTGTAACCATATTCCGGGTGACCCGGCGTTTTCGAGTGTAGCTGACGGAAATGCTTCAGCTCTTCGATTGGCAGAGCATATCCGGTTAAGTGCAGCAAAGAATAAACCAGCATTGAACCATGGCCGTTGGATAAAACAAACCGGTCGCGGTCAGCCCAGTTTGGGTTTTGTGGATTATGATTCAGGTGAGAGCGCCAGAGCACTTCTGCAATATCAGCCATCCCCATTGGGGCACCCGGGTGGCCGGAATTAGCCTGTTGAACACCATCCATGCTCAGGGCACGGACAGCATTAGCAAGATGTCTACGATCCATAATATTTCCAGATAAAAATTGAATAAGAGTTATTGAATAAAAATCAGAAAGAGGACGCCGGGCGTCCTCTTCAGTATCTTATAGTTGTTCGCTGATCATGGTTTCCAGTTTGCCCTGATCAATAGCGAAGTTGCGAATTCCTTCCGCCAGCTTTTCAACCGCCATCGCGTCCTGATGGTGTTCCCACAGGAATTCGGCATGTGTCATAGCGACAGGTGCGGGTTTGGTTTCAGTTGCAGGAACCAGTTTTTTCTCCACAATTCCTTCCGCTTCTTCCAGTGCCTGCAAAAGTTGCGGGCTGATGGTTAACCGGTCACAACCGGCAAGTTCCAGAATTTCTCCTGTATTACGGAAGCTGGCACCCATGACCACGGTGTGATAACCATAAGTTTTGTAGTAGTTGTAGATTTGGGTGACTGACAACACGCCCGGATCTTCTTCAGCAGTAAAATCACGGCCTTCTTTGGCTTTATACCAGTCCATAATCCGGCCGACGAACGGAGAAATCAGGTAAGCACCGGCTTCAGCACAGGCCCGGGCCTGGGCGAACGAGAACAGCAGGGTCAGGTTACAATTGATACCTTCTTTTTCCAGAACTTCAGCAGCCCGGATACCCTCCCATGTCGAGGCAATCTTAATCAGAATCCGATCGTTGGAAATTCCGGCTTCATTATAAAGACGAATCAGCTTACGGGCTTTTTCAATTGTTTTTTCAGTATCGAATGACAGACGGGCATCGACCTCAGTAGAAATACGGCCCGGAATGGTTTTCAGTATTTCTTTACCAATTGTCACAGCCAGCATGTCACAGGTATCTTCCAGCTGTTGTGACTTGCTGTCACTTTGAGACTGAGCGTAAGCAATGGCCTGTTCGATAAATGGTGCATATTCTGGTAACTGAGCCGCTTTCAGTATCAGTGATGGGTTTGTGGTTGCATCCTGAGGCTGATATTTTTTTATCGCGTCGATTTCACCGGTATCAGCGACCACAGTAGTGTATTGACGAAGTTGGTTTAATTTGTTGCTCATGTTCTGTCATCCTCTTTTGGATCTGTCAGGCTGTTCAAAACGCCGGTGTATTGTGTTCTTATCCGGTTTGCCATTTGTTCTGAACAATTGTTCATTGTGTGAGTAAATGATAAGTCCATATTTATCTGAACTTTCAGTAATGTCAATCGATAAGATCGAAATATTTTAGATGATGTGGTTAATCATTTGATTTGGTTCGTCCGGGATAGAAAAAGCAATCAGAGTGTACAGAAAATATCCATTTCTGAGCGAAAAAATCAGACACAACCAAGCTGAACATTTGTTCTTGCTGTGAGCAAATGTTTCGGTATGATTGTAAATGTTTTATGATTTGATTTATGAAGTATTGGCGAATAACAGAACAGGTGCGCGATGAATACAAAACAAATTTCCGTGGAAGACTCGGATTTGCTGACTGAGATATCGGTGGCCTATTATCAGGATGGTGCAACTCAGGAAGAAATCTCACGCAAGTTCTCTGTTTCCCGGGCAAAAGTCGGGCGTATGCTGAAACAGGCCCGGGATGAAGGCATTGTTGAAATCACAGTAAAGTATCATCCGGTATTCAGTGCTAAAGTTGAGCAACGCCTGATTGAACGCTTTGGTATTCGCAGGGCACTGATTGCACTGGATCAGCCCAGTGAAGAAAAACAGCGGGATCAGGTGGCCGGGCTGGTTTCCCGTTATTTGTCGGGGAGTTTGAAAAATGGTCAGGTGGTGGCAGTCGGGCAGGGGCGGAACGTTTCTGCGGTTGCGCATCATGTCGGCGTTATTCCTGAAAGAGATGTGAAGTTTGTTTGCAGTATTGGCGGCATTCACCCGCGGGGCGGGATGTTCAATGCCGATCATATCTGTCGCCAGATGGCGAAAAAATATGGTGGAACTTCCGAGACACTCTATGCGCCGGCTTACGCTGAAAACCGGGCGCAGAAACTGGCTTTTATGGAAAATGAGACCGTGAAACAGACCTTGGATCTGGCCCGCAAAGCCGATGTCGCTTTGGTTGGTGTTGGTGATATGAGTGAACACAGCTACATGGTTGATTTGGGCTGGTTTACACCTGAAGAAGTTGTTCAGTCCCGCTTACAGCAGGGCGTGGTCGGGGATTTTGCCGGCCATGATTTTTTTGATATTCAGGGCAAAATTGCACACACGGTAATGAGTGATCGGATTATTGGCCTGAGTGTTGAAGAATTCAGGCCGATTGCTGAAGTGATTGCCATTGCGGCTGAAAACAGTAAGCCACTCGCGTTATTGGGCGCATTAAGAACCGGTGCCGTGGACGTGATTGCAACCAGTGTGTCTAACGCACTGACAGTACTGAATCTGGACGAACAGATGTCAGTTGCCAGTGCACCGTAATTATTTCACCGGGATCTGCTGACCTTTGAGCGCATACTGGTGTTCATGTGGTTTCCAGCGGATGCTGACTTTGTCCCCATTCCGTCCATGAGCCGTCATATACACTCAGATTCTCGTAACCACAAATATACGCTGCGAGTAAAATGATGCAGGCAGTGACACCCGAACCACAGCTGAAGATATATTCACTGACTTGATCAGACAGGGCGGATGACACAATGGGCTTCAGTGCTTCTGCGGATTTGAAACAATGCTGGTCCATGACCTGCACGAACGGGAAGTTAGCTGCGCCTGGAATATGTCCGCTCCGGAGCCCTTCGCGTGGCTCAGGCACCTGACCGGAAAAACGTTCGAAGCTGCGTGCATCCAGAGTCTGGCTGGCCCGATCACTGATTTGTTGCAGCACATAGTCTGCACTGACGAAATATTTCTCCTGTAACCGGCCCGCAAAATCTCCGGGTGCTTCAGGTGTCTGATAAGCTTGAGTGAGCGGCATATCCTGATTTTTCCACCCGGTCAGCCCGCCATCCAGAATATAAACTTCCTGATGCCCCATTGCTCTGAGCATCCACCATGCCCGTGGTGATGCGTATGTACCGCAGTTATCGTAGACAACGATCAGAGAATCCTGATTCAGCCCGAGAGCTCTGGCCTGTTGGTTAAAGCGGGCTTCATCCGGCATCATGTGGGGCAGAGGATTATCCGGATCGCAAAATACATTGTCGTAATCGAATCGTCTGGCACCGGCAATGATATTTGTCTTATCTTGTTCCGGAGCTGTCGGAATTTGAAATTCAATGCTTGTATCGAGGATCACAAGGCGCGGATCAAACCGGTTCTGATACAACCATGAACAGGAAACAATCGGAGACATATTCAATTTCCTCTCTGTTGAGTAATTAACAGTATGCTCAGTCGATCGATGAACATACCGGACATAAAGGGTTTTGCGGTAGTTTCATTTCCCGCCAGGCCATTTTGAATGCATCAAACAGTAAGACTTTGTTATTGAGGGGCCGGCCGTAATTTGCCAGTACTTTGATTGCTTCCAGTGCCTGCATACTGCCGATAATTCCTACAACAGGGGAAAGCACGCCATTCTCAGCACAGGTTGGGGCATGTGAGCCAAACAGGTGGCTGAAGCATTGATAGCAAGGCTCATTCTCCTGATAGGTAAAAACGCTGAGAAATCCTTCCATTCTGATTGCTGCGCCTGAAATCAGGGGAATCTTATGGAGAAAGCATTGCTGATTAATTTGATTCCGGGTATCGAGATTATCACTTGCATCAATCACGACGTCATGGGCCTGAATGAGTCCGGCCAGTTTTTCATCAGGTAAACGCTGATTGACGGTCCGGACATCAATATGCGGATTTAACAGTTGCAGTGATTCTCCGGCTGATTCAACTTTGAACCGGCCGATATCCTGATCAGTATGCAGCACCTGACGTTGCAGGTTTGACAACTCAACCTGATCGTCATCAACTAACGTGATTACACCAACGCCTGCACATGCGAGATACTGGCTGGAGGCACATCCCAACCCGCCGGCACCAATGATGAGCACACGGCTGCTTTTCAGTGATTCCTGCCCGGAAAAATCAAAATCTTTCAGGCTGATATGACGGTTGTATCTGAGAATTTCTTCGTCTGAAAGCTCTGGGAGCGTTGGTTCCGGATGCATTGGTTTCTTCATGATTCGCATTTCCTTCCGGCTTGTCGCTTTTAGTAGAACAAGCTGGTATCAAAAGGCTGAATCTGAACGGTTTCACCCGCCTCAATACCTGCCCGGTCTTGTTCAAGAATGATAAAACAGTTTGCCGTACTCATTGCCCGGAAAGCACCGGAACTCTGGTTGCCGGCATTTTCTACAAAAATCCGGCCATCCTCGATGGTATAAACTCCCCGTTGATAATCCGTTCTTCCGGGGGATTTTTTCAGGCGGGATTTTGTGATTGCCGGTAATTGAGCTTCTGCCTGCCATTGGCTCCACCCAGCGAGTTTTGCCAGCATTGGCCGGACAAGCACATGTAGTGTATTCACTGCTGATACGGGGTTACCGGGTAAGCCGCAAAACAGAGCGTTGTCTAACTGACCAAACGCAAAGGGTTTACCGGGTTTCATCGCAATTTTCCAGAAATTGATTGCTCCGAGAGACTTGAGAACCAGTTTGGTGTAATCCGCTTCACCGACACTCACACCTCCGGAAGTGATGACCACATCGGCTTCTGACTGCGCTTGTTTAAACGTTGCGGTTAACTGTTCAGGATCATCCGGAATAATACCCAGATCAATCGCTTCACAGCCAAAACGTTCCAGCATCGGGCGGATGGCATAACGGTTGCTGTCATAAATCTGGCCCGCTTTTAAAGTTTCTCCCGGCGGACACAGTTCATCACCCGTCGAGAAAAAGGCTACTTTAGGCTTTTCATATACCTTGACGTCACAGATACCCAGAGAGGCGAGAACCGGTAAATGACGAACCGTCAGTTTTGTCCCGGCCGGAAATATTTCCTGTCCGGCTTTCATGTCGTCACCCTGCGGACGAATATTGGCCTGAGGTTTCACCACGGTGGTCAGAAATTTAATTTTGTCGCCGGAGACTTCAGTCTTCTCCTGCATAATCACGGCATCACATCCGTCCGGTACCGGTGCGCCGGTCATGATTCTGATACATGTTCCTGACGGCCAGTTTCCTTCAAATGGTCTTCCTGCATAAGCTTTACCGGCAAGCGGTAATATATCCGAGGTTTCCAGGTCACTGCGGCGAACGGCATAGCCATCCATTGCGGAGTTGTTAAACGGCGGAACATGGCAGGGAGAAGAAACGGATTCAGCAAGCACATATCCCAGTGCAGCCTCAAGCGGCAAAGTCTGAATTCGGTTGACGGGAGAAACTGAGCTAAGCATGAGTTGAATGGCATCTTCGACAGGAAGCATACCTTTGGTATCACAACACCCCATATCTGAAAATCCTGTTTTGGTTTTGATATTTCGGCCAGCACTTTATCATGAATTGCGTTGCACGATAATGCCCGGTTGCAAAATGTGGATGTAATTATGACAAATTGCGAGTATTCTTGTCAGCCATCCGGGATGGATAGAGGTAACAGAGAGGTAATGTAATGTCAGGTCTGAGCGAGGCTGCGCTGCTCGTTAAAAATGCACTTGAAAGTCGTGGACTTGAAACTCCTATGTGTCCGAATACTGTGGGCAGGAGTGAGAAAAAAGAAAAAATTGAATACCATATGCGCGAAATTCTTCACTTACTGGGACTGGACCTGACGGATGACAGTCTTGAAGAAACACCGCATCGTATCGCGAAAATGTATGTTGATGAGGTATTTTCGGGGCTGGATTACCATAATTTCCCTAAAATCACCGTGATTGAAAATAAAATGAATGTCAGTGAAATGGTCCGGGTAAAGGATATTACAGTAACCAGTACCTGTGAGCATCATTTGGTCACGATTGACGGCAAAGCTGCGGTCGCTTACATCCCGAGAGGGAAAATTATCGGCTTATCCAAAATTAACCGGATTGTTCGTTTTTTTGCTCAGCGACCTCAGGTACAGGAGCGGATGACACAACAAATTCTGGTTGCTTTACAGACCTTACTTGAATCCGATGATGTTGCGGTAACCATGGATGCAACACATTATTGTGTCAAATCCCGTGGTGTCATGGATGCGACCAGTGAGACAACCACAACGGCATTAGGCGGGCTTTTTAAATCAAATCCTGCAACCCGCGCTGAGTTTCTGCACGGACTGAAGAGTTAGAAAATATAGTCCAAAAAGCATTAAAATAATCTTATTGCAAATTATCAGGCCTCTGAATTAAATCAGGGGCTTTTATTTTTTGGTTTAATATTTCCCGGCAAAGATGCCAAATGTTTATACTCTGCTTAGTATAACTTTAGATCATTAAATTGATATGAGTTATGTTTAATAAAGTCGATTTTTATGAAATTTTTTGCATCACGGTCTGACTTTGACAATCATAATTTGCATCTACCGGCGGCTTAATGCGAAATAAAATTAACAATAAGAGCCATTTCTTTTTGCCGGGATGACGTTTGTCTCATGCTGTCCGGTACACACTATATGTGCTTAATTTTTCGACAGGCTGCTTGATATGCTAACGAGGCTGTTTTTTGCCGGAAAATGTCTAAAGGGCATCGTGTTCAGGGAGTTATGTTCTTATTGCCTGATAATATCCGTAATAATTCAGAGGTTTATATGCGATTTTCCGCTGGGTTTCCAGACGGATATTTAGTTCGTTGGCTAAATGAAAATTAAAGGAAAAATTATGTTTGCGAATAAGATAAAAAAATGTTTGTTCCCGCTTAAGTCCGGTGGGCTTATGCTGGCGGCAGCATTATTATCGTCTCAGGCACAGGCTGTTCAGTGTGATTACACAGTGAAGAACGACTGGGGTGCCGGTTTTGTCGGAGCAATTACGATTACCAATGACACAGAAACTGCAATTGATGGCTGGGATTTGGAGCTCTCTTACTCAGGTGATACAACGCTTACCAGTATCTGGGGTGCGCAGTTATCGGGAACAAATCCATACACAATCAGTGATATGGGCTGGAATAAAACGATTCAGCCAGGAAAGTCTGTTGAATTCGGTTTCCAGGGCGATGGTGAAAACTCAGCCGGTGCTGTGACCCGTTGTCTGTCAGTTGAGACAGGAAACACGGATGATGGTACGACTACAGGCGGAGATGATGGTACGTCGACTGGTGATGATAACGGCACTTCTACCGGTGACGATAGTGGTACGACGACTGGCGGAGATGACGGGACAACCACAGGCGGAAGCACTGGCGGTGATGAAACGACATCAGATGCAGTGGCGTTGACTGAGCTGATGGGTGTGGGCTGGAATGCCGGTAATACCCTGGATGCGATTGGTGGAGAAACAGCGTGGGGTAACCCTAAACTGACTCAAAAATTATTTGATGCAGTGAAAGCGGCTGGCTTCAAAACAGTACGTTTACCCGTTGCATGGAGTAAATTCTCTGACGAATCGACTTTCACAATTAAAGATGAGTGGATGAGTCGTGTTGAAGAAGTTGTGAACTATGCATTGAAAGATGACTTATATGTTTTACTGAATATTCACTGGGATGGCGGCTGGATGCAGCCAACTTATGCGAAACAGGAATATGTGAATAATCGTCTGTCAGTGATGTGGAAGCAGATTGCGACACACTTTAAAGATTATGATCACCGTTTACTGTTTGCGGGTACAAACGAAGTCATGGTCGACGGTGACTATAGCACGCCTTCTGAAGAGTACTATACAGTTCAAAACAGCTTTAACCAGACTTTCGTTGATACTGTACGTGCAACCGGCGGTAAAAACGCAGATCGCTTCCTGGTCGTTCAGGGCTTTAACACGAACATTGATCATGCGGTGAACTTTGCAACAATTCCAACAGATACTGTCACTGACCATCTGTTAATGGAAGTTCATTATTATGACCCATATAACTTCACGCTGAATGAAAACAGCAATATTACTCAATGGGGTAAAGATGCGACTGACAGCAGCAAAACTGAAACATGGGCGAATGAATCTTACGTCGATACTCAGTTCCAGAAAATGAATGACAAGTTTGTTGCTCAGGGTGTTGGTGTCATTATGGGTGAATACGGTGCAATTTCACGTCTTAGTGTTGATGATCATGAAAAATACCGTGTGTACTGGGATAAATACATCACTGAGTCAGCGCTTGAGCATAAAATGGTCCCTGTATACTGGGATAACGGTGTGACCGGCGATAAAGGTTTTGCTATTTTTGACCGTAACAGTGGTGCACAACTTCAACCTGAAGTGATTCAGGCGATTGTTGGTTCATCAGAAGAAGAGTAATTCTTATTCTTTTTTGATTCATACTTATCCGGCCGGTTTACCGGCCGGATTTTTGTGTTTGCAAAATTAATATCTTTGTATGTCCGGAATGAATGCGGAGTAAAAACAGAATAAAAAAGGCGGCTGTGTCAGCCGCCGGTTCGTTATAAAGCGATTTAGTTCGCTTCAACGAAGAAAGGTTCCATACTGATGGTTGCATTATTTGATGAACAGTGGAAATCTGTATATGTTTTGCCACGCTCAAGGGTATAGCACGCATCGATGAAATCATCATCATCAGTATATATAGAATCAGGCATTGCAGTAATAACACGGTTCGTGATTTCTGCAACGGCTGCGGATGGTGCCCAACCTGCCAGTGTGCCTGCTGCACCGACAGCGGTGACCAGTACTTTGACCAGATCTTTATAGTTTGTGCCTGAATCATGCTCATACATCAGCATATCAACGGCACGGTAGTTATATTTTGACCAGTTGATCACGATCTGATTCGGATAATAATCTGTTTTTTTGTAATCCAGATAAGGCATTTCAACTGCAATGACCTGAGGTTCGTTGCCAGTCAGAACACCTGTAACCAGGCTGTAAGCTTCCGCCGGGCCTTTGATCCAGTTTTCATGCACATCTTTTGCTCTGACTTTGGTTAATTTAGTTGAATCAAAGCCGGTTGCTGCACTTGCCTGAGTGCTTAACAGAGATTCAAGTGAAGCTTTTTTCTGTAAGCCGTTTTTCTGTAAAAGTGTATTCAGTTTTGTAACACTGTCTTTCATGGCGTAGTAGCCGTTGTCATCAACAACAAGCACAGGGACACTTGGCTCCTGATCAACATCCAGTGACACTTTTTCGCCGCTGAGATTATAACCTTCGATTTCAGTCCATGATGCTTCATCGCCAGATGGCGGATAAGCCACAATCAGATCAGACATATCATCACTTAAAGCACGGTCTGAAGGCAAGTATAACCACATTTCAGTTGTCGTTCCGATAGACTGGGTAGAAAGAACGCTTTGAGACGACAAAAATGTATTTACCAGGACCGGAGTATGTGATCTTTCGATCTGTTGAACTTGCTGATTTAAGTTTGCTGAAGCATTTAACTGGGACGCCAACTGTTCTGCAATCACATCTTTATCGACTGCAAATGCACTGACGGATGCAAGAGAAGCCGCAGTACACAATGCGACTGATATAGTTTTTTTTAGTTTCATAATTTCTCCAAATAGTTGAATAATATATGACCCACTGTTCATATATTATCCAAACCATATCATGATGATTTTTTTACTGTAAAGTGTTTGATGGGAAGCAGAGAAAATGCAAAATTTATCAATTTAGTTGCATATTAAGTGGGAGTCGAATTGGCGTTATATACTGTATATTTTACTTTTACAATATTTAATTCTGATAGCTATTCAGTGATTCAGCTCAAATATATGGAACTAATATCTCATCAAGTGTGTAAGCATCAGTCTGAGCAACATTGATTTTGCGAATATACCCAAACAACCTGAAGATGCAGGTTGCTTGGGTATATAAGCTATTTTAGTGGATAGCGGGAGTGCTCAGGTTGTTTGTACTGTTATTAAGCGCAACGGAGCGTGCTGCGCTTAAATTTTTCAACTATTTGGATAGACTGTGAAACCGGTTCGAAGGTTAATTGGCATCGACGAAGAATGGTTCCATGTCGAATTTCACATTCTGAGCGGCGCAAATTTTATCTTTATAAGTTTTACCTTTCAGCATGGTATAGCAGGAATCAGCAAAATCGTCCTGATCGGTGTACCATGAATCAGGCATTGCCGCGATAACCCGGTTGGTGATTTCTGCAATTGCGCTTGCTGGCGGCCAGCCGGCAAGAGAACCTGCCGCACCTACTGCTGTAACCAGGGCCTGTACGATTTGTTTGTAGTTTGTATCATTGTCATGCTCATAGAACAGCATATCAACAGCCGCATGATCATAGATTGACCAGTTAATGAAGATCTGATCCGGATAATAGGTTGTTTCGTTATAATCCAGATAAGGCATTTCTACGGCAACGATTTGTGGTTTGTTTTTTGATAACACACCTGTAACCAGCGCATACATTTCAGCCGGGCCTTTTAACCAGCTCTCTTTGGTATCTGCGAATTTAATTTTCGTGATCTTAGATGATTCAAATCCGGTTGCCGTTGCTGTCGCTGCTGTCGTAACTGAAGGTAATGGCATGTCTTTTTGCAGACCATTTTTTTTCAACATCTTATTCAGGTTGCTGACCTTACTCTTCATTGCATAATAGCCATGATCATCAATCACAACGACAGGCACGTCCGGTGCATTGTTCACATCCAGCTGAACTTTGTCACCATCCAGAGAGTAGCCTTCTGCTTCGGTCCAGCTTTTCTCATCGCCAGCCGGCGGATATGACACAACTAAATCTGACATGTCATCGCTCAGGGCACGATCTTTTGGCAGATACAACCACATTTCTGTCGTGTTACCAACTTCTTCTTTAGCCAGCTTGTGTTCAGTATTTAAAAATGTGTTAACAAGAATAGGGGTGTGTGATCTTTCAATATTCTGAACTTCAGTATTTAAATTTGCCGATGCGTGTAGCTGAGAAGCGATCTGTTCAGCAATCGCTGACTTATCAATTGCGAAAGCCTGAAGAGATGTGAGCGCAGCCGCTGTACAAAGTGCTGTGGATAGCATACTGTTTATTTTCAACATAATATCTCCAAATATCAATTGTTGAATGAGGGTATAGCCACATATGAAACTGATTTTATATGTGGTGTGATATGAAATTAATTGAACTATAGTGAAATGTAAAGACAGCGATGTATTCAGCGTTCAGGACCATTATGTAAATTATTATTTACATAATGGTCGTTTTGTCAGGAACTGAAAAATTTAACCCCGGCACAGATTGTGTCGGGGTTCGCGGAAAACGGAAGGAAACTTATACAGGAAAAGGATTAGGAGAGTTCAATTAACTTCTTGATTAGCTTATCTATCCCGGCAGCAGCTTCGGAAACATTACCTGCCAGCATGTAAGCCGGTGTAGACAGTACGTGAAAGCGTTCGTCATAGACAATGTCATCGACAGAACATTCAACATGCTCTCCACCCATTTGATTAAATGCCGAGGATGTATCCGGATCGATGCCGATAGTCCCCCTCACGCCCTGTTCATAAATCATAGGGATAATTGTCGGGGCAATGCACAGATATCCGGCTGGTTTTCCGGTGTGTGCGAAAGCCCGGCAAACCGATGCAACATAAGTATTGATACTGCACTGGGCGCCATTGACAGCAAAGTCGGTTAAATTTTTTGCGACACCAAATCCACCGGGTATCAGCAAGGCATCATATTTTTCCGGATTTAATGTTGCCAGATCTTCGATCTCTCCTCTGGCGATCCGGGCGGCTTCAGTCAGTACATTTCTTGTTTCGCCGGTGACTTCACCGGTTTTGTGATTGATGACATGAAGCTGGTCAATATCAGGTGCAAAGCAGTGCCAACTGCCACCATGACGTTCAATTGAGAGCAGAGAAAGAATACTTTCGTGGATTTCTGCACCATCAAATACACCACAACCACTTAGAATAACGGCTACTCTTTTCATTTTTAATCCTTTTTCATTTCTTAGAACTGTTGATCTTTGATGCTTTCTTATAACAAAAGTTGCCCGGTTCAGATTGCTCTGTATTGTAAAATTTCAGCGGAGAACAACGGGCTTCAGTGTATATACCCAAACAACCTGAAGATGCAGGGTTCAGTGAGATTTGTCTGGCTTTGAGACAAGGCACTGATTTGAAAACATAGTCATTCTACGTTGAAAATCAGTCACGCTGTATCAAAGCCAGACAAACTCACCCGAAGGGCGTGAGCTGAAAGGCACATTTCTGCGTCAAGAGAATTTGAAAGGTGGGTACATTCCTGCATTCCCTTTCCTTGAACTGCACCTTTCGGCTGCACGCTGAATCATGCATCTTCAGGTTGCTTGGGTATATACGAGAAGTGTAGCATTATCCTGGTTGCAGGATAAAAAAGAGAGGTTTTTGTGAGCAGGGTATAAAAAACAGATCAGGTCAGGCTGCGGGTACAGAAATACCCCGGGGCAGGGAATCCCCGGGATAGATTGAAGCAAATTACAGAGATAATTTACCGTTACCTGCATGTTTTTTCAGATATGCTTCCATGTTTTTCGCTTTGTGTAGTGTATAGCTGTAAGGGACACTCCAGCCAACATTACTTGATGGGGCACATTTTGACAGGCTGACAGTTTTACCGTTATAAAGTGAGCCGCTATCAACCAGTGAGCTGTTATTTTTCTTCACGTCAACAAATTTACACAGCGTTTTCAGCTTGGTGATGCCGTAGACATTGTTTTCTGAACGAATAGATCCCTGTTGTCCAAGACCATAACCCGCTTTAAAGGCATATTCATTTGCTTTGGCATTTCCTTTAAATACGTTGTTATAAGAGTGAACTTTACCGAATCTGACCCGTGGTGTGCGCTGTTCGATTTTGTGGAACATATTATCAGCCAGTGTGATGCGCAGGTGACCTTTATCTTCTTTGCTGTTGCTTGCGCTGTGACCAATCAACATGGTTTTGTTGTGGTTTTTAAAGATGGAGTAAGAAACAGTGACGAAGTCACTTCCATGTTTGATATCCAGCTCACCATCATGCTGAACATAAGGCCAGCCATTTTTAGTTTTGTATTGCGAATCAGTGAACGAGCCATCATCAAAAGTCATATGGTCAACCCAGACATTTTTAGATTTGATAATGTTCATGCCATCCCATTCAGCATTCCATCCGTCACCTTTTTCAAAGTGAGGTGCCACATCAACAGGAGATTCGACATATAAATTCCGGACAATGACATTACTTACACTTTTAATGATCAAAGAACCTTTTTTAAATCCGGAGTTGCTGGTGATACCGATGATAGTGGTATTTGAAGGAATGTATAACTGTGAACGTTTTTTCTGATCGTTAAAGCTTGAGTATGCTTTGCCGCCACTGACATCAATAATGCCTTTTACCTGAATGATCCGTGGCTGACCCTTGTTTGCTTTCAAAGCAGATTTAAACTGGCTGATGTTTTTGACAGTGTAGATATTTTTGCTGCTGGCTTTAGCGCCGCCGGTGGTGCCTCCGTTTTGTGTTGCAAAGCCGATAGACGCAGGTTCAAGCGCAGTGTTTGATGCAAGAGAACCAGCCATTGCTGGTGTAGCAATTACACCAGCTAAAACTGCACTGATCGCTAATCCAAGAGATGATTTATAAACTGCTTTTAATTTCATTTTTCATTTCTCTATAGTGTATTTGACAGACACGTATATCCAGCTATTTATGAAGCAATAACCTCAGATTCTGGGGGGATATACCATTTATTGTTAAATGCTTTTGGTAAACCTATTAATTAAAATAAATTTACACCCGTACTATTTATGCTTTTATCTTTACGCTAACATTTTTTGATTTGCTAGGTTTCTATATGATGGCTTTGTATTATTTAAATAACATCTATTACCAAATTGAAATATTGTTTCAAAACCACGATGTCAATTTATATTGCATTAATTTACATGTCCAGAAAAATAAGATGAGGAATATATTAGATTTAAGAATAAATATTTTTAAATTATATTTTTATATTCTAAAGAGTGAAAGAAGAGTGATTTCTATCAATAAAAACAAGCTGTAAGACAGAGTTTATTGTGTTTTTGAAAACATAAGTTCCATTTTTATATGAATAATTATGCTTAAATGGTGGGAGTTGAAATGAATAATTATTTACCTTGAAAATGTAAAATCCTGTTTTTATATAAATATCAAATGAATATTATTTTGTATTATAAGTAGATAATATGTTTACATAGATAGAATATAAGCCTAATTAATAAAATTATTTTTTAGAGCTTATATTCTAAATTTATGTTTAGTTTAGTTTAATTTAAGTAATTAATCTAACTGTTTTATGATTGCCTTAATATCAGCTGGCTTTCCATGATAGGCTGACGATGTATTAATCACATCGGCTCCGGTTTTTGTATAAGCTTCAATGTTTTCACTGTTAATGTTACCGGTTGCAATCACAATAATGTTTTTATTTATATGTTTGGCTTCTTTCACAAAATCGGTAGTTGACTGGATATCAAATTTATCAAGCTGCACAAAATCAATTCCTGCGTGAACCAGCTGAATACCAGTTTCAAAAGAATGAGCTTCTGCTCCCACTTTTTTTTCTATAACCTTTGCCTTTATTTCCGGTAGTTGCTCAATAAAGATATTAAAGCCACCAAGCATTGCCATATGTTCACCGAATACCAGCACTGTTTCTGAAAGTCCGAGCCGGTGTGGTACGGCACCACCGCAGATGATGGACTTGATTGCCAGCTTTTTGGTGCCGGGGATGTTTTTTCTGGTGGTCGCGACCGTGACTTGCGGATTAATGCTTCTGGCTAAACTGACCATGTGATGTGTCCGGGTTGCCACACCCGAAAAATATTCCAGGATCTTACTGCATGTTCTCCATGCAATCTGAATCGCAGAAGACATGCCTTCTGCATGCAGAAAAGACTCGCCGGGCTGAACGATAGTACCCGATGGCTGAAAGTGAGTTACAGTCAGATTCAGTTTTTTCAGGATGGTGACGACTTCCTCCACAGCACTAACCATAGTCAGATGTCTGGCCTGAAAAGTGATGGCGGCCGGTTGATCCTTCAGTGAAAGTGCCAGCGATGTGAGATCTACCGTCGAGATATCTTCTTCCAGTATTTTTTCTACTTCAGCATCAGAGATATAAAAATTCATCGTATTTCCTCATAGGATTTCTGATTTTCAGAGATGGTGAACATCAGTTACCCGCGGGTATAAACGCATTGACCATGAACATAAGTTCGGCGGATAACCCGGTCATCTCCGAGTATCATGAGTGCAAATAATTTTTCAGCAAAAGTCCTGGCTTGCTTTGTTCGCTGTTCAAGCAGTGGAAATGCAGAGAAATCCAGCTCGACAAAGTCAGCCTCAGTGCCGGGATTCAGGTTCCCGATTTTATCAGACAGGCGCATTGTGACGGCCGCCCCCTGCGTACATAAATACAGTGCTTCAAGAGGATTCAGGTTCTGCTGTTGCAGCTGCAAAATTTTGTATGCTTCTGCCTGATTGGTCAGCAGACTCAGGCTTGTGCCTGCGCCGACATCACTGGCAATTGCGACCGGAATATTTTGTGCTTTGACATCAAAATAGGGGAACAACCCGCTACCGATAAATAAGTTCGATGTCGGACAAAAAATGACTCCGGCCTGTTCACGCTGTAAAACCTGATATTCTCGGGGTTCAAGGTGAATACCGTGGCCGAATAAAGCACGCTCCCGGACCAGCCCGTATTTTTCATATACCCCGAGATAATCCGGACATTCCGGGAAGAGTGATTTCACCCATTCAATCTCATTCACATTTTCACTCAGATGAGTCTGAATAAAGGTGTCCGGATATTTTTCTGCCAGCTGACCTGCTTTTGCCAGTTGTTCCGGTGTGCTGGTTGGAGCAAAACGCGGGGTGATGGCATATAATGCACGGCCCTGATGATGCCACTGTTCGATAAGCTGTCGGGTTTCAGTAAACCCGGTTTCCGCGGTGTCTTTAAGATTATCAGGACAGTTGCGATCCATCATCACTTTGCCGCAAATCATCCGGGCCTGATAACTTTCCGCGGCATTGAAAAACGCGTTCACCGATTCCGGATGAACGGTTGCAAATACACTGGCTGTTGTGGTGCCGTGAGCAAACAGTTGTTGCAGGAACTGCCTGGACTGAGCTGCGGCATAGTCATTGCGGCAAAATTTTGCTTCTGTGGGGAATGTGTATTCATTCAGCCATTCCAGTAATTGGGTGCCATAACTGGCGATCATTTCCATCTGGGGATAATGAACATGACTGTCGATCATGCCTGGAATCAGTAGTCCTTCATGCCGGATAATGCCGGGTAATACACAGGAACGTTCTTCCTCTGACAGATGGTTCAGAAATATTTGTGCATCCAGTAACTGTGTGATCATGCCGTTTTCAGTGATCAAAATTCCGTCTTTCAGATACTGGTGATTTTGTGCCGGATCGGACGTTGCTGCGGGAAAATGTAAGATTTCACCACGGTGTATGGTTTGTTTCATAGCTTTGCCATTTTACAGCTCAGAAAGGCGCTGTGATTGAATAATTTGAAAAAAACAGGGTGATTATACCCACAGACCGGACCTGATTGCGGTCCGGAGATAAAACATCAGCTGACGGTATAAAGTTTGATGAAGCTATCGATAGCCCGGTCGACCACCTGCTGGATCTTGTCATCGTCAGGCTGGTCAATAGCTCCGAACTCGTAAGGCTCAACCAGCTCTGCGTCAATCAAAGCCTTGAGCTGTGCTGTGGCAATGTGTGTATCGCACAAAATCAGGTTACCTTTATAAACTTGCGAAGAAAGAAAACGTTCGACCGTTTTCCAGCCGGTTTTCGGGCCGTTTTCATAGAAAAAGCGTCCAATATCTGAACGTTCTGACTCAGATAAAGCCAGTTTACGAATCGCGGTGACTTCGGGGCTCAGAATTGCCTTCAGATAGATAAAACCGATGTTATTTAAGGTTTCTTTAATCCCTTCATTTTCGCTGTCTTTATCTGATAGGTCATGAAAGGCATCGACAAGCTGATCGGAAATTGAGGAACGCATCACGGCCAGAAAGATGGCTTCTTTGGAATTGAAATAATTGTAGAGTGTTGCTTTTGAACCACCGAGTTTCTTGGCAATAGCAGACATTGACGTTTGTTCGAACCCCTGTTCAATAAAGGCTTCTTTTGCTATATCCAGAATGGCCTGACGACGAGCTTCGCTTTTTACCCGCATGAATAACTAACCCCTGACTGAGAAAAACCGAAAGAGTTTCGCTTGACTTCATGTTTCTGTCAAGAGTATAACTGTACGGTACGGTTTAGTTATGAAATGAAATATACAACAAATATGATAAAGGCAATACATGATGAATAAGCCAGTTTTGCTAACGGGAATGACGCTAATCGCAAGCGTGCTCTTGCTTAGCGGGTGTATGGCACCGCCAGATGGGGCGCTGAAATCCGTAAAAACAGCAGATGAAGCAGGGTATACAAAAACATTTCAGGAAATTTCAGCCATTGACTGGCCGGGAGATCATTGGTGGACACGTTATCAGGATCAGCAGTTGAACCAGCTGATTGAATCAGCGCTGGCTGATTCTCCGGCAATGGCGCAGGCACAGGCCCGGCTGAAAAACTATCAGGGTATTGCACGGCAGGCCGGCGCACTGAAAAAGATTCAGGCCGGGTTGTCTGCAAATGCGTCCCAGACAAAAATCAGTTATCACTATCAGGCGGCAACACCGCCGCAAAACTGGAACGATTTTGGCTCCGTGACGCTGAACTTTTCTTACGATTTTGATTTCTGGGGAAAAAATAAAGCCACTGTTGCAGCAGCCGTTTCAGAGCTGGCTGCCGCGAAAGCAGAGCAGGCTGCAACCCGTCTGATGTTGTCAACCTCGATCGCGCAGGCTTATGCGGAGCTGGCAAGATTATATGCCAATGAAGATACAGTGAATGCAGCAGTACATGTCAGACGTAAGACAGCAGAACTGCTGACCAGACGATATCGTAACGGTCTTGAAACCAAAGGGGCTGTGAGTCAGGCAAAGTCGGCCGTGGCAAGTGTTGAAGCTGAACTGTTGAGTATCAAAGAATCAGTACAGCTGCAGAAAAATGCGATTGCTGCGTTGGTTGGCCATGGCCCGGATATGGCACTGTCGATCTCCCGGCCGGTGGTTCATCTATCAGCAACATTTGGGTTGCCTGAAGATGTTGGTGTCGGGCTTCTCGGACACCGGCCGGATGTTTCAGCAGCCCGCTGGCAGGCTGAAGCCGCTGCTCAGAGAATTGGTGTTGCCCGGGCTCAGTTTTATCCCGATGTCAGTATATCGGCTTTTATCGGGTATCAGGCTTTTGGTCTGGATAACCTCTTTAATACCGGCAATGACGCCGGCAGTATCAGCCCTGCAATTTATTTACCCATTTTTTCCGGTGGCCGTCTTGAAGGTCAGCTGACATCTGCACAGGCAAGATATGAGATGGCGGTCGGGCAATACAATCAAACCTTGATCCGTGCATTACATGATGTGGCTGATGTCGTGACCAGTACGAAAGCACTCGATTCGCAAATCGAAAAATCCGGTCAGGCGGTTGAGGCTGCAAGAGAGGCACATCAAATCGCGAGTAACCGCTATCAAGGCGGACTTGCAACTTATCTGGATGTGTTAAGTGCTGAAAATGCATTGATTCATAGTGAAAGAGCATTAGTGAATGTTCGTGCCAGAGCCTTTTCACTGGACCTGTCACTGATTCACGCTCTGGGAGGCGGATATCAGGCAGAAAAACATTAGCCCCTCATTTCACGGTTAGTTTTACAATGTAAGGAATTAAATAGATGAGTCATACCAACGAAACAGAACAAGTTGATCAGCATGAGTTTGATCAGAAAAAAGCCTCTCAATCCCGCAAGAAAGGATTTATCGGATTAGTTGCCGTGGCGTTGATGGCTGCCGGAGGATTTGGCAGTTACTGGTACCTGATTGGTTCCCGCTATGTGTCAACGGATAATGCTTACTCAGCGGTTGAAATAGCATCAGTAACCCCGGCCGTCGGCGGCATTGTGTCTCAGGTGAATGTCATTGACACACAATACGTGAAGAAAGGTGACGTACTGGTCGTCATCGATGATACTGACGCCCGTCTGGCGTTGCAGCAGGCCAAAGCAGATTTTGCACTGGCGAAACGACGGGTCAGAAGTTACCTCGCGAATGACGAAGGTTTGACTGCTTTGGTCGATGCCCGGTCAGAAGATGAAAAACGGACACGCGCACAGCTGGCTTCTGCTCAGGCCAGTTTTGAACAGGCGAAAATTGATCTGCATCGACGGGAAGAGCTGGTACGTTCCGGATCGGTTTCGGGCGAAGAGCTGAGCAATGCAAAAACAGCATTTACTCAGGCTGAAGCACATCTGAATGCAGCAAAAGCGGCGGTAAATCAATCGGTTGCAAATCGTCTGTCCACTATTGGCAATCAAAAAGCGAATCAGGCGCTGATTGACAACACAACTGTAGAGACAAACCCGGAAGTGTTGCTGGCAAAAGCCCGCTTTGAACAGGCTCAGATCAATCTGCAAAGAACAGTGATACATGCGCCGGTCAGTGGCGTGGTTGCAAAGCGCCAGGTTCAGATTGGCCGTCGTATTCAGCCGGGTGAACCATTAATGACGGTTGTACCTTTAAGCCGGATGCATGTTGATGCCAACTTTAAAGAAGTTCAGTTATCCCATGTTGAAGTTGGGCAAAAGGTTGAACTGAAGTCAGATCTTTATGGTGACAGTGTCACTTATCATGGTGTTATTACCGGTCTATCCGGTGGCACCGGGTCTGCGTTTTCGATGATACCTGCGCAAAATGCGACCGGTAACTGGATTAAGGTGGTCCAGCGGTTACCTGTACGGATTGAGCTCGATCCAAAAGAACTGGCAGCTTATCCGCTTCAGGTTGGTTTATCGATGGAGGTGACAGTTGATACGCAATCGCAGGTGACAAAAGAAAAGCTGGCACAGTACAGAATGGCAGCGGTGAGCGAACAGGGTTAGAGGTGATAAAAAATGAGTCTAGCTGATCAACAGAGACAGCCTCAGCCATTAACCGGATCTGCACTGTTTGTCGGTGTCATATGTCTGGCTATGGCAAATTTTCTGGCGATACTGGATACCACGATTGCCAATGTCTCTATTTCTAATATCGCCGGGAGTCTGGGGGTTTCAACCAGTCAGGGAACTTATGTGATTACATCATATGCAGTTGCTGAAGCGATATCCGTACCGTTAACCGGCTGGCTGTCTTCCCGGTTTGGTTCTGTCAGGGTTTTTGTCACCTGTTTTGTATTTTTTGGTGTATTTTCTTTATTGTGTGGCCTGGCAAATAGTATGACAACACTGGTGATGTGCAGGGTCATGCTTGGTTTCTCCGGAGGCCCGTTGATGCCGTTGTCACAAACTCTGATGATTCGTATTTTCCCGAAAAATAAAAGTCATACTGCAATTGGTATCTGGAGTATGACCACTCTGGTCGCACCGATCACGGGGCCGATTATCGGAGGTATGCTATGTGATCATTACAGCTGGCCGTATATTTTCTTTTGCAAAGTCCCTTTTGCACTGATTGCTGGGTTTGCCTGCTGGCAGCTTTTGCGTAAGTTTGAGACAAAAACTGAAAAATCCCGGATTGATGTTGTCGGATTAGTAATGTTGGTTGTCTGGGTGGCTGCACTACAGATTATGCTGGATGAAGGAAAAAATCTCGATTGGTTTGAGTCCAACAAAATTATTATGCTGGCGATTATTGCTGCGGTCGGATTTGTTGCCTTTTTGATTTGGGAGCTGACAGAACGAAACCCTGTGGTTGACTTACGGGTATTCCGTCACCGTGGATTTTCAATGTCGATGATAACACTTTCACTTGGGTTCGGTTCTTTCTTTTCGATTGCGGTAATTACACCACTGTGGCTGCAAATCTATATGGGATATACAGCAACCATTTCTGGTTTTGCCACTGCATTTATGGGAATTCTGGCCTTTTTTATGGCGCCGGTCATTGCGGAAGTATCCAGCCGGTTTGACGCGAGACCTTTTGTCTTTGTTGGTGTGCTGTGGCTGGGGATATGGACCTTTGTCCGTAGTTACGCCAATCTGGATATGACTTTCTTTCAGATCAGCTGGCCTATTTTTTTCCAAGGAATCGGGATGCCACTGTTTTTTGTTCCGCTGACAGGTATTGCTCTGGGATGCGTCGGGGAGCGGGAAATATACTCAGCCGCCGGGTTGATGAATTTCATCCGGACATTATCCGGCGCTTTTGCAACATCAATGGTGAATACCTCCTGGGAAAAAGAAACCCGTTATATTCACTCGGAACTTGCCGGTTTAACTGACCAGCATGGTGTTGCCACTCATGCAATGCAGGCAGGCGGAATGTCGCTGGGTCAGGTGAGAAGTTCCATCGACTGGCTTGTTCAGAAGCAAAGTGTGATGGTTGCCACAAATCAGCTTTTTATGGTTATTGCTGTTATTTTCATCGTGGCTGCATGTTTTATCTGGCTGGCCCCAAAACCGAAGCATGCGGTCGATGCTTCTGCATCTCATTAAATTTGACTAATGATAGCCTGAACCGCCCTGTATCAGGGTGATTCAGGTGTATTGAATGTGTTTTATTTCTATTGCCCCCATTGATTAGTCCTCCTCAATAATTGCTCCGTTTCAACGCACTAAACAGTGTTTTTTTCCTTATTAATCAATACGTTTGATATCAAAAGTTATTGAAAATTATCTCTTGATAAAGTTAACTATTGATATGATTATTAGCTTAAGTATTGTTTATTTTTTATACATTAGAAATATTCAAGCAGTATGAATCAGGGACTATACACTTAAGTTATGTGAGATGGTGTTTATATCCGGAAATCCATAAAAATTTTTATATTGTGATTAGGATATGTGTTGCTTTTTCATTTAGTTGGTCAGGAGCTCACTATGCAATGGGTTAAAAATCGTTCGGTTACAACTAAGATGGTATTTCTTGTCAGTGTCATGTTAATGCTTACGATCATGCTTTCTGTATTCGGACTGGCAAAGATGAACAAAATTTCCGATGAGATTAAAGAGGTTGCTCATCAGCACATCCCTTTGATACAACTTATCAGTGATGTCACTGTGAAACAGTTGCAGAGTACTTTAATTGTGGAGAAAGCATTACGGGCTTCTGATTTTGCGAAAACGATTGAGCAGGCTGAGGTTCACGAGCTGAAGCAGGTCTTTCACCAGCTTTCGAATGGATTTGATCAGGAAATACTTGAAGCCAAACAGTTGCTGGATGATGCCGCAGAGCATTCGACAATGCAAAATATCCGGGAACAAGAGAAAAGATTATCTGATCAACTGGTGAGGATCATGCAGCTTCACCAGCATTATGAACAGTCTGCCGGAGAAATTCTTGATGCAATTCTTGCACAGGAAACCGGAGAAATGCTGACTTTAAAAGCAACGGAGCTTGAAAGGCAGCAGGAGGATCATAATCAGGTTCTCGCCACATTCCTCAGGCAGGTTGAAAACATGACTCAATCAGCAGTTAACACCACGGAGCAGGAAGAACAAAATGCGATTATCGGGATGCTGTTATTGATGCTGATTGCTTTGGTTGCCGGGATCTTTATCGGACTTTGGATTAGCCGGCAAATCGTTCGCTCGCTCAGTCATGCATGCTATGTTGCAGAAGAAATGGCACAGGGCCATTTTGATGTAGATATCCGTGTTGAAGGACGTGACGAAGTCGGCCGGGTATTAAGGTCGATGAAGCTGATGGCCGAATCTTTGGGAGATGTGGTTGGGAAAGTGATGAGAAGCGCGGATACGATTGCTGCGGCTGTGACTGAATTGTCTGTTGTTGCTGTCAGAAACAGTGAATCGGTTGAAGAGCAGCAGCAAAACACAGAACAGGTTGCAACCGCCATGACTCAGATGGCGGCAACAATTACTCAGATTGCAGCCAGTGCAGAAGGTGCATCAGAGACCTCTCACCGCGCAGACAAAAGTCTGCAGAATGGTTGTCAGACAATGTCCCGGACAGAATCTATTTCCGGAATACTGGTTGAGAGTGTCGGTACATCAAATCATCTCATCACCGATCTGCAGAAGAGTACAGAAAAGATTCAGGATTTTGTTTCGGTGGTGAATGGTATTGCCGAACAAACAAATTTACTGGCGTTAAATGCCTCAATTGAAGCCGCGAGAGCCGGTGAGCAGGGCAGAGGGTTTGCGGTTGTTGCGGATGAAGTCCGGGCACTGGCTTCACGAAGTCAGGAAGCGACTCAGGAAATTGATTCTTTAATTGAGTCTCTGGTTTCAAATGCCGGAGATGCTGTGAGTTCCATCGGACAGAGTGGTGAAAGGGTGGCTGAAACATCTGATTTAATCCTTTCAGCAAAAGGTCAAATGGACGTGATTGCGCAGGCTCTGACTGAATTAAGTGATGGCAATACGCAGGTTGCTGCAGCCTGTGAAGAGCAGTCTGTTGCTGCTGAGCAGATCAGTCAGAACATGGTGCATATCCGGGATGTGGGGCACTCGGTATTATTGAGTGTGGATGAAACCAAACGGGCCAGTGAAGACTTGTCCAGACAGGCCGATGATTTACGGGTGTTGATGTCTAAATTCAGGGTGAAACACGCCTAACACTCAAAAATGGTACTTCTCCGGAGTGCTGACTTCAGCCCGGTGCAGGAAATCTGAATCAGATGATTGTGCCGGTATCCGGACCATCTTAATCCGGACACCTTTGATTCATTTTCGTTACCGTCTGCCTGTCCGGAATATTCAACTTTATCAGCGGGTTTTTCACAGCATTCTATTCTGAAAGTGTCCGTGTCTGTTGATGCCTGACGGGATATTTCCTTTATGTAACCTATTGTATTATCGCAGAAACAGGCGCATGATATTTGGTGTTTTTCTAGTGATGAATGGTTATTGAAGGAGAGTAATGAAGATGAAAGCCAGTTTTGTGATTCTTGTGGCCGGGGTCATGCTGGGGTCAGCTGCGGCACATGCAGATGAGGCAGTTATCGCTGTTGCGAATAATTTTTTTGGACCCATGAAAGAGCTTCGTCAGGACTTTGAATCAGTTTCTCCGCATCATTTATCAATCAGCACTGGCTCGACCGGTCAGCTTTATGTCCAGATTATCCAGGGGGCCCCTTTTGATCTGTTTTTTGCCGCAGACACCATTCGCCCACAGAAATTACTGAAAGCAGGGCAGGCGTTTAATGAATTTACTTATGCCAAAGGCACCCTGGTTTTATGGTCTGAACATCCGGACCTTCAGGCAAAACAAGTTTTATCTGCAGGCAAATATCATCATTTGGCTATTGCAAACCCTAAAGTCGCACCTTATGGCGTGGCGGCGAAAGAAACACTGGAAAAAATGGGGATGTACCAGCATGTTCAGGACAAACTGGTCATGGGCAAAGGACTGAACCCGACTTACCAGTTTATTGTGACCGGGAATGCTGAGCTGGGGTTTGTTGCCAAGTCTCAGGTGTATAAAAATCATTACCGGACAGGTTCATACTGGGAAGTTCCCCGTAACTATTATTCAGAAATTAAACAGGATGCGGTGACGCTGCCTTCCGGCGTACACAATCAGGCCGTTCAAGCATTTCTGGAATATCTTCAGTCCGATCGGGCGCAAGCCATTATCAAAAATTACGGATACGCGGCTGGCAATAGCTAAGCGGTTATTCATAGAAATACTCAGGTTGGAAAAGGTGTGTTGTTGTGGGAATTGATACGCTGGTCATTGTAACAACGTTAAAACTAGCCGGTGTGGTGACCATTTTTCTGCTACTGTTGGGAATACCGGTCGCGTGGTGGCTGTCTGGCACAGAGTGTCGTTATAAAGGTGTGATCGAAACTATTCTGTCCTTACCTTTGGTTTTGCCACCAACGGTTTTAGGTTTTTATTTACTTATCTTATTCTCACCAACGGGACTGATTGGCCATTTACTACAGGAAATGCATCTGGGGCAGCTGCCTTTCTCTTTTGCAGGCATTGCTGTGGCCTGTATTATTCACTCTTTTCCGTTCGTGCTACAACCATTAAAAAACTCCTTCCAGGCGATTGGTCAGTTACCGGTGGAAGTCGCCGCGACATTAAGGGCGTCACCGGTTGATCGCTTTTTTTCCGTGATTTTGCCTTTGGCATGGCCTGGTGTGTTTTCAGCAGCGATTATGGGTTTTTGTCATACGCTGGGTGAATTTGGTGTAGTGTTAATGATTGGCGGAAATATTCCCGGAAAGACAAGAGTGATGTCCGTTGAAATCTATAATTATGTTGAAGCGCTGGAGTTCGGAAAAGCGCATATGCTGGCTGGCGGACTGGTGGCTTTTTCATTTATTTCCCTCCTGATCATGCATTGGATGAACCGTAAATACCAATATCAAACGAGGTCAGTTTGAACGATATTCACGCACAATTTTCAATTGATTATCCTGATTTTTCTTTAGCGCTGAATCTGAAGTTACCTGCCAGCGGTATTACCGTTTTATTTGGCCCTTCCGGATCAGGAAAAACCACCTGTCTGCGAGCCATTGCTGGTCTGCAAACCCTGAAGTCCGGTTATTTATCTGTTGCCGGGGAAGTGTGGCAGTCTGTTGAACCGCCGGTGTTTGTGCCGACACATCAACGGGATATTGGCTATGTTTTTCAGGAAGCCGGACTATTTCCTCATATGTCGGTAAAGAAAAATCTGGAGTATGGCTACCGACGAATTGCACCGGAAAAGCGCAAAATTTCCGTGAATGAAATCTGTCAGCTGATTGGAATTGAACACTTGTTTGACCGATCGGTGCATTTGCTCTCAGGTGGTGAGAAGCAACGCATTGCGATTGCCAGAGCGTTGCTGACCTGTCCGAAACTGTTGCTGATGGATGAGCCATTGTCTGCGCTGGATGTTGGACTGAAAGCCGAAATTCTGCCTTATTTAGAAAAGATTCATACTGAGCTATCGATTCCTGTTATTTATGTGACTCATTCGGTCAAAGAACTTGCCAGACTGGCTGACTATGTTGTGCTATTCAATCAGGGACAGGTGGTGGCCAGCGGAAATGCTCAGGAGATCATGTCTGATCCGCAATATGCGGATATATTTGGCGATGAAGTCGGAAGTATTTTTGATACCAGGGTAATAGGGCATCATCCGCATCACTTAACCGAGCTGGATATGGATGGTGTGACTATCCGGGTTCCGGGTCATGCAGGTTTTGCTTCGCAACAGTATCGCTGCCGGATTCTGGCTTCTGATGTCAGCCTGACATTGCAGGAACCGGAACAGACAACCATGTTGAATCGCTTACCTGTGGTGATTGATATGATTGACATGCATCACAAAGGAGAAGGGCAGGTAATGGTGGTGTTAGTGCTGGAAAACGGAGCCCGGCTGCTGGCCCGGATTACGCTGAAATCTTGTATCGATTTAAACTTGCATCCGGGCATGCATGTCTGGGCCCAAATCAAGTCAGTTGCTCTGTCTTAAGGTATTTTCTCAGGAAGCTGTTCGGCTGTTTTTTCAGAAAACTTCCGGATTATCGATGTACTCCGGAAGTTTTCTGACAATGAGTCTGGCTGTTTAGTTGTAACGTCTGGCCATATATTTCGGCTGAATAAAATTGTCAGTGTTTAAAATCTGGTTCAGTTCTTCTTCTGTCAACAACTGCCTTTGAAGGACCACTTCCCGGACTGACTGGCCGGTTTCAGCACATATTTTTCCGACAATATCACCTTCATGATGTCCGATATAAGGGACAAGGTAAGTGACAATACCGATGGAGTTGAATACATAGTTTTCACAGGCGGTTTGATTGACTGTAATGCCATCGATACATTTCTCCTTCAGTGTCTGGCATGCCTGTGAAAGTAGTCCGACTGACTCAAACAGACATTGCGCAATGACAGGTTCCATGACATTCAGCTGTAGCTGACCTGCTTCGGCTGCAAAAGCAATGGTCGTATCATTACCGATAACTTTAAAGCTAATCTGATTCACCACTTCAGGAATCACCGGGTTGACTTTTGCCGGCATGATTGAAGAGCCTGCCTGCATTTGGGGCAGGTTGAGTTCATTGAGACCGGCACGGGGGCCGGAAGAGAGCAGGCGCAGATCATTACAGACTTTGGACAGTTTGATAGCCAGTCGTTTTAATGCGCCATGAATCATCACATAAGCCCCACAGTCTGATGTGGCTTCAATTAAATCTTCAGCCGGAACAACCGGTAAACCGGAAACTTTTGCCAGATATTTGATTGCTGACAACTGATAACCCGGTGCGGTATTGATGCCGGTACCAATTGCAGTTGCGCCCAGGTTGACTTCAAGCAGGAGTCTGGAGATATATTTAAGATTGGTAATTTCTTCAGCCATTGTTACGGCCCATGCATGAAATTCCTGCCCGACGGTCATGGGAACAGCGTCCTGAAGCTGGGTTCGTCCCATTTTCAGAACCGAAGAAAAATCATCCGCTTTATGCTTAAAACCCTGTATCAGGTTATCGATATGCTGAATGAGATCTTGTGTGCTGTTGTAAACCGCGATTCTGAACCCGGTCGGGTAAGCACAATTGGTTGACTGACTTTTGTTCACGTCGTCATTGGGATGAATGAACTGATAGGCACCCTTAGGTTTTTCCATCAACTCCAGTGCAATATTTGCAATGACTTCATTGGTGTTCATATTCAGCGATGTTCCGGCGCCTCCCTGGTAGAGGTCAATCGGAAACTGCCCCAGATATTTGTCGCTGCCCAGAATTTGATCACATGCTTCGATGATATAGTGCGCTTTTTCTTCTGGTATCACACCAAGTTCACGGTTCGCCAGCGCTGCCGCTTTTTTGGTCATCACCATTCCCTGCACTAATGCCGGTACATCTGATATCCGGGTGTTTGATAAGGAGAAATTCTCAATTGCCCGCAATGTATGAATGCCATAATAAGCATCATAAGGAATTTGCTTTTCACCGAGTAAATCTTCTTCAGTCCTGGTTTTTCCTGTATTGCTGATCGGTTTTTCTGAAACTTGTGTTTCTGATAGCGGCGCCATCATAAAAGGTTCCTCAATTTATCTTCATGACCAATGGTGATTTTGATAAGAACCCGTTCTTTAGAAAAATGGCCTGAAATCAGCTTCAGGCTAAAGCTTCAGTTATATCAGTAGATACTGATGCTGAATGGTTAAATTACCAAGCTTTCTGCTCAGAATGTATTTTGTATTTGTGTTTTTAATTCATGTTAAACGTTTGCTATTTATTTCCTGTCTAACATTATGGTGATTTTAGTGTTTTTTAAGTAATCAAATCAATATAATAATTGAATAAATTTAAAATTATTTAATTATTCGCATATGTATGAATTTTTATGGGAAATTCAGAATAAAATATGGTGAATTATGAATTAAGCCTGTTAATCCGCAGATTAACAGGCTTGAAGCTGACTTAACGCCATTCATCTTCAGAAAAGTAGATATGCTCCAGAGTTTCATCCGTCAGCGGTTGCTCCATAAATCCCTGAAGTTGTTCTAACTGTTTCTCTAAGCGATTGACTGTTTGTTCATCACCTTCGGAACATGCAACATAAATTTGTTGCTCAAGTGATTCAATACGATCTTTGATGCTCATATTGCCCCTCCTGTTATACCCAAACAACCTGAAGATGCAGGTCTCAGAGCCTGACAAACTCTCCCGCAGGGCGAGAGCTGAATCATGTATCTTCAGGTTGCTTGGGCATATATCCTAATGACAGTGTAGTCAAAATGGTAAAGAGTCAGAAATTTTTATTGGCAGAACATATGCAATTATTATTGTTACCAGTTGTTGTTAGTATTTTTGTGAATACTTTCGAACCCTGCTGTGGCGGCAGATTAACCACTTGATAAGACTCTGATTATGAAGTGTCCAAACAATTTGTTTTTTTGCAGATAGGGCTTTCCTTTTTCTTCAGTTATGGCATAGTAGCCACATCTTATCGATGCGCGGGCATCGTATAATGGCTATTACCTCAGCCTTCCAAGCTGATGATGCGGGTTCGATTCCCGCTGCCCGCTCCAAATTTCTCCTTCTGTAAATATTCCGAAATATCACGTTTTCTTTCTTTTTGTATAATATCCGTGCTAATTATTTTTGTAACATATCGAACATGTATTTCGACAGCTTTGTATCAATAGCTGGTCTTTTCATATAAAAAATCTCTTTTTCTGGTTCTGCTGAACAAAAATTTTTCGTTTGATAACCCTGTAAATCACTTATTCAGGTTGCTTGGGTATACAAAAATTGAATATCCAGAGTATGTTATAGATTATATTTATCATATTTAAACTGGGTGCCTGTTCAGTTATTTATTAAGGACGCCATTCAGTATCATGCTGAAAAAACCGGAATCAGCTGATATACCCAAACAATCTGAAGATGCAGGTTTCAGTGCCTTGTCTCAGAGCCTGACAAACTCACCCGCAGGGCGTGAGCTGAAAAGCACATTTCTGCGTCAAGAGAATTTGAAAGGTGGGTACATTCCTGCATTCCCTTTCCTTGAACTGTCCCTTTCGGCTGCACGCTGAATCCTGCATCTTCAGGTTGCTTGGGTATATATGATTTAAAGATAAGGTAAAACTATCAGCCTTACTTTTGACATCAAAGACTTGGTATGAATATTTAAAATGAGTCCTGTATATATCCAGTGAAATAGAAGAAATACTTACCGGAGTTATGTTTCGTCAGCGTCTTGTGATAGTAAAGCAATATTTATGTCAATAATTACTTTTCGTAGTTATCGTACAGGTCAAATAATGATAGATTAATCACCAAATTCGGAAAGACTTACGCAAAATGAAGACTTAATTACTGATAACCAAGACATTATAGGGCTGTATTGTTGTTTTTTTTGTTAGTAAATATTCATCTTAAAGAGGATTGTGTCTCAAAATCATAATTTTTTCATAATTTCTTATGGTTTTTCTTATAATTTAATAAAATCATATGTGAAATTTTAATCACAAATTATTTCAACAATAAATCAGGTAATCTATTATGGATACGTTTTTTCAGTTAGTCAGAATGACCAGTCTGGCGCATCCTGAAATGAAAGTGTACTTGGATGTGATCGAAGAAGAAGCTGAAAAGTATGCGGAGACTTCATTAATTTCCAGTATTGAACGGGTTTGTAATGAGTCTCAGCTGATGAATGAGCTATTTACAGAAGATGAGCGTGTCCTTTGTGAAATATTTTTAATTTCTCAGATACAGCATAACATTGTTCATTAATTCCTTTGCATACCGGATCATTCAATCACTGATGAGATAAAAATTCAGGTCTGTTTTTATTCTCAGTTTTAATCCCACTCAGAGAGCGCGCTGAACGAGCAGATATGCTTGTTCAGCTTCATCACTTGTGTGTTAGTGTTGGTACCGGAAGTTTCTGCCGGTCGTTATTTGTAGGGGTATTTCATTTGTTGTCATTCTGTCAATACGCCATTTCAGGTGCATTACAAAAGATGTTCTGAGCAAGATGAAGGACGATCTGTAGTGCAAATTTTTTTTCAGTGAAGCCAGCATAGAACCAAGTCATGCGACAGCAGTTATGATTACCGGGCAAAACTGTATCGTCAGTCAGATCCAGTGCATGGTTTGATATTTCCGGTCCGATCATTTCCCCCGGGTAATTTTCCGGAACTTTTAGGTAAGCCAGCAATACCGCTGATAACATAAAATAATATAAGCGATGGAATTATGAACTGAAAATTTTGACTGATAATGTATTTGATTGTTATTAAATATTGAATGATAAACTACGGCGAAAATATGCTTATAATATTTTTCATGATTCTTACGAAGAATAAATGAATAATTAAAATTATTGCTTTGATCTTTTATCAGGTAATATCAGTTATATACTTGTGTTTTTGTTTTGTTATATAAAGATGATATATTAAATTTTTTTAATGTGAGGTGCTAAAAATGAAGTCATCGAATATTATATTGCATCATGATGATTTACTTTATGTGATCTGGTTAATAGATAAATACTAATCATGAATAAGTAATAATAAGATATTTAAGATAGACATTGCTGCTTCTTTCTTGTATTTTCTTTCTGTTTTATAATTTCAGGATTATAACCTTTGATGTTTTAACTCATCAGCATATCGATTGTGACTGAAATATGATTCAGAATGCATTCAATACGCTATAACCGTTCAAGTTATATGTATATTGTTTGTGTTTCATATGAGGTCGTTGCGATTCATTGTCGCTGTATGACTGAATTTCAAATGTTCACATCGCATGGATTGCTCCCAATAAGATAACTAAAAACAGAGCTGATTTTTGATGAAAAACATAGAAACTAAATGGTTAAAAGATTTTCTTACACTCGCAGAGCTGAAAAACTTTTCCCATGCTGCAGAAGCCCGGAATGTCACGCAGCCAGCTTTCAGCCGCAGGATTAAGTCTCTGGAATCAGAATTGGGGCTGGAACTGGTTGACAGGACCAAAACGCCCATCGAATTAACCCTGGCAGGAAAACAATTTAAAACCAGCGCCTTGTCACTTCTTCATCAGCTGGATGAGGAAGTGAAGCGGTTATCCGGGAGTTTTTTTGCGGGGTGCCATACGGTTCGTTTGAGTGCTGTTCATTCGATTGCGATTACATTACTCCCCAAACTTCATTCTTGTCTGTTTCATCCTGAGCAGGAGACCCGTTTATCGGTTGTAGCAAATGAAGTGGAAGATGCGGTTGAGCTGTTAGTCGATGGCAAGTGTGATTTTCTGTTTTCTTTTTACGAAGATAAGTTGCAGGTTGCGCCATATCGTTCCATTCACCTGGGCCGGAGCTATTTATATTGTGTTTCGGCGGTTGATTCAACCGGGAACGCATTATTTGATTTATCAGATGATGAGGATGTACCGTGTCTGGACTATACGCCTGAGAGTTATATGGGTAGAATTATTCAGCGGACGAACAGTCATCTGACCTCAAATTCGGTTTGTTCTTCTTCCATGACAAATTTTATCAAGGCGTTAGTCTTACAGGGGAAGGGTATTTCCTGGTTACCCGATTATACGATTCGTGAAGAGCTGGAAACCGGCCGGTTAAAAATATTGAAGGAAAGAGAGCCAGTACCGATTGATCTGTATATTTATCGCTATTACTCCCGGTTACATGAGTCCTGTGAAGCCATTTGGAATGAGTTGAATAAAATCTGCCCGATAGAAGATTTGAACGGAGAATCCCTTTTAGCCGGAAAAAATCATTTCAATGAGTGATGAAAGAAAAAGGCTCCGGGCCAGGATGCTCAGAGCCTGTAAAGGGCTATTTGTATAATGCTGCGGTGTATTTAGGATGCATCAGATTCCTGACGGAAAAGATTTCATCAAGCTTTTCTTCTGAGAGCAGCTTGCGGGATAAGGCAACATCCCGGACACTCTGGCCTGTTTCAGCACAGATTTTTCCGATAATATCGCCTTCATGATGACCAATCAGCGGGTTCAGATAAGTCACAATACCGATGGAATTCAGGACAAAGTTTTCACACACTTCTTTATTGACTGTGATGCCGTGAATGCATTTGTCAGCAAGATTGGTGCATGCGTTACTTAGCAGGGAAATAGATTCAAAGACAGCCTGTCCGATCACCGGTTCCATGACATTCAGCTGTAGCTGACCTGCTTCGGCAGCGAATGTCACTGTGGTGTCATTCCCTATGACTTTAAAGCAGACCTGATTCACAACCTCAGGAATGACCGGATTCACTTTGGCCGGCATGATGGATGAACCTGCCTGCATTTCAGGCAGATTGATTTCATTCAGTCCGGTCCGGGGACCAGATGACAGCAGGCGCAGGTCATTACACATTTTTGAAAGTTTAACCGCTAAACGTTTCAGGGCGGCATGAACCATCACATAAGCACCACAGTCTGATGTGGCTTCGATCAGGTCTTCCGCTGGCTCACAGTTCAGGCCTGTAAATTCAGCCAGATATTTCACCGCCAGCGCCTGGTATCCATCGACAGCATTGAGACCGGTGCCAATCGCTGTTGCGCCAAGGTTGACTTCAAGCAGCAAAGCTGCAGTATGTTTCAGGTTTTTCTCTTCTTCTTTTAATAAGGTGCTGAAAGCATGAAACTCTTGTCCGACTGTCATCGGGACAGCATCCTGGAGCTGGGTTCGTCCCATCTTCAGAATATCTTTATATTCCACACTTTTATGGTTCAGGACAGAACGCAAGTGCTCAACTGAATCCAGCATATGGATAATACTGTTGTAAACTGCAATGCGGAACCCGGTTGGATAAGCACAGTTTGTTGACTGACTTTTATTGATGTGATCATTTGGATGAATGATGTGATAAGCACCTTTCGCACACCCTTTGAGCTCGAGGGCGATATTTGCGATCACTTCATTGGCATTCATGTTGACTGATGTACCGGCTCCGCCCTGATAAACATCTGAAATAAACTGATCCATGCCTTTTCCGGTGGAGAGCATCAGGTCACAGGCCTGCATAATGTATTGACCGATATCTTCCGGGATTGTCCCAAGCTCCATATTCGCTTTTGCAGCTGCTTTTTTCGTAAAAACCATGCCTCTGACAAGCTCCGGGATGTCAGAAACGGTTGTCGACGAAATATTAAAATTTTCGGATGCACGTAATGTATGAATACCGTAATACGCAGAAGCTGGGAGGTCGCGTTGACCCAGAAGGTCTTCTTCAACACGAATATCATTAGAAATTCCGGACATAGGAGGCTACCTTTTTGATTATTATTCATTCCCTTCCAAGATGTTATTTTTAGTTCAGAAAGTGAAATGCTTTAAATACAGAGACAATGCATTTATTGCATAGAAGATAGAGGGCTGGGTATTGCTTTTCATATCGGTTTGTTTGATTTCTGTTGTTTGACCGGAGTGATTAAGTTTTATGATGATTTAAAATAGGAAATAGGAAATAGGAAATAGGAAATAGAAAGTCTCAAAAATTAAATTTATTTTAATAGGGATGAAAAGGATAATATAAAATCAACTGTTAAAATGAATTAGTCACAACCTAATCTGACACATCTTCTTGAAAAGTTGAGAGTTACCCGTTTTGATAAAGGTGCTGAATCTTTAATCAAACAAAAAAGAGGTAACTCTCATGCTTCATACTAACAATCCCATTATCAAACACAAAGCGGGTTTATTAAATCTGGCGGAAGAATTAGGCAATGTTTCCAAGGCATGTAAGATTATGGGCGTATCCAGGGACACGTTCTATCGCTATCAGGAGCTTGTCGAGCAAGGCGGAATTGATTCCTTAGTGAATCAGTCCCGCAGAGCACCCAATATTAAGAACCGGGTTGATGAATCTACAGAAAAGGCTGTCGTCAGTTACGCCATCGAATTTCCAGCTCATGGTCAGGCGCGTACCAGCAATGAACTCCGTAAGAAAGGAATCTTTGTTTCCGGCAGTGGTGTCCGGTCGATCTGGCTACGGAATAATCTGGAGAATTTCAAAAAACGGTTGGCCGCTTTAGAAGCCAAAGTCGCCAGTGAAGGAATCATTTTAAGTGAAGAGCAGGTTGCAGCGCTGGAGAAAAAGAAACAGGATGATGAAGTGTGTGGTGAAATCGAGACGCATCATCCCGGCTACCTGGGGTCACAGGACACATTCTACGTCGGTAATCTCAAGGGTGTTGGCCGGATTTACCAGCAGACCTTTGTCGATACTCACAGCAAAGTGGCTTTCGCAAAACTTTATACCACAAAAACACCGATCACATCGGCTGATTTACTCAACGATCGTGTCTTACCGTTCTTTGAAGCCCATCAGCTTCCGCTGCTGAGGATTTTGACGGACAGAGGCACAGAGTACTGTGGCAAAGTGGAGCAGCACGATTATCAGCTGTATCTGGCTATCAATGATATCGACCATACAAAAACAAAAGCCAGACATCCTCAGACAAACGGTATCTGCGAGCGTTTCCACAAAACGATTCTCAATGAATTTTATCAGGTCACGTTCAGGAAAAAGCTCTACAGTTCATTAGAAGAGTTGCAAAAAGATCTGGACGAATGGCTGGATTATTACAACAATGTTCGAACTCATCAGGGAAAAGTCTGCTGTGGGCGGACACCGATAGAGACATTATTGGATGGAAAAAAGATTTGGGCAGAAAAGAATTTAGCTCAAATCTAATCTGACGAAAGCACCGAAAAAATGGGTAACTGTCAGATCAGGTCTGAGCTAGTACAGTTAAAAGATTAATTTCATATCATTGAAATATTCCTTTCAGGTAACAATTATTTGTTGTGTGATTATTCATGGAGGCTGGCATTTTAAATGCTGTTCCGCTGTTGATGCCACACAGGACATCAACAGTTTTTATAACCAGAGTATTGCAGAAATGTGTAACAGTGAAATGCCTGATGATGACACCTTATCCCGGAGAATGAGGTTACTTAACAATTTTGACTCTGTTCCGTCCGGCCTTTTTCGCTTTATACAACGCTTGATCAGCCAGTTTCAGGATTTCATCAGGTACTTTGCTTGAGTTGCTGTCACTAACCCCGATGCTGATCGTGACGTTAACGGTTTTATCCGGTTTCGGCTTTTTATCACTGTTCCGGCGTTTTAATAAGCCCTGTTTACTATTTTCAGGTCGGCCTGACGAATCGCGGATACTCATTTTGTAATCCTGAATATCCTGACGCAGGATATCAAGATACTTATAGGCTTCTTCTGCATCCTTGCCTTTAAAAATAATCGTAAATTCTTCACCACCATAACGATAGGCTTTTGCCCGGCCTTTTACATGAAGCATACGACTTGCGACAAGTTTTAATACATCATCACCGGTATCGTGACCATAAGTGTCATTGAACTTTTTAAAGTGATCGACATCCAGCATCGCGATTGCAAAATGGCGGCCTAAATGTCTCATGTCAAATTCAAGTGCTCTTCGTGCCGGAAGACTGGTCAAACGATCATTAAATGCCATTTCCTGACCCGCAGAGATGAGATACAGAATCAGAAATACGCCGGAAACTGACGCAAGCAAGGTTGAAATAGAAGGGACATGGAAAAAGATAAAAATATTGGCATTCAACAGAATCGACGTGTAGGTAATCGCATCTAATGCTTTATTCTTATTCAGTAGTAATATCGCGGTGATCCCTGTAATGGCGAACAGATACAGAACAATCACAAAAGGAAGTCTGGAAAATTGTGGCACTGACGCCAGCAGACCTGACGAAATATCATCAAATCCACCTTGCGATGTGTGATTGATAATCAGCACTGCCCACGCAAAAAACAACACCAGAATCAGAATATACAAGAGGAAATTTTTGGTCAGAACCGCGGCATTACGAAATGCGTAATTCAGCATGCATGTGACCGGAAACAGAAAGCTTAATAGCGATAATTCCAGCTTTGCCGATCCGATTGAAAGAGGAACCTGCAGGCGAAACTGAATGATAGCGTAACAAAGCAGCTGCGAAACCGCGAGCATACCCATCCGGCTCTGCTTAAATATTTGTGCAATGATTACGGAAACCGCAAACAGCACGTAAGGCAGGTTCACCAGAACTGAGTCATGGAACGGCAGTAGTAAAAATCTTTTCTCAATACCAACCCATACAGCGAGAACCACCACAACCGGAGTAATGAGGCGAAACCATGGGGAATTGATTTGCATCGGAGACATATGATGATTGTTTCGTCAAAAAATGAAATAAAGGCTGAAAACAGACATATCCTAGTATGTTTGGAAGGTTAAGTAAATCAACATGTTCAATGAATTTTTCCTACGATGAATTCATCCTATTACCTCGTATGCATAAAGTGTTCAAAATAACTATAGCTGATTTTTCTCTGTTTATATTCTACTGACAATGCCACAGGAATGTTATATACCCAAACAACCTGAATCCTGCATCTTCAGGTTGCTTGGGTATAAAGCTGTTGCAGAAAAGATTCTGCGGCTAATCAGACTTGAAAAACAATTTTTTTATCATTAAAGGTTTCCTTGTATCTATTGAGAGACCCGTGCTCCGGGTAGATATGCTGTGGCATCTGAGGCTGATCAACAATTGATATGTTACGTATCTCATGTTGTTTTAAATGAACTATGCTTGTCTTAAATGTGAAAAGACTTTTGGTTTCATTGATGCGCTGTATCAGCAAGCCCGTAATGAATGAGGATTGACATCATGCAAATTAATGTTGAAGTTCATAACTACATGGAAACGTTGGTTGGTCAGTGTTTAGCGTCCGAATATTACACCAGTCATTATGATCATGAACAACTGGCCGATCTGGCATGTTTATCCCTGAGTCAAATCAGGCCTGTTTACATTCGCTATGATGTTGACTTTTTATCTGCAATTTCTGAAAGCCGTCTGGTGCAGTTAAAAACATATGCAAAAGATGCAGTTGAAGCTGCTGAGCGGATGATCCAAAATGATCGGCGTAAAAATCGTGATAAAACGGGAGAGATTCCCGTTGTGATTTCAAGTGCCCATTATAATGATGCACTGGAACTTGAATGGTATGAGCGGCCAATCAGAGGCCATCATGAGGAGAAAAAATAAGTGGGTTTTTTATCTCGGCTGTTTGGAAAGAAGACAGAGGACGTTGCGGTTGCTGTTGAATCTGTAGAGTATAAAGGTTTCTCAATTTATCCGGAAGCAATTGCTGAAAATGGACAATACAGAATTGCCGGACGTATTTTGCTGGAAAAAGAGGGAGACACCCGTGAGCATCGTTTTATCCGTTCGGATGTGTTAATTAACCGTGGTGATGCAGACGAACTGATGGTCGCCAAAGCAAAGATGTTGATTGATCAAATGGGAGAAAAAATCTTTCAATAAATGATTTGTGATCAATGAAAAGACTGTTTGCAAACCACAAGTGTCGGGCTTGTGGTTTTTTTATGCTGATGATGTTAGTCCTGATGGATATTGCAACAAAGCTTTCTATTATCAAAAAGCTCTCTGTTATCAAAAAACTCTCTGTTAGCAAAAACACCTTCTGCTATTAACAAACACTATTGCAAAATAATTCCGGTTGAAATAAAAATCTAATCAATCTTATGCATTGTTGTGGATATCGTTGCTTATTTAGAGATTGATATGAAGAATTGTTGACTGAGATGGATTATAACCATGCGCTATATGTAATAATGTTGTCGGAGTGTTATTACAAATTGATTGGTGTTAAATAACCTCTTAGATTAAAAAAGAATATAAGAATTGCAAATAGTAAAGGAATAAACATATGCAGATTGGTGTACCTACTGAGCGACTCCCGGGAGAGACGCGGGTTGCAGCTTCACCGGGTTCGGTGAAGCAGTTATTAAAACTAGGCTTTGATGTCGTGGTTGAATCTCATGCTGGTGAAAAGGCAAGCTTTGATGACGAAGCTTTTCAACAGGCCGGAGCAGCAATTGTATCGTCAAATGATATTTGGGATGCTGATATTATTCTTAAGGTGAATGCCCCAACGCCAGAAGAAATTGAACTCATTAAAGAGGGAACAACGCTTATCAGTTTTATCTGGCCGGCGCAGAACCCTGAGTTGCTGGAAGCCTTATCAGTGAAAAAAATTAATGTCCTGGCGATGGATTCTGTGCCAAGAATTTCCCGGGCTCAGGCACTGGATGCGCTTTCTTCTATGGCTAATATTGCCGGATACCGTGCGGTGGTTGAAGCCGCTCACGAATTTGGCCGCTTCTTTACCGGACAAATTACCGCAGCCGGTAAGGTTCCGCCCGCAAAAGTGTTTGTTGCTGGTGCTGGCGTCGCGGGTCTGGCTGCGATTGGTGCTGCCGGAAGTCTTGGTGCAATTGTTCGCGCATTTGATGTTCGTCCTGAAGTGAAAGAGCAGGTTCAGTCAATGGGGGCTGATTTTCTTGAACTTGATTTTCAGGAAACCTCAGGATCTGGCGACGGTTATGCGAAAGAGATGTCCGATGATTTTAATCAGAAAGCGGCTGAACTTTATGCAGAACAGGCAAAAGATGTCGATATCGTGATTACAACGGCGTTAATTCCCGGGAAGCCCGCACCAAAGCTGATCACCAAAGAAATGGTCGACAGTATGAAACCCGGTAGTGTCATCGTTGATTTGGCTGCCGCAAATGGTGGTAATTGCGAATATACAATCGCAGATAAAGTGGTTACAACTGATAACGGGGTCAAAATTATCGGTTATACCGACATGGTTGGCCGCCTGCCAACGCAGTCTTCTCAATTATATGCAACAAATTTGGTTAATTTGTTGAAGTTATTGTGTAAAGAGAAAGATGGCCTAATCAATATTGATTTTGAAGATGTTGTTCAGCGCGGTGTCACGGTGATCAAAGAAGGTGAAGTGACATGGCCGGCGCCACCAATTCAGGTTTCAGCCCAGCCTCATGCAAAAACTGAACCTGTGCAGCCTAAAGTTCCGCAAGAAGAGAAACCGGTTTCAGCTACGAAGAAAATTATCGGCGTTGCTGTTGGTGTCGGTGTTTTTGCCTGGATCGCTTCTGTCGCTCCGGCAGCTTTTCTGAGCCACTTTACTGTTTTTGTCCTTGCCTGTGTTGTGGGTTATTACGTGGTATGGAATGTGACTCATGCGCTGCATACCCCGCTGATGTCAGTGACGAATGCGATTTCCGGAATCATTATTACCGGTGCATTACTTCAGATCGGTCAGGGCCATGGTTTCGTGAGTTTTCTTTCTTTTATTGCTGTGCTGATTGCCAGCATTAATATTTTTGGTGGTTTCACTGTGACCAAGCGTATGCTTGAAATGTTCCGTAAAAGTTAAGGAGTGACAGAATGTCTGCAGGATTAGTACAGGCAGCGTACATTGTTGCTGCTTTATTCTTTATTATGAGTCTGGCTGGTTTATCGAAACAGGAGACTGCGAAATCAGGGAATTATTACGGTATCGCCGGGATGACGATTGCCCTGATTGCCACCATTTTTGCCCCGGACACTTCCGGCCTCGGCTGGATTATTGTTGCGATGGCGATCGGTGCCAGCATTGGTATCTACTATGCGAAGAAAGTAGAAATGACCCAAATGCCTGAGCTGGTTGCGATTCTTCATAGCTTTGTGGGGATGGCTGCAGTATTGGTCGGATTCAATAGCTATCTTGATTCGCCGGAAGTTGCAACGCATGCTGAGCATGTGATTCATCTGGTCGAAATCTTCCTGGGTGTCTTTATCGGTGCGGTGACTTTCACCGGTTCAATCGTTGCTTTTGGTAAGCTTCGCGGCGTCATTTCATCGTCTCCGCTGAACATTCCGCATAAACACAAGTGGAACCTTGCGGCAGTGGTGATTTCTGCGTTATTACTGATTTATTTCGTTCAGGTTGATGGCAGTGCCTTCGCTCTGCTGATCATGACTTTGATTGCTTTTGTATTCGGTTATCATCTGGTTGCGTCGATTGGTGGTGCAGATATGCCGGTTGTGGTGTCTATGCTGAACTCTTATTCAGGTTGGGCGGCAGCCGCAGCTGGTTTTATGCTGGCAAATGACTTGTTGATCGTGACGGGTGCGTTAGTCGGTTCTTCAGGTGCGATTCTTTCATATATTATGTGTAAGGCAATGAACCGCTCTTTTATCAGTGTAATTGCCGGCGGTTTTGGGCAGGAAATCGTGATTTCAGATGGGGACGAGCAAGGAGAGTATCGCGAAACATTTGCTGAGGATGTTGCTGACTTACTGAAGAATTCAAAGTCAGTCATCATTACTCCGGGATATGGAATGGCTGTTGCGCAAGCACAATATCCGGTGAATGAGATCACTGAAAAGCTTCGGGCTATGGGCGTGGAGGTTCGGTTTGGTATCCATCCGGTTGCTGGCCGGTTGCCTGGTCATATGAATGTCCTTCTGGCTGAAGCAAAAGTACCTTATGAGATTGTCCTTGAAATGGATGAAATTAATGAGGACTTTACTGAAACCGATACCGTACTTGTGATTGGCGCCAACGATACAGTGAACCCGGCAGCACTTGAAGATCCAAACAGTCCGATAGCGGGCATGCCGGTACTTGAAGTGTGGCACGCCAAACATGTGATTGTATTTAAGCGCTCAATGAATACTGGTTATGCGGGCGTACAAAATCCATTGTTCTTCAAAGAAAATACCCAGATGCTGTTTGGAGATGCAAAAGATAGCGTAGATTCAATCGCGAAATTCCTATGAATCACTGATTCATAAGCAACTATCAACTCAAAGCCAGCAGTTATAAATTGCTGGCTTTTTAGTGATGGGTTCCATTATTGACACCGGCATAACATGCACAAAGACATTTTTGTCATAATGTTAACTTAGTCATAGAACTTAAATGCAAACATAAAGCCCTACAGAATAATGATATTAAAACAGTTTATGTTGTTCGTCTTCCTTGTGAGTGCTAATGCACATGCTGATTCACTGCCAACAAGAATTAACCATTTCATTTCTTTATTTAAATATGGAAATGCAGAAGTGTCTTATGATCTGCGGGAAATTGAATCAGAGTATGCAACAAAACTGTTAACACCGGACTCTATGTTGCCTCAGACCTCTTTATATCCGTTGAAAGATATTCAACAGCTCCATTTTCTGGCTGAGAACTGTACCGGGAATTTTCCGCTGAGTCCGTTGGTTACAGAACCGCTCGTGTTTATCAGAGCCATGTGTAATGGTGCGAAGTTACCTTTTCGATGGTTTGCCCGCAGTTCTTTAATTCATCCTGGTGGCGGAACTTATGCCGCCCGGTATGTGAAGAAACACCCTGAATCTTTTAATGAACTTAAAGTTTTTATGCATATTCAGGAGCGTCCACAGGCTTCACCGCAAACCTTACTGGGGCGTTTGCAGCGGATGGAACGTGACTCTGTCACGTCTTTAATCTCCGGAGACTCAATGTTCACTGAACAGAATGAGCTCTGGCTGAGAAAAGGGGATAAGTATTATGTATTCCCCGGGTATATATGGAAAGAGAATGCCACATCTGCCGGCCTGACCTTTACCTACGCGAATTCTGACTCGACCTGCTTTGTACGACGGGGAAACCTGTGCTGGAAAAAAGAAGATCAATCTGAGTTTTTACGCTTTGTGCTGGTTGGACTGGTTGTTGCTAATGTCCTTATGGTGATTGGATGGTTTATCTATCGGTGGAATAGTAAGCGTCATGAGCTGAAAAGCCGGATGCTGGTTCTGCAGATTCTGACCCATGAACTCCGGACGCCAATTGCCAGCTTATCATTGACTGTTGAAGGGTTTCGCCGCGAGTTTGAGCAGCTTCCTGAATCTGTTTACGATGAATTCAGGCGTTTATGTGAAGATTCCCGCCGGTTACGGCAACTGGCCGAAGCCAGTAAAGATTATCTGCAGTCGGATTCCAAACCGCTAGCAGTTGACTGGATACCTTCAGTAAAAGAATGGCTGGAGTTCAAAATTGAAGATGAATTTAATTCAGAAATATTTTTTTCGATCAACCAGGATATTGCTGCAAAGCTGAATGTCTACTGGTTGGGAACCTGTATTGATAATTTACTCCGGAATGCAATGAAGTATGGCATTGCACCGGTCAAACTGGACGTCATTACTTCAGGTCATATGGTTACATTTAAGGTAATCGATCAAGGTCAATTGACGCAAAAGCACTGGCGCCAGTTGCGCAAACCTTTTGTCAGTAAAAGTGGCTTAGGGCTTGGCTTAACAATAGTTGAATCTATGGTCGGGAGAATGGGAGGCAAAATGTCTCTGGCAGGTCCCCCGACAACATTTATTTTGGAGATACCTTGTGAAACAAACGTTACTTCTAGTTGAAGATGATAAAAACTTAGCTGATGGGTTGCTGGTGAGTCTGGAGCAAGCCGGGTATAACTGCTTACATGCAGAAACAATCGCAGAAGTAAAACCATCCTGGGAACAGGCCGATTTAGTCATTCTGGACAGACAGCTGCCGGATGGTGATTCCGTTGAGCATCTGGAAGACTGGAAAAAACTGAAAGATATTCCGGTGATTCTGCTAACTGCACTCGTTACAGTGAAAGATAAAGTGGCAGGATTAGACTCCGGCGCAAATGATTATCTGACGAAACCTTTTGCTGAAGCTGAGCTGTTTGCCAGAATCCGGGCCCAGTTGCGGACTCCGGACGGGCAAAATGATGACTCAAAAGTTGCGACAACTGATCTTATTATCGATAAAGCAACCCGTGAAGTGAATTACAAAGGTGAATTTATCACGCTGACACGAACAGAATTTGATTTATTGTTATTCTTAGCCAGTAATCTGGGACGTGTCTTTACCCGGGATGAATTGCTGGATCATGTTTGGGGATACAATCACTTTCCGACGACCCGAACAGTAGATACGCACGTATTACAACTCCGGCAGAAATTACCCGGATTAGAAATAGAAACATTACGTGGTGTCGGGTATAAGATGAAAGCCTGATTTATGCGGAAACTTCTCATCACTGTTATTCAGAGCCTGGCCTTGCTCATGACCGGGAGCTTTGCACATGCCGAATGGTTTGAGCAGAGTACACCCTTGACGAAAGCACATGAACATTTACTGGATAATCATTTATCCAGGATGTTTGATTCCATGGTAGAGGTCTGGCAGAGCCAGCATAGTTCTGATTTAAGTAATCATCTGAATGATTTGCTGCTGCAATCTTTGGACGTTGATTGTGGTAAAAGTCTGGTTCAGACTGCATTTCCTGATTGGATTCAGTCGCTTGCGGTCCGGCGAATTGAAATACAAAGTCCGGGAAGAGATGCTTATCAGTTGCTGATTGAATTAGTTACATCGTCACAAATAAAAGATATTTCACTGACCAAATGGCTTGATCATTCAATTTCTCTGGATACGTCATTCTCTGAACTGAATAGTGACAATGTCACAGATAAGAAATCTCTGGCTTATGTGAAGCGCTATAATCTGAATAACCGCCTGGATATGGGGTTGTACCGCTTAATTATCTCCAGGCAGACGGGAGAATCATGGAGCACATGGGTGATTCTTGAACATCCGAAGACTTATCACAAAATTCACTGGACTTCGAAAGATCAGTGGGGTGTCACTAAAACAGCAATTCCCAACCCATATTGTCCGCTGCCAAAAATGAGAGTCTCTATGTATAACTTCCGGGGAGGGAAGTATTCGGAAGTGTGGCGAAAGACTTACGAATCCAGTTATCCGACTCATTTACCTGAAAAGATACTGCCACCTGATCGATATATTCTGGCTGTCTCAATGAATCACCAGCGTTGGCAAGGGCCAATAACTATAGAGCAATCTCAAGTAATTAGTAAAAATTATAATATTTCTCTAGAGGAATAGCTCAAGATATATAACAATGTACCGTTACAAGACTAAGCGTCCATTTCATTTTAGATTGATTATGAAGATAAAATTAAGATATTTGGTTCCTTCACTGTTAGTTCTTTCATCTGGCAGTTTTGCAGCTTCACATGCAGTAGAGGCCAGGGGTGATGCGATGGGAGGTACAGGCGTTGTTTCAGCCAACTACCTGACGGCCCCGTTTTATAATCCCGCAATTGTTGCCATTTACCGCAGAAATGATGATGCAGGCATGATTCTGCCAAGTATTGGTTTTACTTACGATGATCCTGATGACATTGCCGGTACGCTTGATGATATTGGTGGGTTAATCGATAGATTATCCGGAGGAGATGCGAGCGTTGCCCCTGAATTGCAGAATCATCTTGATGATTTGCAGGGAACAGAAATTAATGCAAACATCGGTGGTGCTGTGGCATTTGGTATTCCAAATAAATACATGTCGATGAATTTATTTGGTAAAACTTATGCAGAAGTTTACGCGGCCCCCGCAATCGAAACCAGTGGCGCAACTGTACTGCAGAACGCACAGCGAAGCACGGTTGATATTGTGACAGTTGCTGTCACTGAAGTAGGGCTCTCACTGGCTAAGTATCAGACGTTTATGGGGCAGCATGTCTCTTTTGGTATTTCACCAAAGCTTCAATATATTAACACTTATGTGTATGAAGCGAGCTTGGAGAATTATGATATCACTGATGCAGATAAAAATGGCAAAGGTGATACTGCTATCAACTTAGATTTTGGTGCGCTTTGGTTTTATGGGCCACTCAGAATTGGGTTTGCAGCGACGAACCTTATATCTAAGGATATTCAAACCGCGAGAGTTGCTTCAAATATTGCCGGTAAAAGCGACCTTCAATACGCCTATAAATTAGGTCCGCAATATACAGTCGGAGTTGGGGTGATTGGTGATTATTTATCAGTCAGTGCTGATTTAGATTTGAATGAAGAAGAACACTATACCGGTTTTGATGACAATACCCAGATGCTTCGTATTGGTGGTGAAATTGATTTGCGCCAGATGAAACTCAGGGCAGGGTACAAGAAAAATCTTGCCTATAGTGATTCCGAAAATACTTTTACGGCAGGTGCTGGTGTTGCAATTTTGGGGCTTGAAGTTGATGTAGCAGGGAGCTACACCAACTCAAATGCAATGGGTGCTTATATTAACTTCCTGGCATCCTATTAAGTATTACTACAGACTTATGAAAACAGATTTGAGGCTCTCATTGGTGATGGGAGCCTTTTCTTTTTCCTACTAAGCATCATCTCTGATGATGTGCATTATTTCCCGCCTTTATTCCACAGTTTGATTCATCTGACAAAGTAAATACTTGCTTTCATAACAGGCTAGATTCCCACTTGTTATTTTTAATTAAAAAATAAGTTGATCCTTAATGCTATCCTGATAGGGCTGTTGCTATTATTGTTTTAAATCAATAGGTTATAACAGTGATATATTCTTTTCATTATCAATGAAAATTGGCTTTCATTCATCGTGAATCAAGTCGGATCAAGGCAGGATCTATGTGTGGAGGATTCTTCTTTTCTGTGATGATGTCACAATTTCAGATTAATGGCTTATGGCATAGAGGCGATGAGTTATTGGTACAGTGTCTAATGCCGATGATTTAGGGCAAAGAATTTTAAATGAAGAGGATGCATGTGGTGTGAACGAAAATTAATCACAATATACAGCCAAACGGATCAGCTGCGTGAAGGTTTAAAAACCTATTGCAATAATGATAGCTCTGGCCACGACTTACAACTAATACTGCAGGAGAGTGAAGGGAACAATATGGTTTAACGAATGAAGACGATTAGCTTCAACATTTTGTCGTTGAAGTCATAAAATCTGATTACTTTGTCATAAACGAAGCAAGATACCCGTTAAGAAACACGTGACATGCTCTGCCTTTTCCCTGGAACAGGATCGTTGTATGGTCAGATGCAGGTACATCTGAATTGATTTTTTCTATACAATAGTCACTTTCGTTGTGGACCAGCGACAGTTTCTCTTGTCTGACTTCTGAAGATAATTCATTAATGCATTGAATCTGCGCACTAATGACAGGTAAGTAATTATTTTTAAGTGTTTCGATACGGGACATATGAAAACTTCCTTATCTTGGATTACTGAATAAATTAATTGTCCTTACATCAGAATAAGAATGTATAAGTTCTCTTTATGTTTATGTTCTTGAAATATTTAATCATAAGACGATTTAATGATTTAATATACATACAGAGAAGTATCACTATATATAGTTTTGTATTATTATAAGTTAGATGACTTAATATATTACCAATATCATCAATAAAAGTTTATTCGTCTGATAGCGGTAAGGTATTTATAAGCTAATAATAGATATTGTACAAATTCATGCTATTTGTGTTCAGTCTTGATGGTCTTAAATTTGACCTTTGTCACAAAATTTAATCTGTGCAAAATATCAATGCTTTCAGTGTATAGTATGGTGAAGGAATGAAAATTAGTAAGAAGGACAGAATTGATAACATTAAAAGCAATCTTTCCTATGGTATTAAAAGTCGTAATGAAACAAAAAAGTCTTTCTCAGAGAGAACCGGCATAACTCGGACAACCTTATATAACATTCTTGATGGTAAAGTAGACAGAATTCAGACTCAAACTATTGAAAAAATCGCCAACTTCTTTGGCACAACCTGCTCAGTTATTGAGGAAGGGTGTTTAGAGTCAATTGAATATAAAAACAGTCTTATTTCAACCGATGGAAATAAAAATCCATTATGTATTCCTGTATTAACGGAAGTTGAGCTAATTGACAATTTGAATGGTTATATTGGTGAGTTAATTGTCAACTATCCTTCCACATACTATTTCTCAGAAGGCACTAATATTATTGGTCTGCAAATCACAAAGAAAATACATGATGATTATGATGTCGGTAGTTTGTTGGTGATTGAACGGTTTAAAAGAGATCATATTGATGATTTGGTGATTTTATGTCCTCACGCAGAAGTCAAAATTGTACCGGCGGAGTATGTGATGAAGGAGCAAGATATACTGGTTGGCAGTATCAGAGAGGAAAGGGTGCATGCATAATAAAAAGTATAAACTTATTGGTTTCAGCAAACATCCGGAGCAGGTAGCGAACGTAATGGTGCTGGCGACCGGGAAACAGCTATCGATTCCGTTAGCAGAAATATTTAATACGACAGTTGCAGATGACTTAAATCATACGGAAACGAAAGAAGTTTGCCGGAAGCTATATAGTTCCAAAGGTTTTAAAGGAGCATATGAGATCAAGGAACGTAAAGAGATATACTGGATCACATTTGCAATGATCACCACAATGCTTTCAGCGTTGTTTACTTTATCTAACATTAGTGGTGTTAAGCCGATTGAAGTCGGAAGTGGGTTTGTTGTCCCGTTTGCGATTTTTTTATATCCGATTTCATTTGTATTAGTTGATATTTTGAATGAATTTTATGGTCTGAGAATGGCCAGAACTGCAATTGTGCTATCGACTGTCATTAATATCTGTTTTCTGATGTTGCTGAATCTATCCCGTTACGCACCAACAATCAGTGAATGGGAAACAATGAATGAGAGTTACAAGTTGATTGTAGACGGGATAAACTCAGTCTTTGTTGCCTCTATCCTGTCCTATTTCATCTCAGAGAATATCAACGCTTACTTATTACAAAAAATCAAACTATTGACTAATGGTGAGCGTCTGATTATACGGGTATTTTTCAGTACTTTCTTTGCATCACTCTTTGACAGTGCTATTTTCGTCTATTTAGCATTTCACAGTGTACTTAGCACTTCAGTGATGTTTAATATGTTCCTGTGCCAGGTTCTTGTGAAATCTGTGTACGCCATAGCAGGTATCGGGCCTATTTATGGTGTACGAAAAATATTTAATAAATATATTAACGGTTAGTTATTTAACGGACAATTATGAATACTGCATATTCAAAAAATCTTGGAAAAAAGACAAGTTATATCTCAACATACGCACCTGACCTGTTGGATCCCATTCCGCGGGAATTCGGCAGGAAAAATATTACTGAATGCCAGCAGAACTGTTTTTCCGGGTACGATTTATGGACCGGTTATGAGTTATCCTGGCTGAACTCAAAAGGAAAGCCCAAAGTTGCCGTGGCAGAATTTATGATTCCCAGTGACAGTGTCAACCTGATTGAGTCTAAATCGTTTAAGCTTTATCTGAATAGTTTGAACCAGACACGGATCGCCTCTGAAGAAGAGCTTGTTTCAATGTTAATCCGGGATTTAAGTAAAGCCGCGGAAGGCGATGTAAAAGTCAAATTATTGGATGTGAATCAGGATTTTTCACCCCGGGCAGAGGCTACCTTTGAATGCGTTGATGACTTAGATATTGAAGTTAATTCCTATGAATACGATGAGAATATTCTGATGAATTCAACATCAGAATTATTAGCAGAAGAAAACCTGTGCTCTCATTTGCTCAAATCAAATTGTCTTGTCACACACCAGCCGGACTGGGGAAGTGTATATATCAGGTATAAAGGCAAAGCAATAGACCGGGAAAAATTACTCCGTTACGTCATTTCCTTCAGAGAACATAATGAGTTTCACGAGCAATGTGTTGAACGAATATTCTCTGACATTAAACGCTGTTGTTCTCCTGAAAAACTGACAGTTTTTGCCCGTTATACACGTCGCGGTGGATTGGATATTAATCCATTCAGAAGCGACTTTGAGCATGAAATGTGTGTTGAAAGAGAATATAGGCAGTAAATCTCATTAAAGAAGCCGGGCAGGTAGCCCGGCTGATATGAGGGATTACTTTTTTTGTTCCAGAGGCTGAAACTCTGGGTACTGTACTAAAAAGTCGAAAAAATCAAACGGTGCAACGCTACCTTGTTTTTCGTACCAAGCTATTAAGGCGGATACGTCCAGATTTTTAAAAGCACCTTTGAGGCTGGCTACGGCCATGTAAAAAACCTCTGACGTCAGTTAATTATTATTGTGAAGTTGTGCACCTTAACACACAAAATTACGGGACAAAAACTTGCCCGACAGCCTGACAGGCCATTCCATTAAAGTGCGCATTATATGATCAGGAATTATGTTGAGGGTTTGCCTGCCAAGGCCTGAGCGCGGCAAAGGGTGGGCGAGAGACTTTCTCATTGTCGCCGCTTGCGGCGGACATGACAGGAAAGAGAATCGCTTTGCAAGTGAGGCCCGTAACATAATTGCTATAATGCGCAAACCTTCCCTTATTTTGCGCAGTACCTGCCATCGGTAAACCATCCAAGTGCGCAGCTTCAACCCGGATAAATGCAATAAAGAAACGGTTTCCGGCTTACCGTTTTGCGTTTGCTGATACGGAATTAAACGGAATAACCCGGAATTATCCGGGATCAGTTCAGCCTTGGATTGTGAATCTGTAAGCTTGCTTGCAGTTCGCAAAGCAAGGGGACAAGCCCCATCACCCTAATTTTTTGTGACTGCAAAGTAAACCGGGCGCGTCAGTGAATGATATCTGAAGTGGTTTGATTCCTGATGATTGTAAATCCGGATATACAATGGAAGTGCAATATTACATATCAGGATATGGAATATTAGCGACTGGCCGGGATGAAGATTGTTCCAGGCATGCAGATTTAAACGATATTTAAATGGTATATAAACGGCATTTAAACCATATCCGGAGAGGGTATCTGAAATCATTTCAGACCGAATCCATCACAAAATTTTAGCCGCTAAAATATTTTCAAATCTAACCTTGCAAAATCAATCCCAGCGTTATCCTGATAACTGGAGGGAAATTTTTTAACCCTCCCTATGCACAATGCTATCGGTGATACTGGCTGCGATTATTTATAAAAACATTTTTGTGTTGGTGAAAGAATTGAAAAAGCATTCTAAGCTGTTTTTTCGGAAAGGGATGCCCCTCTGTAGGTCTGCAAACTTATCACAGGGGCATAACACCTTTAATCTTAACTGGAGTAAATAGATTGAAGAAGATACTCAGAAAATTTTTAAAGATGTTAGTACAAGTATTATTGTCTTGGATCATAAAAGCAATATGGAAATTCATCAGGGATTATTGGGAGGGACGATAACCAGACAGGGCCCCCGGTGAGGTGCCCGAAAGTTAAAAAGCCGCTAGCTTTAATAGCGGCTTATGGTTTCATTTTGATTCTCTGAGTGCCTGTATCTCTTTTTCCAGATGTTGCAATCTTTTGTCATAATCTCTTTGTATTTCAACCTGTTCCAGCTCTATTTGAGCCATTTTATCGCTCATTTTCTTTCTCAGGCTGCTGATGGCTGAATAAAAGTCACTTCGATCTTCGCTTTCATGTAGAGACTGAAGAAAATCATTCGTTTCTTTTCCATAGACAATATCTTTGATATCAACCCCTGATTCTGTCGCAATTGCCATGACCTGACCAATTTTAGGTTCAGTTTTTGCTGTTGCTATCCGAAGCAGTGTCTGACGGTTAATTTGTGTGAGTTCACTAAACTGATCATAGCCACCTTTTTCCCTGATTATCAGGCGGATACGTTCAGCCATTTCCGGATCAATCATTGTTCTGATTCCATGACAAATATTTCTCATGATTATACCCCATAGTTTAATCGGTGATACTTTAAGTATCATTAGTGTAACTTTTTGGTTGAAATTGGAAAGTCTTGTTTGGTATCATAAATGAAACTGAAAAAGTTACCATTCTGATACTTGACAGGGTTTCGCATTGATAGACATGTTCAACATCAACATTCCTCTGAAAAAGGACGCGATCATCGAGATGGGTGATTGTGGTTTTGTTGATTATGCGAAGCTGGCAGAAAAAACAGAGCTGAAAATAGCCTGTGGCAATGTGGAATTCTCTGTGGTCAATGATCATAAAGAAGTCAGAACTGATGATTTATATCATCCGTGGTCAAAAATCCCGTCCTCTTATACTGATATTGCCTGCAAAGTATTCGATGCAGAGCCAAGAGCAAATGTGTACTGGGGTTATTTACAGATTAAAGCATCACCGGCCAAAGTCATGCAGGGTCATAACGTATATGGTTCTGAAGATTTCCGCCTGTGCTGTGAATATATTCTTGATTCATTGCAAACGGCACAGCCTGAACTATGGGATTTACTGGATATCGGGCTGGCAGAGCTGACCCGGATCGACTGCACTTACTCAGTTAAATGCGCTAACGCGGATATCATGCGGCAGGCCATCAAACAGATGAGTAATGTTTCTAACCGTTATGTCAGACCGGCACGCAATTCTGACTACGAGACCACGCTGTATTTTAACCGGGCAACCAAAGCGAACCCCGGCGCGGGGCGTTCATTCGAATTGTGTATTTATACCAAACACGACGAAATTGAATACCAGCTCAATGATCTGAAAAAACGGGCAAAGAAAGGGAATACAGAGCGTTTTCAACGGGTGATTGATGAGCTGTCCAGTCCTGAACTACAGGCATTCGCCGCCAACCGTCTCCGTTTTGAGGGCCGGGCAAAGAAACGGTTTATCCAGAAGCATGCCGGGAATTGTAATCTCTGGCATGTGATCCGGCATGCGGAAAACTTTGAGGCGAAAAACGGCTACCGCTTCTGTGAATGGATGTTTAAGACACTGTTTCATGATCTGCTTGAATCCCTTCAGGGTGAAGAGCTGGAATTGTACAACGAACACAAAATCAAGTGTTTGCTGCGGGATGCGTACAGCACGCTGACCCCGAAAGGAAATATCTCTTATGCCAAGGCTGATCGGCTGTTCCGTTTCTATATGACGCTGTGTGACCGGGGTTATGACGAAATCAAAGCACATACTTCAAAAGCAACACTTCACCGGAATATGAAAGATCTGATGGCTGTCGGGTTTTCCAAAGCAGATTTGCAGAACCTGAAAGACGGTGAGCGCATGCCACTGGCGCAGGTGCTGACTTTTGATTTTGATCATCAGCGTCCTGAAGGCTATCAGGAACCTCAGTCACCGATTCAGGATCGCAGTGATTTATCTTATCTGGCGATTACTTATGGCGTATCACCCCGGCTTGCACATGTGGTTGGTCTGGCAGAAGACCCGATCGAACTGCTTCGCCGGAAACTGAATCTTCAGCAGGACATTGATATCGATGCACTGATAGACGGCCATCCTGTTCCGGTCAGTCCGCGCAGGGCGATCTCACTGGTGATCTGGCCGGATGGTGAAATGGTGCTGACGACACATGATCATACCCCCGATTTATTTACGGACAGCCTGACCCCGGTCAGTACGGGGAAACGGTTGTCCCCGGAAACTTAAAAGGAATCTCACGAATGAAAGTAATTTTTATGGGCATCAGCCAGCGTAAAGGCATTTCAAACAAGGGGCAGGGCAGACCTTACGAGATGAATAAAATTCATTTTGCAGTGCCGGTTGAAACCATTGACACACCCAATATGACGTTGTCCGGGTTCGGTTATTCTGAGCGGGATTTAGATATTGACCCGTTATGCATTGACCAGTTTGAAAAGGTGAAACCCCTGACAGAAGTGAATGTTACCGTCGAACCCAAACCTAATAATTTTAGTCAGACATGGGTGGTTGGCCTGAGCAGCTAAATATTCCCGGTGCCACCGGAAAACAGTTGAATGCGGTGGCAGACCATCTTTGCATGAAGTCTTATTCTGACAAGGCTCATGCTGTTTTCATAATGGCATGCTGTCGCATGTCATTCCCTTCAGACAAACAGAGGATAACCCTGAATGAATCCAAATAAAATCACTGGCGTCTGGTATTTTGAAGCCCGGCAAACCGTTGGCCTGAGTCTTTCCGCTGTCTCTAAAATGACCGGCATTAACCGCAATTATCTGAGTCAGTTCGAGCAGGAAAAAACCACACTCGACAACCGGCAGAGAAATACGCTCAAAGCTTTTTATGAGGAAAGGGGCTATTCGTTTGAATCGCCACAGGAGCCGGATGCAGAAGTCATCACAGAGCAATATCAACAGGCGAAATCTGATGTGCAGTCATGCCTTGATCGTGACAACGGTGCAACCGCACAGGCATTATCCGGATTGATTGACAGTGTTCATGATATCATGATGAACCATCACTATTTTCACGAAGCAACCACACAGCAGGTGCAAATCAGTTTGGTCCCGGCGGTGGCTGATACGCCGGAAAATCAGCAGTTAGCCACGGATTACCGGCAGACTGCAAAGCTGCTGACCGGTCTTTTTGAAGCAGACCAAAAAGGGGAGTTTGCCGGATGTTGTGGCTTCTGGGGCGAGGCAGCAGATGACAGGGCCGATAAATATCAGGCACTGCTTGCCTTGCAGCAATTGCGTCTGATGAAATTACAGGCCCCCGGCCTGTTTGAACTGAGTTATGGTCAGGCACCGGAGAAGTCGGATAATGCCCGTCTCCTCAGCAGGATGATGGAGCATCTCAATGATAAAAGTGTACTGAATGGCCAGACCCGTCCTGAACTGGGGCAGGTGTCCGGAAAAGTCATTGAGTAAGCAAAAAAAGCCTCTTCAGATGAAGGGGCTTTACTTTAGTTGTCCGGACTGATTGAGCCGCTGAAGAGCGGTTCAGACAGAGATTAATCTACTGCATTAACAACTTCATGATACCGGGTGTAATGCGTTGTGATCAGATTATTGAGATACAACAGCACTTCGTACATAGCCTGTTTTTCCTGCTTATCCAGCCGTGACTCGGTAAGAAAAGTTTCTTCAGACCGGCGTAAATGCTCGCGGGCCTTCTGAGCAAGTTCAGCATCGTACTCAATTGTTTCAAACATAAATATCCTCCATGTGTTTAGTAAATCTCACCACACAAGAGGTTCCTACGCTTTGGGTGGTGAGCTGAAACAGGGTTAGGAACAACCGCCCACATGGAAACGGCGCGCCGAAGCGCCCCTGTCCAGCTCACCATAGTACAGATGTGCCGAAGCTACATATAAAAAAGCCAGCATGATGTGCTGGCGTTTTATACGCCATGTGGTTCGTTGCGGGGTTCCTACGCCCGGCACTGAATGTGTCAGTGCATGCGTAGTGTAGAATGTAGGGGTTTGTTGAGTCAATGGTCAGGCAATTTCCTGTTTGCCTGATATCACCTCTAATGCATATAATACGCGCCCTGTTTTATTCAATAACAACCATAAAAATATGTCAGAAGGTTAACAGCAGTTTATGTCTATTTATGATGATGAGGAAAGAAAGTGGTTAGTTGATACACCACTGTTGACACACCCGGATATTGGCACACCACCGGGATTTGGCAGAAGACAAGGCTTTGGGTCGTTTGCTTCAGGGGGCAGTCAGTCACCACCACCGTCAAAACCTGAACCCCGCAAGCCAACGGTGAAAGAGCGGTTAGAAAAGCAGAGAAAACAGAACTGGCTTGAAGCTGAAAAAACAATGGCAATGCTTCAGGCCCGCAAAGCTGAAAAAAAAGCCGGTAAAAAGGCGGTAGCCAAAGCACCGGAAAAACCCCGGACGCTTGCGCAAATTTTTGCTAAATCAGCACAGGTTCCGGCAGGTAGCTGTGAAACCGGCGTTCTGTGTGAATCACTGGCGGCGATTGGTCAGTATGGCGCTTATGCGGCAGCGGTCGCTCAGGGCAGTGAAGAGCTGATGTTATCCCATATTACAGGGGAAGCACTGGCAACACTGCCGGATATGGCAATGAAAGTCATTGGCCGGGCCGGAATACTGGCCGCGTTCGTACCCGCTAAAATGGGTGACGGCACGCTTTACAGTGAAGATGACATTCGTCAGCGTGACATGATAGAAACCAATATTCGCTTACGGGTTGATGATGCAGGGCATGTTTACGGTTATCACGTTGACGGTGATGCAATCCCCAGACGTACAGTGACAGCCAGCGGTGATAAATTCTTGGTTACACTGGAAGAAGGTTTAACCATTGAATGGGTTCCAATCAGCGGTGATTTTGGCGGTAAACCGATTCTGATCAACCCAATTCCTGAGCTTGAGTCACATGATATCTGGATACATCCGCAGGCCGATCAGGGCAAAGAATTTGATAACACGTATATTACCCCGGTTGCTGATGCGGACCTGAAAGATTATATTCTGGTTTTTCCGGCAGATACCGGATTACCACCTTTGTATGTGGTCTTTAAGGAAAGTCCCAGAGATGAGCCGGGTGTTGTGACCGGGCAGGGAGAAGATATCACCGGGATCTGGCTGGCTAAAGCCGGTGAAGAACTGGGCTCACCGGTTCCGTCGCAGATCGCGGATAAGCTCCGGGGACGCCGGTTTAGTAACTTTGACAGGTTCAGGGAAGCGTTTTGGATTGAGGTATCTAAAGATGCCCAGTTATCAAGTCAGTTTATCCCAGCAAACATAACCCGGATGAAGGAAGGTAAAGCACCTCGTGCCAGATTTAGGGATACCGTTGGCGGGAGACGTTCATTTGAACTTCATCATGTTGAAGAAATCCAACATGGCGGTAAAGTTTATGATGTAGATAACATCAAGGTTAATACTCCAAGAAATCATATAGATATACACAAAGGATAAGTCATGGATTTAAAAGCAACTATCAGTGAATATTCAGAAAGTGATTTCTGCCATTTACTGAATGAAATCATTGAAGCCCAAGGTTCAGATGCCTATCAGGATGAACTTTTAGAAAACTTTATTTCTGTAACTGAACATCCTGATGGCTCAGATTTAATTTACTATCCGGATAACCCGGCAGATGCCACACCAGAGAGGATTGTTGAGATTGTTAAAGCATGGCGAAACTCACAAGGTTTACCGGGTTTTAAAGAATAATATACACCGGCCTGTATCTGATCCCCGGATTTCCGGGGATTGTTTTGCAAAATCATCATCCCAGTGCATCAGAGACACATTTCCAAAAATCTTCATCAGCTTTGTTTTCTGAAATTTCTGCCAGTTTATCTGCTGTATTTTTCAACCGGGCCCGGACAGAATCACTCAGTCCGCTAAGTGCCAGAGCCAGAAGATGCCAGTCACAGACCGGAATATTATATTCGGTGTGGGTCTTTTTTCTGGTATTAAAAATCTGAAAGACAGGCAGTCCCATCAGAGAATCGTCCAGAATCTGAAACAGATTAATTATCCGGTGGATTTTCCGGACACCATTAAGCGTACAGGCATCTGGTTTAAATGCATTGATAGCACAGAAATCACCTTTAAAATGAACAGCCGTCATAAATAACCTCTGATAAAAAGTGCACCTTAACACATACAGGCCATTCCATAAAAGTGCGCATTATATGATCAGGAATTATGTTGAGGGTTTGTCTGCCAAGGCCTGAGCGCGGCAAAGGGTGGGCGAGAGACTTTCTCATTGTCGCCGCTTGCGGCGTACATGACAGGAAAGAGAATCGCTTTGCAAGTGAAGCCCGTAACATAATTGCTATAATGCGCAGAATTCCAGAATAAACCTCTGTAAATTTCATCCTGGGACCCGCCTTTTTTAGTAGAAAGCTCTGGTATGTCATTTTTTTAACATACCGGAGTTTTTTTGTTTTTAGCCCCGCAGGGAAAAGTGAGCCGTTCCCGGCGAACGAAGCACCAAGCCCCGGAAAGAGTCAAATTGTATGGTGATATGAAAGGGGCGCGGTTAGTCTGCCCCTGTTCCTGATTGTTCTGAAATCTCCCATCCTGCTAAGCCAGCCTCGCAGAGACTGACAGCGGTAAAGGCGTCTTATCCGACTGGAACCCCGGATGGTTCAGCGCCCGGGAGGGGGCCCCGCGTCCTCGCGGGGTGGGTGCCCGAGCGCTGATAAGCCACGTACTTTAATAGCGGCTTATGGTTTCATTTTGATTCTCTGAGTGCCTGTATCTCTTTTTCCAGATGTTGCAATCTTTTGTCATAATCTCTTTGTATTTCAACCTGTTCCAGCTCTATTTGAGCCATTTTATCGCTCATTTTCTTTCTCAGGCTGCTGATGGCTGAATAAAAGTCACTTCGATCTTCGCTTTCATGTAGAGACTGAAGAAAATCATTCGTTTCTTTTCCATAGACAATATCTTTGATATCAACCCCTGATTCTGTCGCAATTGCCATGACCTGACCAATTTTAGGTTCAGTTTTTGCTGTTGCTATCCGAAGCAGTGTCTGACGGTTAATTTGTGTGAGTTCACTAAACTGATCATAGCCACCTTTTTCCCTGATTATCAGGCGGATACGTTCAGCCATTTCCGGATCAATCATTGTTCTGATTCCATGACAAATATTTCTCATGATTATACCCCATAGTTTAATCGGTGATACTTTAAGTATCATTAGTGTAACTTTTTGGTTGAAATTGGAAAGTCTTGTTTGGTATCATAAATGAAACTGAAAAAGTTACCATTCTGATACTTGACAGGGTTTCGCATTGATAGACATGTTCAACATCAACATTCCTCTGAAAAAGGACGCGATCATCGAGATGGGTGATTGTGGTTTTGTTGATTATGCGAAGCTGGCAGAAAAAACAGAGCTGAAAATAGCCTGTGGCAATGTGGAATTCTCTGTGGTCAATGATCATAAAGAAGTCAGAACTGATGATTTATATCATCCGTGGTCAAAAATCCCGTCCTCTTATACTGATATTGCCTGCAAAGTATTCGATGCAGAGCCAAGAGCAAATGTGTACTGGGGTTATTTACAGATTAAAGCATCACCGGCCAAAGTCATGCAGGGTCATAACGTATATGGTTCTGAAGATTTCCGCCTGTGCTGTGAATATATTCTTGATTCATTGCAAACGGCACAGCCTGAACTATGGGATTTACTGGATATCGGGCTGGCAGAGCTGACCCGGATCGACTGCACTTACTCAGTTAAATGCGCTAACGCGGATATCATGCGGCAGGCCATCAAACAGATGAGTAATGTTTCTAACCGTTATGTCAGACCGGCACGCAATTCTGACTACGAGACCACGCTGTATTTTAACCGGGCAACCAAAGCGAACCCCGGCGCGGGGCGTTCATTCGAATTGTGTATTTATACCAAACACGACGAAATTGAATACCAGCTCAATGATCTGAAAAAACGGGCAAAGAAAGGGAATACAGAGCGTTTTCAACGGGTGATTGATGAGCTGTCCAGTCCTGAACTACAGGCATTCGCCGCCAACCGTCTCCGTTTTGAGGGCCGGGCAAAGAAACGGTTTATCCAGAAGCATGCCGGGAATTGTAATCTCTGGCATGTGATCCGGCATGCGGAAAACTTTGAGGCGAAAAACGGCTACCGCTTCTGTGAATGGATGTTTAAGACACTGTTTCATGATCTGCTTGAATCCCTTCAGGGTGAAGAGCTGGAATTGTACAACGAACACAAAATCAAGTGTTTGCTGCGGGATGCGTACAGCACGCTGACCCCGAAAGGAAATATCTCTTATGCCAAGGCTGATCGGCTGTTCCGTTTCTATATGACGCTGTGTGACCGGGGTTATGACGAAATCAAAGCACATACTTCAAAAGCAACACTTCACCGGAATATGAAAGATCTGATGGCTGTCGGGTTTTCCAAAGCAGATTTGCAGAACCTGAAAGACGGTGAGCGCATGCCACTGGCGCAGGTGCTGACTTTTGATTTTGATCATCAGCGTCCTGAAGGCTATCAGGAACCTCAGTCACCGATTCAGGATCGCAGTGATTTATCTTATCTGGCGATTACTTATGGCGTATCACCCCGGCTTGCACATGTGGTTGGTCTGGCAGAAGACCCGATCGAACTGCTTCGCCGGAAACTGAATCTTCAGCAGGACATTGATATCGATGCACTGATAGACGGCCATCCTGTTCCGGTCAGTCCGCGCAGGGCGATCTCACTGGTGATCTGGCCGGATGGTGAAATGGTGCTGACGACACATGATCATACCCCCGATTTATTTACGGACAGCCTGACCCCGGTCAGTACGGGGAAACGGTTGTCCCCGGAAACTTAAAAGGAATCTCACGAATGAAAGTAATTTTTATGGGCATCAGCCAGCGTAAAGGCATTTCAAACAAGGGGCAGGGCAGACCTTACGAGATGAATAAAATTCATTTTGCAGTGCCGGTTGAAACCATTGACACACCCAATATGACGTTGTCCGGGTTCGGTTATTCTGAGCGGGATTTAGATATTGACCCGTTATGCATTGACCAGTTTGAAAAGGTGAAACCCCTGACAGAAGTGAATGTTACCGTCGAACCCAAACCTAATAATTTTAGTCAGACATGGGTGGTTGGCCTGAGCAGCTAAATATTCCCGGTGCCACCGGAAAACAGTTGAATGCGGTGGCAGACCATCTTTGCATGAAGTCTTATTCTGACAAGGCTCATGCTGTTTTCATAATGGCATGCTGTCGCATGTCATTCCCTTCAGACAAACAGAGGATAACCCTGAATGAATCCAAATAAAATCACTGGCGTCTGGTATTTTGAAGCCCGGCAAACCGTTGGCCTGAGTCTTTCCGCTGTCTCTAAAATGACCGGCATTAACCGCAATTATCTGAGTCAGTTCGAGCAGGAAAAAACCACACTCGACAACCGGCAGAGAAATACGCTCAAAGCTTTTTATGAGGAAAGGGGCTATTCGTTTGAATCGCCACAGGAGCCGGATGCAGAAGTCATCACAGAGCAATATCAACAGGCGAAATCTGATGTGCAGTCATGCCTTGATCGTGACAACGGTGCAACCGCACAGGCATTATCCGGATTGATTGACAGTGTTCATGATATCATGATGAACCATCACTATTTTCACGAAGCAACCACACAGCAGGTGCAAATCAGTTTGGTCCCGGCGGTGGCTGATACGCCGGAAAATCAGCAGTTAGCCACGGATTACCGGCAGACTGCAAAGCTGCTGACCGGTCTTTTTGAAGCAGACCAAAAAGGGGAGTTTGCCGGATGTTGTGGCTTCTGGGGCGAGGCAGCAGATGACAGGGCCGATAAATATCAGGCACTGCTTGCCTTGCAGCAATTGCGTCTGATGAAATTACAGGCCCCCGGCCTGTTTGAACTGAGTTATGGTCAGGCACCGGAGAAGTCGGATAATGCCCGTCTCCTCAGCAGGATGATGGAGCATCTCAATGATAAAAGTGTACTGAATGGCCAGACCCGTCCTGAACTGGGGCAGGTGTCCGGAAAAGTCATTGAGTAAGCAAAAAAAGCCTCTTCAGATGAAGGGGCTTTACTTTAGTTGTCCGGACTGATTGAGCCGCTGAAGAGCGGTTCAGACAGAGATTAATCTACTGCATTAACAACTTCATGATACCGGGTGTAATGCGTTGTGATCAGATTATTGAGATACAACAGCACTTCGTACATAGCCTGTTTTTCCTGCTTATCCAGCCGTGACTCGGTAAGAAAAGTTTCTTCAGACCGGCGTAAATGCTCGCGGGCCTTCTGAGCAAGTTCAGCATCGTACTCAATTGTTTCAAACATAAATATCCTCCATGTGTTTAGTAAATCTCACCACACAAGAGGTTCCTACGCTTTGGGTGGTGAGCTGAAACAGGGTTAGGAACAACCGCCCACATGGAAACGGCGCGCCGAAGCGCCCCTGTCCAGCTCACCATAGTACAGATGTGCCGAAGCTACATATAAAAAAGCCAGCATGATGTGCTGGCGTTTTATACGCCATGTGGTTCGTTGCGGGGTTCCTACGCCCGGCACTGAATGTGTCAGTGCATGCGTAGTGTAGAATGTAGGGGTTTGTTGAGTCAATGGTCAGGCAATTTCCTGTTTGCCTGATATCACCTCTAATGCATATAATACGCGCCCTGTTTTATTCAATAACAACCATAAAAATATGTCAGAAGGTTAACAGCAGTTTATGTCTATTTATGATGATGAGGAAAGAAAGTGGTTAGTTGATACACCACTGTTGACACACCCGGATATTGGCACACCACCGGGATTTGGCAGAAGACAAGGCTTTGGGTCGTTTGCTTCAGGGGGCAGTCAGTCACCACCACCGTCAAAACCTGAACCCCGCAAGCCAACGGTGAAAGAGCGGTTAGAAAAGCAGAGAAAACAGAACTGGCTTGAAGCTGAAAAAACAATGGCAATGCTTCAGGCCCGCAAAGCTGAAAAAAAAGCCGGTAAAAAGGCGGTAGCCAAAGCACCGGAAAAACCCCGGACGCTTGCGCAAATTTTTGCTAAATCAGCACAGGTTCCGGCAGGTAGCTGTGAAACCGGCGTTCTGTGTGAATCACTGGCGGCGATTGGTCAGTATGGCGCTTATGCGGCAGCGGTCGCTCAGGGCAGTGAAGAGCTGATGTTATCCCATATTACAGGGGAAGCACTGGCAACACTGCCGGATATGGCAATGAAAGTCATTGGCCGGGCCGGAATACTGGCCGCGTTCGTACCCGCTAAAATGGGTGACGGCACGCTTTACAGTGAAGATGACATTCGTCAGCGTGACATGATAGAAACCAATATTCGCTTACGGGTTGATGATGCAGGGCATGTTTACGGTTATCACGTTGACGGTGATGCAATCCCCAGACGTACAGTGACAGCCAGCGGTGATAAATTCTTGGTTACACTGGAAGAAGGTTTAACCATTGAATGGGTTCCAATCAGCGGTGATTTTGGCGGTAAACCGATTCTGATCAACCCAATTCCTGAGCTTGAGTCACATGATATCTGGATACATCCGCAGGCCGATCAGGGCAAAGAATTTGATAACACGTATATTACCCCGGTTGCTGATGCGGACCTGAAAGATTATATTCTGGTTTTTCCGGCAGATACCGGATTACCACCTTTGTATGTGGTCTTTAAGGAAAGTCCCAGAGATGAGCCGGGTGTTGTGACCGGGCAGGGAGAAGATATCACCGGGATCTGGCTGGCTAAAGCCGGTGAAGAACTGGGCTCACCGGTTCCGTCGCAGATCGCGGATAAGCTCCGGGGACGCCGGTTTAGTAACTTTGACAGGTTCAGGGAAGCGTTTTGGATTGAGGTATCTAAAGATGCCCAGTTATCAAGTCAGTTTATCCCAGCAAACATAACCCGGATGAAGGAAGGTAAAGCACCTCGTGCCAGATTTAGGGATACCGTTGGCGGGAGACGTTCATTTGAACTTCATCATGTTGAAGAAATCCAACATGGCGGTAAAGTTTATGATGTAGATAACATCAAGGTTAATACTCCAAGAAATCATATAGATATACACAAAGGATAAGTCATGGATTTAAAAGCAACTATCAGTGAATATTCAGAAAGTGATTTCTGCCATTTACTGAATGAAATCATTGAAGCCCAAGGTTCAGATGCCTATCAGGATGAACTTTTAGAAAACTTTATTTCTGTAACTGAACATCCTGATGGCTCAGATTTAATTTACTATCCGGATAACCCGGCAGATGCCACACCAGAGAGGATTGTTGAGATTGTTAAAGCATGGCGAAACTCACAAGGTTTACCGGGTTTTAAAGAATAATATACACCGGCCTGTATCTGATCCCCGGATTTCCGGGGATTGTTTTGCAAAATCATCATCCCAGTGCATCAGAGACACATTTCCAAAAATCTTCATCAGCTTTGTTTTCTGAAATTTCTGCCAGTTTATCTGCTGTATTTTTCAACCGGGCCCGGACAGAATCACTCAGTCCGCTAAGTGCCAGAGCCAGAAGATGCCAGTCACAGACCGGAATATTATATTCGGTGTGGGTCTTTTTTCTGGTATTAAAAATCTGAAAGACAGGCAGTCCCATCAGAGAATCGTCCAGAATCTGAAACAGATTAATTATCCGGTGGATTTTCCGGACACCATTAAGCGTACAGGCATCTGGTTTAAATGCATTGATAGCACAGAAATCACCTTTAAAATGAACAGCCGTCATAAATAACCTCTGATAAAAAGTGCACCTTAACACATACAGGCCATTCCATAAAAGTGCGCATTATATGCGTTATGTTAAATATATATAATGAGCCTTTTCAAGATGTTATCTCAGAACTGATACATTATTTATCTTTGTGTCACTACATCTACATTCATACTACCTCTGATTTTGAGCTTTAGAGTAAATTACTCCCCTCTAACGCTCAAAATCATCAATTTCTATTTTTTTGATGATTATTTGAGGTATGTCACATGAAAAAACTAAAACAACAAATCAAATTACGTGATGAATTGCATCGGTGTGGTGTTTTCAACCGTCAGTTAACTGATATTTTGTTGTATGAATTCGATTCTATGGAAGAAGCCGCTGATTATTTGGGATGTTCAGTTTCTTCTCTGTACCGTTTCAAGAAGACAAATCATTGGCCTGTTGCTCAAGCCCGGCTTTTGCTAATTCGTCACCGGGGTTTTCTCCCTACAACCTCGCCTTGGTGCGGATTTAAAATCAAGGGGGAAAATCTGATCACACCATCAGGCCGCGAGTTCTCCGCTTTGGAATTGAATATACCAAAGAATACTGAATCTAATGATAGCTATGCGTTACTGATGAGGAGTAAAAAACGTTTCAGACGCTGATAGCAAAAGTTAACCTGGCCGGCTTTCCGGAATAAACAATTTGCTGGCAAAAATATTCCCGGATAAAATTAATTATCACTTTTTTGCTGGCAAATTAAGATTATGGGTACTCTCACCATCCGCACTAATGAACAACAAGATCAAATCATCGAAGATATTAAAGCATATTATGATGAAGCTGCCGGGACTAAAGCGGTTCTGAAGGCGGCGAACGATGTTCCCCAAATGCATAATGAAATAGAAAGATTAAAGAAAGAGCTTTTAATGGCCCGGCAACAGATACGAGAATATGAATCGGCGACCTTCTCCGTTCTGTCCGGTTTGGACTCGCTCAGAATGCTGTCAGAAAAATAAAACCCCGCTTATGATTACGGGGTTTTGTTCTGGTGATTTAGTTGATAGCGACACGGCCCCACATGATTGCTTCGTCATTTCCCATGATTCCGGCCAGATAATCATGGTCCTGATATTTAATTGTCATCAGAACGCCGTCATCATATTGTCCATCAAATGATGAATCGTTACAGTTACTGGCGTTAATTTCTGTCAGATTGAAATATGATCCGTTACGGGTCAGCTTGGCAGAGATTAAACAGTCGCCATTAATAGCCAGATAACCCGAATCGACTGTCCATACTGCCCCTGAATCTGAATCGGTATATGTTCCTGTGATTTCATCTAAAGATTTCGAATCACTGCTCTTATCAAACGAATATACGACGTTCTTATTATTAACAGTCCCGTTTAATGTGGCGGTTGTATCTGTAAATGTTGCGGTTAACTCCAGTGAAGAGCTGGAAAGAAAAGAGCTTTCATCTGTATAAGTCAGACCTTTACTTTTATAAGTATCGTTGTTTTCTACCGTGCCACTATCTGTAAAATAGACACTGTTTCCGGCAAAGTCTCCGACAATCAGGTTATGAGCAGATCGGGTGCTGTCAATGAGCATGACCGCTAAATCATCAGTGTTTACATAAATTCCGTTGTGTTTTGAAAAGCCAGATACTGAAGATGTTGAAGTTGTCGTTCCTCCATCACCACCGCCGCAGCCAGTAAGAACAGACGATAAAACCAATGCACTAACACCTAACTGTAATTTCATTATTATTTCCTTTATTTACTTCTATATGTTTTTGTTAACTGAGTTGGATGACAACTATACTCATATAACATAATTCAGCAAGTGCTATCAGAAACTAAGCGCTCCCAGGAACAATTGTGGCTATTTTGCTATCACTAAATCTTTCTGCAGCAGCTGCTATAACACTTTTCTGATAGCAATTTATTTCTAGGTGAACATATGAGCCAGAAAATGACATTAGATATATTGGACGTTATTGGAAAACTTGATAGATGGAAGAAAGGTGATCCACGTATTAATGAAGAGGTGACTATTGTTATTACACATGATGGACAAGTTCCACTTTCCAACAAATTAGCAAGTGAGACTGAAATTGATGAGTTTGTGAATGCTTTTATCAGTGACTTAGAAATAATACGTATAAAGGCTAAAAGAAAGCTGAACAACAATAATGCTAAAGTACGTAATTCATAAGCCCCTTCCGGGGCTTTAATCATTATCATTTTTTCTTCCGAACTCTGGCACTTTTCTTTCCTGCTGCACTGAGTTTTTTTCTCATGGCTTCAGCAAAACGTTTATTGGTTTTCCACTTCCGTTTGGTTGCGTTGCCACCTTTCCGGCCAGCCTGACGAACGGTCATTGATTTAGCCATGACTCTCCTTCTCCAGTTGGGTGATCCGGGTGTTGTGTTGATCGAGTATCCGCTTAATCCAGCTGATATCCGTTCTGAGCGTCACGCCAACCCCAACACCACTGAATAGCGCACTGACTCCGGCAACAATTAACGTCTGGTAATCTGCCATTATTTAAACTCATTGCGCAGTGTTTCCCATAACCCAAGCAGAACGGGGACTGTGGTTCCGATAATCCCGCCATACTGTACGCCTGAATCCGTGACACTGGCTGTCAGTAAATCCGGGTGTCCCATTGCCAGCGCTGCACCCGCGCCCAGCAGTGCCAGCCCTTTTTGAGTCGATGGCTGACTGATATCAATACTCAGTTTGTCTTTTAAAAAATCACTCATAATAAACCGCCCTTTTTCAGATATTTAATTGTGTACGCTGCAACAATCGCCCCGGCGACCGACAGCGCTATTTTTTGTAAATAAAATTTGGTGGTAACACTCAGCCAGCATTACTCCGTCTCTGGCCGTGCCGATATCGTAATACTGGCCGCACTCCTGCCGACTCATGGCAAGCAACACATTTGATAACGTGTTCTTGTCGTAGACATCGACCGTTTGATTGGGTGCAATGCCGGTCCAGTTGCTCACGTTCTGGATATATGCCGCCGTATCGTTCTCGCTGTCCGGGGCCCATCGGGTAATCATTTGTGACAGGGTTTTGTATCCGCTCCTGTAGTACGTGCGCAGAATTCGCGCTCCGGCCCTGAATCCGTATTCAGCGGATTCAAATTCAACGAATGACGGGTCATTGTTGATTGTGCACATGCCCTGCCAGTCAGTGCCGTTGTCCCGGATGTTGAGCGGGTTATTGTTGCGAACGCCGCGCGGTTGATTTGATTTCACTGTATTTCCTCCTTCGGTTGTTGCTGTGCTGCCGGTACTGGCCCGGTACATGACAAAGCCAATACCGGCCAGCGATAACACCGCAGCACTGAACAACACCCATTTATTCATTGTTTGCTGGCTCCGGCTCTGTGAACTGGCCGTTGATGTATTGCTTGCCAATCAAACTATCGTCAAATGCCTGTACAGCAATTTGATTAGGCACTTGAGGCGCAAATGACATCACTCCGACAACAATATTGTTTTCATCAAGTTGTACACTAAACATATTCAATGACCTGTATTCTCATCCATTTATCAGTTGAACCAATCCGGGTCAGATTCAGCGTTGTTGCTGAGGTTAAGACGGCATATCCTGCTGAGTCCTCTACATTCACGTTTACAAACGTTTTCGCTGGATTGACCGATGGAATAGTGATAGTTCTGCTTGTTTTGGTTGTGATTTTATAAATGCGTCGTATCACGCTGTGATTACTGATGGCCGTCAGAACTTTTGTTCTTGAATCGGAGCAAGCAGCAATCACCGCTGTTTCTGTCGCTGCAACAGCCGTTTTTGTTGATTCAATCGCCGATTCAAGCGCTGTTCTGGTCTGTGTGAGTGTTGTCGATGTCTGCTCACTGACAGAGCTGAGTGATTCAGTGACATTTGTGTTCACTGCATCAAGCTTTTCTGTGACCGCTTCTGATAAAGCGCTCTGGCTGCTCTGCATCTCTGTCTGAGTTGCCGCGAGTTTCTCAGCCAGCGCCGCAAAATCAGCGGATAAATCTATTGCACTGGTAATATTCATTTCACCCCCACAATGGTTAGTTTTGCGGTTTTATCACTGGCGTTGTACGCATGCACCGCCCCGGAAAAATCAACACTGAGTGAACCAATCGCGGATTTGCTGCCGAGCACTAACAGGCCGCGTGTTGCGCTCACGGTCCCCCCGCCGATTCTGACCGGGGTCAGTTCGTCACTAATCACCTGAACCGTCACCTGACGAAAGCCCCCGGCCGTCAGCCGGACAGATTGCCCCGGTGGTAACGTCACATCATCCAGTGCCGTCATCAGTGACGGGGTGATTTCCTGCACCTTCAGCCCGTCATTGACCGACACATGTGCTTCAAACTGAATCGGCTCTACAATCCGGCGAATCACAATGTCATCCGTTGCCGCCGGTTTGTGCTCCAAATCCGAAATCTGATAGTCAAAATTCACATCACTGGTCTGGCGATGCTCTACAAACATTTGATTGAACTGCTCGACATTAATCCGGTCCCCGGTCTGGAGCCGTTGCGGGCGCAGGCCGTCGGCAGAGATAAACACCGGGGCAGATGTGGAACGGACAATCAGGTAACGCCCCTTCCCGCCCACGGCTATTGATGTCTGGTGATTGGGTTTGATAATCATCAGTTATCTCCTCATGGCTACAATCGCAATCATGGCCACACCGAACGCCGCAGCCACAGCCAGAGAAACCTTCATCATGTCCGATGAAGAACCCGTCTGACTACGCTGTGCCGTATTTCCGGCCATTGTTAACGCCGCTCTGGCGTTCTCGTTGGTCTGGTTCGCCATTGTCTTCACCGCATTAATCGTCTCTGAGTTGTTCTTTCTCAGATTATCCATCGCTGATTTTGCGGTTTCAGTCTGACGTTTGGCGGCGTCGGTGCCGAAATCTAATGCATCAGAAAATGATTCCTGAGCTGTTGATAAAGCCCGTTTCACGGTGCTTTCATTGGACTGAAGCGCCGCTTTGACAGATGACTGACCGAATGAAAACGCACTGTCCAACGCCTTCTGATTCGATTTCAGTGCATCAGACCCAAAGTCCAGTGCATCATGTGTGACCTTCTGATTTGATTTGAGTGCATCAGAGCCGAAATCAAGCGCACTTTCACCAAAATTCAGTGCATTGGAGACCGCCGCCGAATTGCCTTTAATCGCAGCCCCGGCGATGTCTGCCGCTGCTTTGATAGCGCCCTGGTCTGTCATGGTCGCATTCAGTGTGCTGTTGTTCGCACCACTGATGACCACCCCCAAATTATCGCCGGATATGGCACTGGTTCCGCTCGTGTTGGTATTGGTTGTGGTATTACTGCTTTTTGAACTTCCTCCGCCTCCCATCAGTGCAGCCCTCCAAGATTGAGTGTTAATACAGATTCATGCCCGGATGTTTTCACCACCGTAAAGCCAAATGACCTTAATAACCGGGTCATACCGGGCCGGACGGTATGATATTTAATGGTTTCGTAACCCTGTGAGCGCACCGCATCAATGATATGTGGCGCGGCCTGTTTTAATCCCCGGCCTGTCATGGCAAGAATCAGATACTGATTGTCATCAGTGACATATCCGGCAAAGCGGACGGATACCCCCGGCCCCTTCAACTGGTACAGACTGGCCCGGCGGTTCATCACGGCTTCACAGCAAAACTGATATTCATATTTCGCCGCCGGAACCCCGTTAAACGCCGGACGAAGCAATGAAAATTGCGTGTTGATGTCGGCCCGTCCGGGCCGGATTAATGTAAAATTCATTTCTTCATCACCCATACAACTGCAACCGCCGCAATTGCAACCCAAGGCAACCATGACGATGCACCCCCACCGAAATTGATAGCGCCGTTCTTAATACCGCCGATATCATTCTGGCCTTTTGCTGTACTCGGGCCTGCTGCGCCACCGGCTGCACTGATTGGCATTGAACCGCTGTTTGTCAGACCTCCACCTATTCCCGGTATCATTTGGCCCCCTTCACATACTTGTAAGCGAGATAACCGCCGCCACCAAGCGCGGCCAGCTTCAGTAATTTTGTCGCATTTGAGCCGGACCAGAACCCGGCACCAAAGCCCAGCGTTCCGGCTGCTCCGGCCATCAGGGGAACAAGATAAATTAATGGCATCCGCTCCCCCTTATTTCTTCAGCGCAATCACAAACAGCCCCAGAACCAACACCGCAGCGACACCACCCCCGACATAAATCAGGGTCTTATCCGTACTCTGCTGCTGTGTGGTCTGCTGCTGGCTGCTGCCAGTCACGGCATTGCCGTGACTGTCTGCCTGTTTGGTTGATTGCGGTTGCGTATTGGCGTTTACCCCGGCATCGTCGCGGGTCATCGAATCAACCAGTGAGTCGTACGTTTCACTGACGTTATCAAGCAATCCGCTTCCCCAACCAAGGGCATCATCTGCCATTTCTCCAAGTGACCATGACATAACGCCCCTCCTTAGCTCCGGAATAATTCAGGCAACAACGCAGGCTGAACTACTTTCACTGATTCAACAACGATAGGGATAGAACCCACAGCCTCATCAGTTTTCACCGTAAATTTCAGCTCATCGGTATGTGCGGTTTTAAACAGCTCCGAAATCATGAAACAGCGCATAATCGGGTCAAAGTGATACATCCCGGACTGCCAGAAGCGGCGGTTGCGTTTAGCGCGCATTTGTTCTACAACTCTTGTGGTATCGTAGACCTTGGTGCAATCACGGTGAATTTCCAGCGCATTCACCTTGTCAGATAAAAAGTGCATCCGGCGAACGGAAATCAACGGCCCGGACACCAAATCCAGAAATTCATTTTCGGTTGATGTCGCCTGCATGGTCTGGCGTTTAATTTGCGGGACAATAATCCGGCGTGATGTTTTCCGGGTCGAAACAGTTGCATGCCCCTTCAATACAATACCCGGCGCGTTATCACCGGACGTATCCGCAATTTCAACCTCAAGGATGATGTTATCGCCGGTTTCTGTAACAAGAGCCGTGTAATACATACCGACTTTGGTTTTCGCGGTAATATCAGCCAGTGGGATATGATAAAACCCCTCTGTTGAACTTAACCCCTTATAAGCTTCAAGCGCCCGCATCAGCGCGCCATCCAGAACAATGATTTCGTCACCGTTGAGCGTGATGGAAACACGTTTGATTTGCGCTGGCGTCAGGTTGGTTTCTAAAAATATTTCTTCATAAACCGGCCCGGTGGGGATAGTCAGCGTTGCTTTTTCCCCATAACCTACCCCGGTAAATGAATTTAATTTCATGACTGAACTCATATCACCCCCTTACTTCAGCACGTCTTCAACGGCATCGACGTTGTTTGATGACCAGACCACGCCAGCGGCGACGACAGCCGCAATCGCTGCAATGATTGCAATGTTCTTTCCGTCTAATTTCATTTCTACCTCAATAAAAAAACCGTCCAACATCGGACGGCTTTATTGATACAGGTGGAAACGGCTTCGATACCTAACACGGATATGGCTTCAATATGGCTTAAGTGTGATTTGTCTCACAAAAGCACCGGTTTACCAGCGGATTTTCCCTTTTTCCACCGTCACGCCAAACTGCTTAAAATACTCAAATTTCTGTAGCTTGGATTGCTGCGATTCACTGATACCGGTTAAATCTTCCAGATAGCGACGACTTTTCGGGGTCTTGGTTAGCATGATGTAGCCATATTCACAGTTATCGATAATCGTCTTGCTGACTTCCTGCCCCCGCTGAAAGAGGTTAATCGTATGGATGTTATAGGAGCGTCCCAGGCGTAATAATTTACCGTGATAACCTGTGGCTTTCCCGGCCCCTTTTGAGTTCTCCGCGACCTCTTCACATATCACTTTCAGCGGCTTGGTATGTTTGCCGTTGCCACATCCCCAGATGATTCGGCAGAATAGATCGAAGTCATCCGGGCTGGACTCTTTCGGCCTGTAGGCTATCTTGAATCCCTGACGGGTTTCCCGTCCGGCAAGCATGGCCCGGGCAAACTCCCCCGGATGGGTATAGACCCGGATTTTGCGACCCTGTAACAGGCCGTCATACTCCCGTTTGGGGTCGTAGATAGCCACTTGGTCTGTCGGCAGGATGAGTAATTTCTTTGCCAGTGATGATTTACCAGAGCCGGACATACCGACCACGTATGCATGATTGTTGCTAAGTCTGTTGTTGTTATTAATTGGCTCCATAATGCCACCTCAATAAAAAACCGCCCGATATTGGGCGGTTCTATTGATATGTCTTTATATGGCTTGGATGCCTAATACGGATATGGCTTGAATGCCATATAAATGTGATTTACATCACGCGGATACGGTTTCCAGCTTCTGAGCTTCAAGCTCTGCTTTTCTGGCTTTCATGTCAGCTTTTTTGAAATCCCGGTGCTGTTTCCAGAGGCTGAACCCAATTGTAGCAACAGACAGGCCGAGCATGACCTCTTCTTTAAATTTCACCAACCATTCAGGCGGAGTGACCCCATATTTGAGCACAAGCGGCGCGGCAGCATCTGCAAATTTATCAGCATTGGCTTCACCAATTTCAAGCCGCTCATCAACCATTTCCTGAATCCCGGTTTCAGCGACACCGACAACCATCAGTGCGGTATCTTTCGCGCAATTTAGTGCGATATCCTCCGCCGCTGCTTCAGCTTCTGCCTGAGCCTGTGATTCTTCCTGTTTCTGCTTTGCGACTTCCGGATCAAAGTCCTGTTCCAGCTCATCAATAAATGTCTTTTTATCCGCTTCTGAATGCACTTCTGTTTCTGTTACTTCATCGTTTAAGTCATCATTCATTTTATCTTCTCCACTCATTACGCCACCGCCCTTGCCAGACGGAATAACCCGCCAAAGATGCCACCTAATAACCCGCCTATCACAACGCATTTACTCACATCGGAGTGATTCGGCTCATCTTTGCAGATCAACTCACCTTCTACAGTTTCCGGCTTTTCTTCTGGCTGTCGTTCTTGAGGAATGGCTTTTTCAGGTATCCGGTCCAGTTCTTCAAGTGGCTTGTAGCCACTTAAATAATCCTGAACCGGTTTTCGGCTGCGCTGCTCTGTGCCGCAGCACTCGCACCGGCCCATCAGAAAGTTAGCTCTTTTTCCGCTGCATCGGGTGACGGCCATCGGCTGATCACATCCGGGGGTCGTGCATTTGACATACCCGAGGATTTCTTTTTCGTCTTTATCCATGCTGCCGGGCCTCATCCAGTAAAGAGAACTTGCGGTTCAGCTCGTCGATTTGCTCCTGATGATTGCGGAACAGATCAACAAAGCGATCAAAGATCCGGTTTGCACTGGTGAAGTTCTTGATCACATAGTCTTTTACTACACCGACAAGTTTATAGACGGATACTTTAGACCAGTTTGGGGATTCGGCTTCAAGCCGGTTACGTGCTGTGATGATATCGTTCAGATTGTTCGTGAACTGTTCGTGAAGTGAAGAAGATATATTTTGTTGGCTCATATTCATTTGATACCTATGAATAAGAACGCACCCAAAGTCACGCATACTGTATATGTGTGCATATTAAATGTCAAAATTTCCGCCCTCTCTTCTGCTAAGCCCGTCGCGAAGCGACAGAAACGGCCCCTGTCACTCAAGCGCATGATGAAGCTGATCGACTGTGTTGAAAGAGTCTCGTTCTGGGGCCCGTTAAATCGCCTGATGCAGTGTTGATAGGCAAGTTGTCCAAGGCGATTTAATGGGAGGTATTTTTATCCCCGGTTTTCCGGGGATAAGGAAATAAAACTCTTTATACCCTTAAGGGTATCTATTCTAGTCTTTAGACTATGAGTGCAGGTTACAGGGGCTGTGAACCGGGCCGGTGAACCGGGAGTAGTTTTAGTTACCTATACATAGGCTTATCCACATGTGGATAAAAAAACGGGCAAATAATGAACAGTGAAAAGGATCTGCAATGTGGATAAAGGATCTAAATTCCCCCTCACCTGTTTACAGTTGGTTGTTAAGTGAACAATAAAAAACGACAGGCACAAAAAAAGCCCCAGTGAAGGGGCAAAACAACGTCAGTAAGGCTAGGTATGAATGGGTTCTGATGCGGCCTGACGCGCTTCTTTGCGGCGTCGGCGTAATAAGGTAATCGGGGTTTGAATGTACTTCACCGGTCGATTCAGGCGTTTAGCGAGCAGCTCAAGCCATGATTTGGAGGCTTTCCGGGCTTCTAAATACTGTTCGTAAATGCCTAAATCAATAAAGTATTCGACGGTGACACGCTTGATAGATGCCAGCCCGCGCCATTGATCGCGGTTTTCTTTCCCGGTGTAACGTTCTCTGGGCTGTTTTGAGGTGATCCAGCCCTTCAGAAAGGCATATTTAGCACACTGCTTGACGCGCCAGACCGGAAGCCTTGCAGCTTCTGCAATGAATCCCCACGTTCTGAGTGAAAAGCCGTGTACCGTTGCGACACCGACTTTGTTTGAACGAAAGCACATCTCATTGACAAGCACAGTCATCACCTTGCAGATGTCCCGGACAAATGATTGCCGGGTCGCCCTGCCGTTATCAGTAGTGAATGCAGAAGAAGAAGACGGACACTGAGCCACCTTTTCCAGAACGGCACGATTCAGCGCCGCCAAGGGGCGGTCTGAACGTTGTTTGCCGGTCTGGTTGATTAGGCTCATGCTGATAGTTCTTCCTGCAATTCACGGATCGCATGTTGACTCAGGTAATGCTCAAGTCTGGATGTCGAATGATAGATGTCTTCTCTTGCTTCAAATGCTTTTATAGCCGCTTCAAAGAAGTCAAAGTGTTTGAATGGCATGTGTTCAAGAACTGAGGTCACAGCATGATTAAAGTCATCAAACTGATTTGGATCGAGCTTCAGAGCTGGCTTGTAGATCGTTTTTATGATGCGGTAAGCGTTTTTAAATGCTTCCTTTTCTTGAGGGATATCACAATTTACAGAATCGTGTAATTTTCGCTTATTAACCATGCGCTTAGTTCCTTGTGTTCAATGCCTTGTGTTGCCTTCCAAGAAGGCGCTCTCTTCCCCGGCACTGATTCGACTTCGGATGGTTCCCGGTTTCAGAGTTGCAATCCGGAGAAGAGAGCTAACACGGAATTGATGTTATTTGACTTACTTTGCATACGCAATCACTTGATAGCGTAGTGCACTGCTCCATGTCCTAGTTTATCCTTGGCTTTAGGAGGCAAATATGATCACTAGTCTTGAACTTTTGGACATGCTAAAAGCAGAAGCTGACTTGCATAGCGATTATGCCGTTGCAAAATTTCTGAATGTTTCTCATCAGGCTGTATCAAGGTGGCGAAATGGTAAGGTTATGAGCGAGGAAACAGCGACAAAGATAGCAAGAATTTTAGAAATAGACGAAGACGTTATTATCTTGTCTAATATAGTTGAGAAGCAAAAAAATGAAAAAGCGAAAGCAGCCTTGTTAAAGCTAATGGCCTCCTGACCTTCTCAAAATAAGAAATGTATATTCAATGATAAACCTCTGATTTCAGAGGTTTTTTGCTTAACTTAAATAGTCGTGATTCTATGCGTTATGTTAAATGAATTGTACAAAGCATTAGGTTCTATCCGCTTCCCTATATAAAACCCCGCTATCCGTCAGCGGGGTTTTTACATAGCTTCTAATTGATAGCGACATGCGCCCAGATTATTGCATGCTGATTGTACATAACACTGGCAAGGTAATCATGGTTCTTATAATTCACTGTCATTAATACACCGTCACTATATTCGCCATCATAAGATGAGTCATTACAATTACTGGCCGCGATATCTGTCAGGTTGAAGTATGAATCGTTACGTGTGAGTTTTGCGGATACTAAACAGCTTCCATTCATGTTAAGAGTTCCTGATGATTGAATTGTCCAGACTGTACCGGTATCAGAGTCGGTATAGGTACCGGCGATTTGGGATAATGACTTAGAATTACTCCCTTTTTTATTAAACGAATAAACAATGCTTTCATCATTAAAAGTACCGGTCAAAATAGCAGCTACGTCTGTAAATGCTGCTGTCATCTTGGTCGAAGAGCTGGAGATGAATTTGTTGGTATCAGAATAAGTCAATCCCTTACTTATGTAGGTATTGTTATTTTCAACATTACCTGAAGTCGTGAGATAGACGTCTTTTCCGGCAATATCTCCAACAATTAAATTATGTGTTGTACGGCTACTGTCAATAAGCATAAAGGCAAAATCATCTGTGTTGACATAGATACCATTATGCTTCGAAAAGCCGGATACCAATGAAGAAGATGATGAGGAAGAAGAAGAGGCAGTTGCTTCATCATCATCCTGATTACCACAGGCAGTTAAGAAAACAGAAGACAGAATACACACACCAACACCTAAAGGTAGTTTCATTATTTATTCCTTTTTAGTTTTATATTTATCAGATAATGTAATTTCCGCATAACTATACTTATAAAGAACGAATCAGCAAGGCATTTATCGTATTGAGTCCTGGAGTTTAATGAGTAAAAAAAGAACGATTTTCCTGACAAAAACCGGCAACCTCAAAATATAAAACAGGAGAAATGATAAGAGTTTTACATAAAGTCTTTAAGTCTTTCTTAAGTTTGTTTCCTTACTCTATCACCTGGTACAAAACCAAAGCTGAATAAGAAAGGAAATCAACATGACTTCAAAGGCTTACCGCTGGGATATATTTGTTCGTATGACTCACTGGATGACTGCCATTCTGTTTTTGTCTAATTATTTTCTGACAGAAGAAGGCGGAGATCTGCATCGATGGTTTGGCTATGTTGTTATGGTAGTCATTTGTCTGCGGTTACTCTGGGGGGTAGTTGTAAAATCCCCTGCCCGTTTATCGGCATTTAAACCCTCAGTTAAACTGGCATCACAACACCTCCGTGAAGTTTTGAAAACCAGACAAGATCATCATGAGGGTCATAATCCTGCCGGAGCCGTCATGATCTGGGCTCTTTGGTCTTGCTTATTATTGACGGGGCTGACCGGTTGGGCAACGCAATGGGATATTTTTACCGGACAATCATGGCTTGAAGAAACCCATGAATTTTTTGCCAATCTGACCATGATCGCTGTGGCAATACATATTTCTGCTGTGGTATTCATGACTCACTGGACAAATCATAACTATATCCGGCCAATGCTACTTCAGCGTTCCAAAAGAAACAAATAATCAGAAACATTCTTAATTCTCAAAAGCCTTGTATCTTTCTGCAAGGCTTAAACCTAAAGCCGACCTTAACTCCTCTGTTTAGTTCCATTTAAAGTGATAAAAATAAATATACTGAAAATTAATATATTCAGGTAAATATTACCTTATATAGGACGGTAAATTTAACCTTTATATTTAGTATATTTAATAAATTTAACCATTTTGTATATAAAAAACTGTATGCCTGTATTTTAATTTAATATATAACTAATGTTTTATATATATATAACAACTAATCATTTTAAATCTCAATATAAAATTTGATATATTTTTCAGTACGTTATGCCTCTTCTTTGTGTTGTTCGGATATGATTATATTATTTTGAACTTTTCTTTAATTATACTGCTCTAAAATATCACTTCACTTTCATAATTAAGATGTTAATCTATGAATATTATGTTTGAAATTACATTCATATAATTCATAATTATCAATAGTTCATACGGGAGAAATGGCTTAATTATTTTCTTTATTGTCATTAGTTAACTTTTATTGGTGCAAGTATCCCAGTTGTACTATGAATATAACAAGGCATTTATTTGTCTGGTTAATATATTTTATTGCCTAAAAATTTAATTATGTATTTAAATTGTCAATATTTGGAAGGATAATGAATATAAATAATAAAAGAGCGCTCAATCAGTGCATGGCCTCCTCTGCTCAGGAAGCAATGTGGTTTGTTGATGGATTAAACTCAACCAGTAGCGAAAATGAAATAAGGATTGCGTTTAAGATTGATAGCCAGATAAATATGGATCAAATGTGTCATTTATTTGTCAATATTATTAATCAGCATTCAGAATTGAAAAGTTATTTCAGACAAGAGGACAATGGTTTAGTCAGATATATCCTGGATGATATAACACCGGATGAAGCCATCCGGTATCATGATGAAGACAGTGAAGCAGACTTCCTTCATCATACGCTATCCCAACGCTTTAACCTCACTCATGATAACTGCCTGATAAATTTGCATATAAATTGCAAGCTGTCCCTTATTGTGATTCGTGTTCATCATATTATTTCTGATTTTCATTTTGTTGAAAATATGATTCATGATTTATTCAATGGATCATCTCATCTCACTTCAAATATAAATAATCTTAATGAAAATGAATCAAATTATTTATGCGGCAAAAATTTTCATGAAGATATAGATTTCTGGAATAATTATCTTGGTCAAAAGAAAAAAATCATTGAGTTTTTACCTGAACCTTCACGACAGGAATCATTTAACGGCAGAATTGAAAAGGTACAAATAAAAACCGACCTCTATTCTATGATTAAAAAACATTGTGAAATCAGTGATATCACGCCAGCCAGATTACTGTACCAGATTTTTGCTCTCACACTGTATCGTTTAACCGGACAGGATGAGTTCTGTATTGGTTTACCGGTGAATATGAGGAAAAAATATCCTGACACCGGATATGGATACGGCATTAACGTCTTGCCGGTAATGAATCACTTTTCTCCTCAGAGTATTGTGAAAACAGTACTGCATGAAGGAAGTGAGAATATTCGTCAAGTACTACACCATGCAATGCTCCCTCTGAAAAATATTGTTGAATCCTGCTCTCCTGAACGGGTTTTCACTGCGAACCCATTATTTAACGTGTGTTTTAACTTTCAGAAAACATCTCAAAAATACGATGGAAGTTTATCATCATTACTCTATGGTTTTCAGGGAACAGATGGTTCTCATGAAATAAATGGTTCTCAGGGGAGCCATATTACAGTTGGAAAGACTCATCTCCACCCGCTCCATATAGAGCAGATTGACTGCCAGTTTGACCTGATGATGGTTGTGGAAGAAGTGAATGATGGTTTTGATATTTTTCTGCTGAATAAACATAACAAATTCAGCCGGGAATCTTCGGCAGGTATTCTTACCAATTTCGTTCACTTTGCTGATGCTTTTCTGAAACACCCGGAACAACGTATTTCTGATTTTGCTTTCAGCACAGATAAAAACCAGACACCGCTGAAAGAGAGTCTGATCCCGACACCAAAAACCTTAGTCGAATGGCTGAATGAAACAGCTGAAAAATATCCGGACCACATTGCTTTGCGGTTCAACCAGGCTGAAATGACCTACCGTCATTTATTTTCTCTGGCTAACCATCTTGCACTCGATTTGATTGAGTATGGCGTGCAGCCCGGGGATAAAGTACCGCTGTGCTTCAATCCCGGCCTTGAAATGATAGTCGCCATTCTTGCCGTTTTGAAGTGTGGCGCGTGTTATGTGCCAATTAATCCTGCTTATCCGGATACCCGTGTAACAGATATCCTTGCCGATATCCAGCCTGCAACCGGCTTGGTTGATGCGGATATCCGGCCCCGGTTTGAACCCTTACTGAACAATGTGATAACCCCTGATTTGATTGCATTGACAGATGCTTGCGGACAGGAAAGAGAAGCATTGGCCGCCAGGCTCGCTTCCATCCGGCCGGACGCAGAAGATCTGGCTTATATCATCTATACCTCAGGCTCGACCGGTAAACCCAAAGGTGTACAGATCTGTCACCGAAATGTGGTGCGTTTATTTACCACCAGTGATGCAGGGTTTGGCTTTAACGACGCTGATGTATGGACGTTATACCATTCATTTGCGTTTGATTTTTCCGTCTGGGAAATATTCGGTGCACTTCTGTACGGCGGAAAATTAGTGATCGTGCCTTATGTCACTTCCCGAAGCCCTGAGGAGTTTTCCCGCCTGGTTGATCAGGAGCAGGTGACGATCCTCAACCAAACGCCAACCGCTTTTGCCCGCTTCAGTGAAAGCAGTATCCGGAATAAATTACCACTGGCCCGCCTGAGAGCCGTTGTTTTTGGCGGTGAAGCATTAGATTTAGCCGGATTGTCGCCGTGGTATGAATGCTTTGGAGAGCGTGTCAGCTTAATCAATATGTACGGTATTACTGAAACCACAGTGCACGTTACCTACCGCCGGTTAAGCCAGCAAGATTGCCTTGAAAATAAAGGCAGTCTGATTGGCCTTCCACTGCCCGATTTAGGCGTAACGGTGATGGATTCATTTGGTCATCCGCTACCTGTTGGCTGGCCTGGTGAAATGTATATTGCAGGCGAAGGTCTGGCCAAAGGTTACTTCAACCGGGAAGCCCTGACACACGAGAAATTCATTGAAAAACCATTTGGTACAGACACGCTGCGTTTATACCGTTCCGGAGATTTGGCCCGGTTTATTAATGATCAGGAAATTGAGTATCTGGGAAGAATTGATAATCAGGTCAAAATCAGAGGATTCCGGATTGAACTGGGTGATATCAAATCAAAATTATCTCAGACAGAAGGCGTTTCCCATGCTTTCGTCACAACTGAAAAGACGGGTGATGAAACAGTCCTGCTGGCCTACTTACTCGTCAACAAAGCGTTATCTTACGAAGAAGTCATTGATAGCATCTCCTCTGAATTGCCGGATTATATGATTCCGCAACATTTCTATATCGTAAGTGAGATTCCTCTGACGGTAAATAACAAAGTTGATATGAAACGGCTGCATCAGAGCGCAACGAAATTATTGCCGTCAGTCCGGAATACAACCGCAGAATCAGAGACTGAAATTGCCGTTCAGACTGTCTGGAAACAGATCCTGGATTTGGAAGAAATCGACCTTGAAAGTGACTTTTTCTCTTTAGGCGGGAATTCCGGCTCAATTCTGAAGGTATTTAACGCGCTGGATAAACAATATAAACAGTTGTTGTCGGTTGCTGACTTGTTCAGATACAGAAACATTCAGACATTAGCCCGTTTTATTTCAGAAAAAATTTCAGAAAAACAATCCCGGACCCAAACCGGCTCACAAGCAAAAACTCCGGTTCAGCTTTCCGCAAGAGCAAAGAGAACAATCAACAAACCTACCCCCAGAAGACAACGAACTCAGCGATTAAGTGAGGTATAAAATGGACAAAAACGGTATAGAAATAGCCATCGTCGGTATGGCTGGTAAGTATCCGCAGGCAGGTAATATTGATGCATTTTTTGAGAACCTGAAACAGGGAAAAGAGTGTTTAAGCACATTTACGGATGAAGAACTCAAACAGTGTGATCCATTTTATTCACCTAAATCTGACTATGTGAAACGCGCCGGGATTATTGATAATTCAACCGGATTTGACAATAAATTCTTTAACATTCCGAACCGGGAAGCGCTGTTGGTTGATCCTCAGCAACGGGTCTTTTTACAAACAGCCTGGCATGCGCTGGAGGATGCAGGCTGTGATCCTTTGGACTATGAAGGTGAGATCGCTTTGTATGGCGGCAGCAGTTCCAATACTTATCTGACCCATCATATTTTTAATTCTGAGTATTTTCAGGAAATTGGCCAGTATCCGGTTGTGTTGGGGAACGAAAAAGATTTTCTGTGTACCCGGGTTTCTCATGCGCTGAACCTTAAAGGTCCATCCATGACGATTCAGACCGGATGTTCAACCTCTCTCGTCGCTGTCCACATGGCCTGTCAGAGTCTGTTGAACGGCGAATGCGATATGGCAATGGCGGGTGGAATTACTATCCGGTTTCCGAAAAAGTCCGGTTATAAATACCAGGATGGCGGTATTTTATCACCAGATGGTTATTGTCGTCCGTTTGATCAGGATGCCTGCGGAACCGTTGTCAGCGATGGCTGTGGCATTGTGGTTTTAAAATTACTGGAAGATGCAATCAGAGACCGCGATCAGATTTACTGCGTGATTAAAGGCTCCGCAATTAACAATGATGGTCAGGATAAGATGGGCTTTACATCACCCAGCGCTTCCGGACAATCCCGGGCGATGGCAGATGCGATTCATTTATCCGGTATTGATGCTGATCATGTTGCGTACGTAGAAACTCACGGCACCGGTACAAAACTTGGTGATCCAATTGAAATCAACGGGTTGAAAGATATCTATCACGGGAGCCGTGGTCAGAAGGTTCAGTTGGGAGCGGTGAAAGCGAATATTGGCCACACCGATACGGCGTCTGGTGTGACCGGGTTGATCAAAGTGGCACTGATGCTCAAACACCGGGTCTTGTTACCTCAGATTAATTTTAATCAGCCGAATCCACTGCTCGGGCTGGAGCATAGCCAGCTGGAAGTGAATACCCGTCTGAGAGATTGGGAAGATACGGACATCCCCCGTTATGCCGCAGTCAGCTCTTTTGGTCTGGGAGGTACAAATGCCCATATGATCCTGGAATCCGCTGATATTTACCGGCAACAACCGGTCAGAAGTGAATCACACACCTCACAGTTATTCTTATTTTCCGGCCGGACCGGACCGGATTTAATCAATAACAGTAACCAGATTGTCTCCGCAATCCGGCAGCGCCCGGAGGAAAATCTGGCCGATGTTGCCTACACCCTGGCTGTGGGAAGGCATCACTTTGAGTACAGGAAACTGATTCGGGCGACGGATGCAGAACAGCTCAGTCAGAGCCTTCAGTCGTTGTCCCAATCCATGGCGAATGATCCGGTAAAAATTAATCGAATCAAGATCTACCAGCGTCAGGAGCTGAGTCTGCCGGATGAATTTATCACAGAGAGCGATTTCGTAAATCTTGCTCCCTCTCTTGAAGGTCAGCACTTCTTACCCGGTTTATTGATGAAGCTTATCCCGGGGCAACTGGATATCGACATGGTTTATACCAATGAGTTTATTGATAAAGTCATGATTCATGGCTATTCAGCCGCCGGTAAAAAAGTTGCTGAAACCGACTTCGATATTTCCTGTTTATCTCATCAGGATGTTCAGAATCTGCTCGGCTGGTTATGGGAAAACGGTCTGGACGTCGACTGGAAAAGCATCTGTGCCGGACTGCCGGCATCTAAGGTGTCACTACCTGGTTATGTGTTCGATACAACGACATTTGAAATTGAACCCCATTTCAACCGGGAATTTAGTGCTGAAACGCTCCCTCAGGCCGGGCAGCCAGCAGAAACAGCGCTGACGTTAGAAAGCATTAAAGAGAAAATCCGGACATTATGGCTTGATGATTTAGGCGAAGAAATTCCTTCGGAAGATGCAGATATTTATGAACTATGTGGAGATTCTTTTTCTGCACTGCAAATGAATGTTGAATTAGAAGATTATTATGAAATCGCCTTATCCAACAAAACCTTTATTGAAAAAAATACCCTGGACAAGCTGGCCCGTGTGATCCATGACCTCAAACATACCGGGTCAGAATCAACACTGGATGAGCATATTGTATGTTTCCGTGAAGAAGGCCATTTGACGCCGGTCTTCCTGATCCATCCCGCAGGCGGAACCGTTATGGGATGTAAAGAGCTGGCCCGTAATTTCCCGGAAGGTTATCCGGTCTACGGTATTCAGTATCCTTTCCGGGATGAAGGCAATGATATCCTGTCGATGGTTGATCTGGCCCGTTATTACAATGAAAAAATCTCTGCACTCTGCCCTGAAGGAAACCTGATCCTCGGAGGTCACTCATTTGGTGGTAACGCGGCACTGGAAATGGCATTACAATTTGAAAAAGCAGGCCGGACGATTGAACATGTGATCATGTTTGACAGTCACCCGCCTCAGGCTTATTTCTCAAATACAGTCTTCAGTGAACAACAGTTTCTGGATTCGTTCCCTGTCATTTGCGGCATGTTATTTAATACCAAAGCCCCTTTGGCTGACATGAAAAATAACACCCTCGAAGAAGTTGTGGACTATCTCAAAGAGAAAGGCTGGATTCCCTGGGGATTCAATATTGAAGAATTCAAGCTTTACTACGAGTTGTGGCGCAGTAATCACAATACGTTACGTACTCACATGCCGGAAGATAAAATTAATGCCAACCTGGTGTTCTTTAAAGCGGAAGTATTCCAGCCACAGGAAATTCTGGATGTGCTCAATATCTCATTAATCGAAGGAACCGAGCTGGCTCAATGGCAACGCTTTGCACAGTCCATGATTCAGGAATTTGTCGTTCCGGGAACACATTACACCATGCTGGAAAAAGAAAATGTTGGTGCGATATCCGCCCATCTGAACCAGTTACTGGCAGTACCTGCTGAAGCATAAAGGAGAATGTTCATGACTGCTCAACGTACTTTACCCAAAGGACAGACACCTGCCCGCCTGAATGCCAGAGGGATTGATTTTTCTGATTATCAGAAGATTGATTACCGGATCAACCGGCGTGGCGAAGATGCCGTCGAAGTGTGCCGCTCTCTTGCGGCTCATCTGGATGACGTCGCCCGTGACAAATTATCAACCGGACATTTACTCAGCGCCTGCCAGTTGTCTTATAAGGCAGCGGCGTTATACCGGATTTCTCATTACGGTTTACTCCGGTTTGATGATGAAAAAGAAGCACTCTATCAGACAGAGTTGAAAATTTTTGCCCGTGCACTTGAACTGGATAAGCGTTTCACCGCAGAAAGAGTTGAAGTGCCTTATCAGCAGGGAAAACTGGCCGGATGGTTAATGAAGCCGGTTCATGCTGGTAATGATATTCCGGTGATCATCGCAACCGGCGGGATTACGGGGTTTAAAGAGGAAGTTCACTATGTGATCACGCATTTTCTGGCGCGTGGCATGGCGGTACTGAATATTGATGGCCCCGGACAGGGAGAAAGTTTCTATCAGCACGGTATCACGCTGGAACCTGAATCAGAAAATGCCCACGGTGTCATTATTGATTACCTGCTGCAAAGGCAGGATGTCGGCAATACGATCGGGGTTTATGGTTTATGTATGGGTGGTCTGCTGGTTGCCCGGACTGCCGTGGTTCACCACGACAAGGTTGCTGCCTGTGTCAGCATGGGCGGCGGCTATGAGCTTGTCAATCCGGTGAAAGAGCATCCGGGCTTCAATGATATTTTTTCCTATCGCGGCGGTTTGCCGATCGGTGATATGCCTGCATATCTGAGCCGTTTTAGTATGGATACTCTGTCTGCGACGGTCGAATGTCCGCTGTTGATTATTCATAACCGTCCGGACTTTTTAATTCCGTCATCGAATGTCAAACGGATTTATGAGGAAGCGGCTTCAACCGATAAACAACAAGTCTACTTCAGAGGCGCGGAACATAATGCACATAACGAAAATGCAGAAGCTTGTGCATTGGTTGCCGACTGGTTCGCCGATCGTCTTTTACATGGTGGCAAAACAGAAGTCCCTGCTGTAAACAAAATGCAGCAACCGGAACTCACCTCAGATTAGCCCCATCACCAATGATAAAGCGTGCACGGTTTCGGCTATGCACGCTTTAGCTGCACTTCCCCCGCGGCCTGATGCCAGACAGAACCTCTTTCATATTTTTTATCCGGACAGGTTTCACAGTATATTGATTGTATTGAAACAAATTCAATCTTAACAGTGGAAAAGGCCGCATCAATGATGCGACCTTTTCGTTATATCTAAGAATCTATTTTATTTCAGTCAAATATCGAATCCAGCTCTTCATTGGTCATATCAATATCAAACGCCCCGGTTTCAGAGCGGGCTTTATGATACCGGGCCAGATAGTCCGTCAGCTGTATCAGACTGTCTTTAAACTGCCCGATCATGTGTTGAATCTGAATCTCATTATATTGTTGCTGATCGCAACTGACGGTGACCATCAATCCTCCGGCTTCCCGCAACATCAGCCAGTCCAGTTCGTGCTCGCAAAGCATATCCGGATGTTGTGCCAGTCCCGGTACATCCAGATCCAGCCGGAATTCACCAGACTCAGGTGACTGATGCTCAGAAAAATCACCCAGGTAATTAAAGCTCACCTGGGGAGAGAACTGATACTGCGCATCATTATTGCCCCAGCGGGACAGCATATAAGCCAGCCCCGGCTCTGTAATTTCTCCGGCCTCTGCGGTAACTTGTTGCAGAGTCGCTTCATCCTCAGGCTGACTCTTCAGACAAAATGGATAGAAACAGGTAAACCAGCCGACAGTCCGGCTGATATTCAGCCGGGCTTTGTCAGCAGGCAGCCGGTTTCTGCCGTGCCCTTCCATGGTAATCAGATGTTCCTGACGGCCGGTCAGTACCTGCAAAGCCCGCCCAAGTGCCGTCAGATAAACATGCTCAATTTGATAAGGTGTTTGAGTCAGTTGTTCCGTTAAAGATTCGACCAGCTGATTGTCAATACAAAAAGTCTGATTCCGGCTGGTCCGGACGGTTCTGCCGGCGTTCATATTTGTGACGGAATCCCCCTCTTCCGCCAGAGATTTCCAATGCGCGTGATGTAAGTGATGCAAGATTGCAGGGTCAGATTTTAACTGCGTCAGGTGTTGGCTCCACTGACCATATGACTCCGTTTTCGGTGGCAATTGCGCCTGCGGATCGGCCAGCAGTACATTTAAGTCCTCCAGAATAATCCGCCATGACACCGTATCAATCAACAGGTGACTTGCCAGCATCAGTAATACATCATGATCTTTCAGGCGGATCAGAATCACCCGGAATAACGGCTGATCTGTGTTAAAGCCGGATTGCCATGTATTGAACTGCTGTAGTGCCATCTCATGCACCGAAGTCAGTTCCGGCTGGCTGGCAATTTCAAGCCTGAATGTCACCTCTTCACTGATTCGGTATACATACCCGCTATCCTGAGCATGAATCTGCGCCCGTAATAAGTCATGGTGTTCCAGCAGGTGCATAAATGCCTGTGTGATTCTGCCTTCATTCATGCGGCCAGTGGCATGCAGCATACAGTTCTGATTAAACCAGAACGCCTTGTCGCCAAATGTGGAGAAAGCCCAGCGCTGAACCGGACTCAGCGGAAATTCACCTGAGATTTTTCCCTGATCAATTGCTGCACATTTGTGTTTTTCAGCAACGAGTGCCAGCTGTGGAATGGTCGGATTGAGAAATATATCCCGTGTATCCAGGCTGATATTGATATCTGATAAGCCCGCTACAACCCGAATCGCACTGATTGAATCGCCGCCCAGTGCGAAGAAATTATCTTCGGCACTCACCTGAGAAATGGAAAGCACCTGCTGCCAGACACGGGCGATATCCTGTTCTATGGCAGTAGAAAGCGGCACCTGTTCAGAAACGGTTACTTCGGGAAGCGGTAATTTACTCTGGTCAACTTTTCCGTTGACCGTCAGCGGGAATGCATCAACCAGATTGATCAAATGTGGCACTGCGTAATGCGGCAAGCGGTCGGTCAGGTATTCCCTGATATTGCCCGCTTTCAGCTCCGGTTTTTGCGCAATCAAACCATCCGGATGTTGCGGAAAAACCTGCCGGTAAAATTCACTGTCCCGGAAGTGATGACTCTGATGTAATGAATGACAACAGATTGCCGTTGTTTCACCACTTTCCTGTCGTAGTTCACCGGTGATGTAAAAATCCGGATTCAGCCCGTTGTCACACAATCGTCGCTCGATCTGTAAAATCAATACATCGCCGGGTTGCACGGTTTTCGTCTGTCCGTCAAACAACGGAATATACACCGGCAGCCAGCTTTTATCCGCGAAGAGTGAATCCAGATAATTATCCTGATCGACGTACAATTGCAACCAGCAGACTAACCCGGATAACAGTGCCGGGCGGGTGATCGACAGCCGCGTTTCATGCATAGCTTCCGGTTCGACAGGTCGGGTGTAATCCAGATCTTCAAACACGCCATAATCGCTGATAACCGCCTGTTGTGGTAAGTTTTTAATACACAGACGTAAATCAAATGGTTGCCCGTTCGCTTCAAAGATCTGCCCGATATAGTGTGCCGCAATTGAGGAAAACCCGGCATACAGCGCATCGTGATCCAGAGAAACAGCCGCCAGGGATGTCAGGGTTCGCACCGGCAGCATATGAGACGGATCTTTCAGCAGATGACGACAGCTGTTAATCAGCTTCGCGGACCCTTCAGAGCCGCCGATCCCGCCGATAATTTCAGAAATACACCAGTCTGCTGTTTCAGGCAAAACTGCCTGCCGGATATCCGCGTGGATGATCTCAATCTTATCTTCCAGCCCCAGTGAGCGAACTTTCTCTGTCGCCTTCCGGTAGGTGTCTTCGAGCAATTCAATTGCATACACTTTTTTTGCGCCTGCCTGAAGTGCCAGCCGGGATAAAATGGCTTCTGATCCCGGTCCGATTTCCAGCACAATTTTATCTTTCAGATAGCGGCGGAATGCGGATAGATAGACAGCATTCCGGGCTTCATCATTCGCCATTGCGCCATACAATACATCATCATAAACATAAAATTCAGCCACCGAAGGCCACAGTTCCGGCTGTTGTTCGGGAATCACCCAGGCGGCCAGTTTTGTGCTTTCCCCGGCCTGATAACCGGCCACATGTGCTGCAGCAATGTCATGATGTGCCAGAAGATGGCTCTCAACCTCACTGGTATCAATCCTGAAGGCATTAATCTTCACCTGATGATCATTTCGTCCGGTATAAATCAGTCGTCCTTCCCGATCCCGGTAAGCCAAATCGCCGGTTTTATACATCCGGGTTTGTCCGGTAAAAGGTTGTAAAGACGTCGGTACATCAACAAATGCCAGTGATGTCGCCCGGGCATCATTGAGATAACATAGCGCCAGCCCTTCGCCGGCAATCCAGATTTCACCGGGAACACCAACCGGTGCTAAACAGAGATCATCAGTGACAATCCACAATTCAGTATTGGCAACCGGCTGGCCGATAGATACCACCGATTCCTGATTAATCTGCTGTGCAGAAACCGCTTCAATGCTCGCACAGACTGAAATTTCAGTCGGCCCGTAAGCATTGAAGACATCGAGCGACTGACTGTAATGCAGCATGTCTTTTGCGTCAGCGGCTTCTCCGGCTGTAATCAGGGTTTGCAGTCCGGATAAATCCGGTTGATTTAACGCCTTGAGATAAACCGGTGGCAGTGTGACGGTGCTGATTTGCTGGTCCCGGAGATATTGCAGAAAACGCTGTGGCTGTTCGATGGTCTGCTGATCAATCAGAACCAGCCGTGCGCCGCTGAACAGCGCCATAAAGATATTTGCCAGCGATGCATCAAACGATAAAGATGCAAACTGTAGTACCCGGCTCTCAGGAGTCACCTGAAACGCCTCGATCTGGGCCAGAGACATGTTCACAAAACCGTGATGGGCGAGCTGAACGCCTTTCGGTGTGCCGGTGGAACCTGAAGTGTAAATGATGTAGGCCGGCGCCTCCGGATCGATTGCAGGCAAAGGGATTGAGGATGTGACAGCGTCACTGGTGATGCTATGATTGATGTCACGACTCAACTCGTCCGGGGAAAAACAGCCGATCTCCGCAGGTAACAGCGCACAAAATGAAGCTTCTGTGCAGATAACCTTGCAGCAGCCGCTGTGATTCAGCTGATAACAGATTCGCTCCTGCGGCAGCGCCATATCCAGCGGCATATACACACAGCCCGCCATGAGCGTGCCCAACATGGCAACAATACTGGATGTGTGGCGGTTATAAGCCACGGCAACGACATCGCCGGGCTGGCATCCGCCCGCCAATAGTCCCTGAGCCTGATACTGAGCGGTGGTGACTAACTGCTGGTATGTGATTTTCTGACTGCCATCACTGAGTGCAATTGCGGAAGGAAACTGCTGACTGACTTCAGTCAGCAGAGACGGAATGGAATGCGGTGTCCGGGAAATCACCGGCCCGGTGCTCCACTGCCGGAGTTGACGTAACTCATCTGCCGGTAAAATATTCAGATTGCTTAACGCCTGCCCGGTATCTTTGTCCTGGCCGGAATACTGAATCATCCCTTCAATGACCTGTGCAAAGTGCGCGCCGTAGCGCTGTATACGGCCCGGGGAAAAGATATCGCTGTTGTAGTTAATGTCGAGTAATAATCCCTGCTCATCTTCCTGAATATGGAAGAGTAAATCACACCGGCTGATGTCCCACTGGCTGCTCTTTTCGACCGGAATCAACGCGGTATCACCCAGACGGGGCGCAGCGACCTCAAAGTTTTGCATCACCAACATGACGTCAAAGACTGAAGAGCGGGAAATATCGCCGGAAATATCTAAATCCTCAATCAGCGCTTCATAAGGATACTGCTGATGTGCAAGTGCTTCATTAATACAATTCGCGGTCTCTTCAATCGCTTTTGTAACCGGCGCCTGCGGATCAAGGGTCTGGCGCAGCGCCAGCGTATTCACATAATAGCCAATCTGTTCATTCAGCTCCGGATGCAGGCGTCCGGCCACCGGTGAACCAATCACCACGTCTTTCTGACCGGAATAACGATACATCAGGGTTCTGACTGCCAGCATCAGCAACGTAAACAGGCTGACTTTGTGCTGTTTCGCCAGCCGGTTCAGACCATCACTCAATAAGGGTGACAGTGAAACCCGTTCGGTTTTCCCGCTGAATGTCCGCATGGCCGGGCGCGGATAATCCCTCGGCAGTTCCAGCACCGGTAACGGTGCTGCCAGATGATTTAACCACCATGCCCTGCTTTCCTGCCCGGATGTTGCCTGCATCTGATGCTGCTGCCAGACCACATAATCTTTAAACTGTAACCGGAGCGGCTCGTTGGTTGCCGGTTGCTGATGACGACACGCCTGATATTCATCAGCCAGTTCTTTGATGAAGTTTGTCAGTGACCAGCCATCACAAATAATATGATGGATGTTAAATAAGAACAGCTGCTGACCGGATTGCAGACAGCTGCAGACGGCCACCCGGATTAATGGCCCCTGCTGCAGGTCAAAACTCAGATGCTGATTCTCATCACTGAGCTGCTGAATCACGGTGTCGCTGAGTTGATCATAGGGATGATGCTCAACCTGAAATGCCATTTGCGGCTGAACCCGCTGCCAGACTTTTCCCTCTTTTTCAAAGAACACCGTCCGGAGCGATTCATGGCGGTCAATCAAGCGCTGACAGGCCTGATTGAGGGCCGAAATATCAATTGTGCCTTCAACCAGATACTCTTCGGGCAGGTTGTACACATGAATCCCCGGATACATTTTATGCAATGTCCATAACCGCTCCTGCGCCGCAGTTGCCGGGTAAGCCTCCTGCTCTGGTGCCGGTGGAATGGTGACATAAGCCTGTTGCTCCTGCTGCGATAACAGCGCGGCAATGGCCTGAATCCGGGAGTCGGCCAGCCATTGTTTGATACTGATTTCCTGCCCGAATGCTTTATAAATGGCTGACAGAACCCGCATCATCTTGAAAGAGTCACCGCCAAGATCAAAGAATTCAGTGGCGACACACACGTTTCTCAGTCCCAGAATTTCAGACCAGATCTGAGAGAGCTTTTCTTCAGCCGGTGTTTGTGGTGCAACAATATCCTGACTGGCATAAAGCATCGCTTCCGGTTCCGGCAGTGCTTTGCGGTTAATCTTGCCATTGATCAGGGTCGGAAACTGCGGTAAATGCACGAAATGCGCCGGGATTAGCGCCTCACCAAGCCGGGCGGATAATGCCTGACGAATCTCAGCTGCCGTCATCGTTTCCGGCAGGTTTTCTTTGCAGTTGTAATAACAACACAGGGTTTTCTGGTGATCTTTTTCAATCGCTTTGACTGCCACCTGATTGAGTCCGTCAATACTGCGACAGGCCGCTTCGACCTCACCCAGCTCAATCCGGACGCCATTCACCTTGACCTGATTATCCAGCCGCCCCAGACACATGATCTCGTCATTGTCGAGATAGCGACCTAAATCACCGGTTTTGTATAAAATATCGGGCAGTTCATGTTGCAGCGGGTTTTGCACAAACACTGCTCTGGTGGCGGCTTCATCCTGTAAATACCCCAGACTGCGGTAAGGCGTCCGGATATAAATTTCACCGATAGAACCGGGCCCGCACAACTGCTGCCCGCTGATAATCAGTACATTGGTTTGCGGTAACGGCTGCCCGATAGCCACCATACCCTCGCCTTTTTCATTCTGATCAATGACATGAAATACCTTCGCCAGGGTTGTTTCCGTCGGGCCGTAAAGATTGACCAGAGAAATATGGGCACCGCCAGCCTCACGCCAGGCGGAAACATCCTCATAATACAAAGGTTCACCTGCCAGCAGGATGCGTTTTAATGCCGGTAGTTTCTGGTGGTGTGTTGCCGGTATGTCCTGCTGCCGGAGTGCTTCTGTCATCAACCTGAACACCGAAGGAACACAGTGAACATGGGTGACACCGGCCTGTCCGAACCAGTCCAGTAACCGGTGTACCTGCCGGCGGATTTCTTCGGTTGGCACTGCGACTGTGCCACCGGATGTCAGTGGTAACAGGATATCCCGCAAACTAACATCGAAGGTGATCGGTGCGAGCCAGGAACAGACATCTTCTGGCCCGAAGGCGAAAGTCTCTCTTTCCCATTTGAGAAAATGTGCCAGCCCTTTATGTTGTCCGGTTACCGCTTTGGGTAAACCGGTTGAGCCGGAGGTAAACATGATATAGCAGGGATCAGCCCCTTTGACGGCAATCCCCGGGTTTTTATCGAACTCCGGCTGCTGACATTTTGTGTCATCATAATTGGCATCAAGGGTGAAAAGGCCCGGATAGTTTGCCGGTAAAACCGCCTTATCTCCGGCGTACAGCACAGTGTTGATCTGTGCTTTTTCCAGTAAATACTTCAACCGGTCTTCCGGCAGGCGCGTATCAAGCGGCACAAAACATTTCCCGGCTTTACCACAACCAAGCATCGCTGCAACATAAGCGGCTTCACTGTCAATCAGAATACCGGAATGAAAAGACAGCTGCGGTGCTGTGAGTTGCCGGGCAATCGTATTACTCCAGCGGTTCAGCTGGCGGTAGGTAAAATTCTGTGTTCCGGTGTTGAGTGCGATGTGTTCAGGATGGCGGCTCACCTGATCTTCAAACTGTTCAAAATAAGCGTGACGTGACATGACGTTGTTTCCCCAGAATATTCTTGTAATCGTCCGGTGACAAACCGACAGCTGCTCTGGTTGTCTTGTTTTAATCTGACGCCGGTCAGATCATTGATCTACCTGTCAGGCGGCGTAATCCGGCATGCCGAATTCATCCAGCCAGATGCCGAAAGTCAGCACGATCATCAGCAAATCATCTTCAAATGTCTGATTTAAATGATGATCCGGCTGTAAATAGCTCTGGCGCAGATATTCCACTGTGTCCGGGTCAAAGTATCCCTGCCTCCGGATACGTTCCGGGGCCAGAATATCGCCGGTTAACTCCGGATAATCCCGCAGCAGATAAGCACTCGAAGGTGCGACAAAACTGAATTTCTGCCGTTGAATAATGGCTCCGGGCAAATAACGCTGCGCCAGTTGTTTCAGCAGGTACTTTTCTTCGCCCTGATGAGTCAGCCAGTGAGGCGGAATCCGGGTGACATCATCAATCAAATCTTCATCCAGAAACGGATACCGTCCTTCAACCGAGTTGGCAAAGGCCACCCGGTCGCCATGATCAGCCAGCAGGTGATCGGCGATTCTGAGTTTAAAGTCGAGATAAGAACGCTGATGAACCGGATGACGGCCTTTGATTTTACCGGTATCCAGTAAAGGATACAGAAGACAATCAAACTGTTGATGCCGTTGCTGAACGGCTTCACTGTACAGGCAGATTTTTTGTTCCCGGTGCGCATAGTAGTTTTTCTCGTAAAACAGCTGCGGGTCATCCCAGAGCTTCTGCCTGAGTTCATCTTCCAGCATCAGCTCAAGCGTATCCGCCTGTCCCTGTAAGCGCTGATCCTGCAAACGATAGCCGACATAACCGGCAAATAATTCATCGGCACCCTCACCACTGACCACCGCTTTAATCCCTTCAGCCCTGACAAGGCCGGAAAGAATCAGCGAACAGGCATTATAAGATTCCCGTAATGGCGTTTCAGCCCGGTTCACGATCTGGTGCAGGTGGTCTGCAATATGAGCGGGCCTGACCTCAAACTGATGGTGCCGGGTGCCTAAATGATTAACCATCATCTGCTGGTAGCGGCTTTCATCAATGGCCGATGAAGGAAAAGTAATCGAAAAACTATCCCGTATCCGGTCCGGAGATACTTTCTTCAGCACCGCAGCAATCAGTGAACTGTCCAGCCCGCCTGAGAGGTAAACGCCAATGGGTACATCGCCCTGCAAGCGTTTTTCAACCGCCTCACACAAGCGGGTATCAAGTTGATCGATACATGTTTTTAATCCGGTTTCCGTCAGGGGTTGTTCATTGATTTGCGCCGGATAATTCAAATCGCGGAAACAGCGCTCATCATATCCCTGCGGATGAAACACCAGACTGTGTCCCGGCCGGAGGCTGAAAATACCGTCAAAGAAGGTATGCGGGCTGACACTGCCCGGAAAGGTCAGCAACTGATCAACCGCCGTCATATTGACCTGCTTCTTAACCCCCGGCACACACAGAATCGTTCTGATTTCAGAACCAAATGCAATTTGTCCGTTCTGGCGGGTCCAGAACAGCGGCGCAATTCCGGCGCCGTCTCTGGCTAACAGCAGCTTATGAGCCTGCCGGTCATACAGTGCGATAGCAAACTGCCCCTTTAACTGACTGACAAAGTTATCCCCATACAGTTCGTACAGGTGGGGAATCACCGCCACATCACAGTGGTTTTGCAATGTGACACCCTGATCTGCCAGCTGTTCTCTTAACGCCTGATGGTTATAAATTTCACCATTAATCACTGCAATCACGCTTTCACTTTGATTACAGACCGGTTGCTGTCCGTGCCGGATATCAACAATCGATAACCGGCGGAATGCCAGCCCGATTCCGGGACCGCAATGAAACCCGTCATCATCCGGTCCCCGGTGACGGATGGTTTCCGCCATCGTTTGCAGCAGTTGTAAACTGACGTCACCGGCCGGGCTGATTTCCGGCGAGTAGATGCCTGCGATTCCACACATTTACCAATCCTCTTCTTCAATCTGATTATGAATCAGTGACGGGTCTGTTTGTGACGCCGTCACACTAAGGGCTGGTTGTACAACCTCATTGTCCCGGCAGGATGCCAGAATCTCTTCAACCGTAAGCACCTGCGCCCCCTGCTGTTGTGTCATGCAGTGAGCGATTGCCACCATGTCTTCCATCATCATTTTCGTGGTTGATGGCTCAAACAGTGCGGTGGCGTATTCCAGTTGCAGTTCAATATCATCGTCATCACTGAACATAATATTCAGATCAAATTTGGCACTGACTGTTTCTTCCTGATGCATGGTCAGCGATGTGTTGCCGAAATCCAGCTGTAACTGCGGGTTGTTTTGCAAAATAATCTGCACATCAAACAACGCATGTCTTCCGGGTTGTTTCTGATAACCCACGGCTTCTGCCAGCTGATCAAATGCCAGTTGCTGATTGGCGAATGCTTCGGTAATCAGGTGACGGTTCTGTTCCAGTAACCGGGAAAACAGCTGTTTATCGTGACACTGTAACCGCAAAGGCAAGACATTCAGGAAGAACCCAATCAGCGGTTCCAGTGCGATATCATCACGCCCGACAACCGGTGTACCGAGCACCATATCACCCTGTCGGCTGTAACGGTAAAGCATCAGTTGTGAGACGGTGCTGAGCACCATAAACAAGGTACATTGCTGCTGTTGTGCCAGTTGGCGTAACGCCTGCGACAGCGGCTCTCCCAAATGGCAGATATGCATCGCACCCTGATGATCCGGCTGCGTTTGACGTGGCCGGTCAGTGGGCAGGTTCAGCTGTGGAATATCATCTGCGAATACCTGTTGCCAATAGTTAATCTGTTGATCCAGCCCGCCGCTGCGGTGGCGTTGTTGCTGCCATGCAGCGAAGTCACGGAACTGAATGGCCAGCGGTGCCGGTAATGCTGTCTGCGGGTCGAAGTGATGTTGATAGAATGCTGCCAGCTCTTTCATCAGCACCACCACGGATGCGCCGTCACTGACGATATGATGCATATTGATCAGCAGATAACCGGCATCCTCACCGGCCGTTGTCTCAGGTTCAATCAGAAAAGCCCGGAACAGCCCGTCATGCGCTAAATCAAACGAATGATTCAACTCACGCTGTTTCAGAAAGTTGAGGTCTGCTTCTGCGCCTGTGACTTTCGTCAGTATGGTTTCCGTATGTGACTGAAGCACCACATTCAACGTACCGCTCTGTAATACATAGTTACACCGCAGTACCTCATGGCGCCCGATAATCTGCCGGAATGCCGCACTGAGAGCCTCAAACAGGCTCTCAAAGTCCGGAGTTTTCGTCGTCCGGCACAGTGTAAACACACCGACAGAATTATAAGAGGTATCCTGTGGGTTTTGTTGCTGCGTCAGCCACAGCCGCTGCTGAGAGAAGGACGGTAGCCAGGTTTCCCCTGCCGGTTGCGGCAATAGTTTGGGCAGTGCGTCATCCTGATCGGCAGCAATCAGTTGATCAATAAAGGATGCCTGAACCAGAAAATGGGGATGACTGAAGAAATCTTTCAGCGTCATGGACGGACACAATCGCTCGCGGATGCGAAGCAATGCGCTGTTGGCTTTCAGACTGTGTCCGCCGGTTTCAAAGAAATTGTCGTCATGATTCACCTGTGAAACCCCGAGTACTTCACACCAGATATGGCGTAATTCCCGATCAGTAACGGAATCAATCTCATCAGCCTGAAGCTGAGCGGCTGCCAGTGATTTCAGTGGTTTCCCCCGGCAGTTCATCAGGGCTTTTTTATCGACTTTTCCGTTATGGTTGAGCGGAATATCAGCAGCAAAATAGAAACCGGACGGAATCATATACTCCGGCAGCCGGTCACCCAGCCACGAAAGCAGCTGCTCATGGCTGAAATCCTGTTGTCCGGGTTCCTGAACCAGCCAGGCGACAATCGCTGCATCATCGCCGGAAACGCCCTGGGCGACCTCATCCGTAACCAACACAACTGCCGCATTGCGGATGCCGGGATAATGCAGTAAGACCTGCTCAATTTCTCCGGTTTCAATTCTGAAGCCCCGCAACTGAACCTGTGCATCCTTCCGGCCGAGATAAATCAGATCACCGTCCGGTGTCTGGCGGGCCAAATCACCACTGCGGAAGGCTTTACCCGTAATCCCCGGCAGGTCAATGAAGGCCTTTTCATTCAATTCCGGCCGGTTCAGATAACCCCGCGTGACGCCGTAACCTGTAACCACCATTTCTCCCGGGGTACCCGGTGTACATGGATATAACTGATCGTCAACCAGTAAAATACCGTTGTTCGGCAAAGGCCGGCCGATGTTGCTTTGCCCGGATTCACACGCCGCATCATCAATTTCTTTGTATGTGACATGTACGGTGGTTTCGGTAATGCCGTACATATTGATTAACCGGACCTGCGGGTAATGCTGCCGGAATGCGGTTAAGCGGGCTGGTTGCAGCGCTTCCCCGCCGAAGACGATCATCTGCAACGATAATTCCGGCCAGTGTTGCGCTTCCAGTTGTTCCAGTAAGGCATAGAAAGCACCCGGGGTCTGACTGAGCACGGAGACCTGATTGTCCTGAATACAGCGTAAAAACTGCCGGCTGTCGATAATCGCTTCCGGCGGTACCACATAAACCGTCCCGCCCGTCATCCATGCGCCAAATGTTTCCCAGACGGAGAAGTCAAACGCATAGGCGTGATAAAGCGACCAGCGATCGCCTGCCTGAAACTCAAACCGGCTCTCCTGCGGCAGGATTAACTGCACCACATGGCGGTGTTCTACCTGCACGCCTTTCGGCTGTCCGGTTGAGCCCGAGGTATAAATCAGATACGCCAGCTGATCCGGCTCAATTTCCGGCAGTTGCACCGGCTCCGGTATTACAGCGACTTGCCCGTTTGTCATCAGCTGTAATCCGGATAACCCGGTCACCAAAACCGTTGCGCTTGCCGGACAGACCCCGGCATCATCAACTTCGGCAGTGATGAGTAAACAGGCGGCGGCATCTTCGGCAATGGCTTTGAGCCGCGCTGGCGGATGTTTTTTATCCAGAGCCAGATAAGCCCCGCCCGCTTTGAGAATTGCCAGAATAACCAGTGACTGCAACAGCCCCCGTTCCATATACACCGCAACCACACTTTCCCTTTGTACCCCCTGCTGAACCAGAACCGCTGCCAGATCACAGGTCAGTTGACTGAGCCGGGCGTAAGTCAGCTGACTGTAACCGTCATCCAAAGCCACAAAGTCCGGATATTGCGCCGTCACGGTATCAATCACTGACACGATGGTTTGTGTCTGGCCGAACCCGGAGAAATGGCAGCTTTGTTCTGTGAGCTGCCGGGCGGTTTCACCGGTCAGCAGATGAAGGTCACAACATAAAGCCGCTGTATCGGCTAACACAGAATTGAGTAATAACGTCAATCCGGTCATCATTTGCGCAATTTTCCGGCCGTGATAAATCGTATTGTTAAAACATACCGCCATCTGGCTGATATCTTCAGGGTTATCGGCAGAGGTCAGACAAAAGACCAAATCATATTTTCCCCAGCCCTGCGCGTTGACCAGCATCCGGTCAGCCAGTGTCAGATCGAGGTCTGTCTGAGGTTGCTCAAAGACAAACAACACATCAAATAAAGCGGTCCGGCTCATATCATTGTCCGGGTTCACCGCCAGCACCACCTCATCAAACGGTACATCGCCGTGGCGGCGGGCGTCAGCAATGGTTGTCTCTATCATTTCAGCCCACTCAGCAAAGCGGCGCTGCGGATCATGCCGGCTGCGGATCACAACCAGATTATCGTCAGCCCGCAGGTACTGTTCGTTCAGAGACTGCCCGTCCGGCTTCCGGCTGTCGGCAGTGAGCACCATCCCGGTCACAATATCCTGCTGGCGGGAATACCGGTGCAGCAGTTCATGCAACAGCGTCAGTGCGACGGCTTCCTGGCTGCAACCAAGGTGTTCAGCCAGCTCTCCCAGTCCGGTGAGTGTCGTGGTTTGCTGTTCGCCCTGATAGATGTGAATGGCTTTGCGGGGAATATCTTCCGGCAGCTGTAACGGAGTAAACTGAGCCAGTTGTTGTTTCCAGTAACTGAGTTGCTGCGCTTTTTCTGGTGCGGAAATCAGCTGCGGTGTGAAAAAGCGATCGGTCATGGCACTCAGCTCTGCAGGATCAGTACCGGTGACGACGGATTGATGTGCGCCTTCATAACAGGCCAGCACAGCGGCAACAAAGCGGCGCAATGCAGATTTATCGGCAATGATGTGATGCGCAGTGACCTGAAAGATTATCCGGCCATCCGTGCAGCGGGCCAGCACCGCCCTGAGCAGTAAATCCTCAGAAAGATCAAAGGGAGCAAAGTTCAGTGCTTCGAGCTGTTGCATCAGATGCTCCGGTTCACAATCAATCACTGACAGCTTAAGTGTCTGTCTCTGGACCGGGACCCAGCTGGCACTCTGTTCTGAGTCCTGTGCAGATTGACTTAAGCAATAACCCGGAATGACCTGTTGTGCGACAACCTGCTGAATAGCCTGTTGCAGCCTTTCTGTATCAACCGGACCGGTATCCGGCATGACCTGATACGGCATGTTGTAATACACCGGTGCAGCATCATAGAGAGATCCATTTTCAAACGCATCGACGAACCATAATCGTTTTTGCTGAGCAGTCAGTGCATAGCACTGACTGACCGGTAAAAGCGCGTCAGGTCCGGCGATTATCTGCGCAAGAATCTGTTCCAGCGCAGACAATAATTCACTGACCCGCTGGCGGCTGTATAAGTCACTGTTATACAGGGCATGCAGTCGTATCCCCTGGCGGGAATAACTGACATACAGGGTGAAGTCGAACTGGTTTTGCCTGACCGGAATCTCTTCAAAGCCGAGATTGTGGCTTTGTGCGATACGGTTGAGGGTTTCCCGGTCATCCATCACCAGAACAATATCCAGCAGCGGCTGACGTTCATGATCCCGGCTGACATGCTGTTTGCCGGTAACATGATTCAGTTTATCGATAATGGTATCCAGCGTCAGATGCCCATACTGCATCATGTGCGTCATCTTCGCCGCACAATCCCGGATGAAATCATCGATAGTCATGTTTGTGGTCAGTTCAAAACGGACCGGCACGGTATTGGCGAAAAATCCCAGTACGTTTTCAAGGCCTGTATATTCCCGCTGGGCACTGATGGCACCGATAATCATCTGCCGTGCGCCCTGTTGTTGATGAATCAGCAGCGCCAGTGCCGCAGAGGTAATGGCATGTAAGCTATAGCCCCGCTGCCCGGATAACTGATAGAGTTGCTGAGTTAATCTCTGGCTGAGGCGGATAAATTCACTGTCTCCTGCCAGGCTCCGGGGGTTCATGCGCGGTTTGTCCGGGGCCAGGTCAACAGGTTGCGGCAACGGTTGCAGACAGTTCAGATAAGCCTCCAGATCGCTGTCATAGCGGGCAGATGCCTGATAATCATTCATGGCGACTGCATAGTCGTGATAACTGAGCGTCGCAGAGGATGCCGGGAGCTGATAGCCGTACTGTAATTGTTGCAGTTTACCGGCCAGTTCATGGCAGAACAGCTCAACCGACCAGAGGTCACAAATCACATGATGCATGGTGACAATCAGCGTGCTTTGCTCAGCAACCTGCTGCAAACGAATCCGCCATCCGGGCTGACTTTCCGGCATAAATGGCGTTTCCACTTCCTGCTGCGCATCGGCCATCGCTTCTTCTGCGGTGGCAAAAGAAGCACTGCTTATCAATTGCCGGGGATCAATATCAATCACCAGGGCCGTTTCCGGTTGCGGGAACCAGCAGCGTAACACCGGATTCGCCGTCATAACGGGCTGAAGTGCCTGTGCCAGTAAGGCTGTATCAATCCGGAATGGCAGAGACATTGAGAAACCGACGTTGTAGGCATAAAACTGTGGTTCTAATACCTGCAGAAACAGCAGGCGCTGCTGATTATTAGAACAGGTGATCAGTTCCGGTTCTCCCGGATGTAAAGGTTTCTGATGCAGCGGAACAATCTCCGGCCCGGCGGTGTGTGTTTCAGCAGATACAGCATACTCAATCAGCTGGTCAATACCGGATGCCTGAAGAAAATCACTGAGACTGACGGAAAACTGCAACTGCGTCTGCATCTTATGAATCACATTCAGCGCCGCCAGACTATTGCCACCCAGCTGAATAAAGGATCTATTCACCGGGGGGAATTCTTTCAGTCCGAGTGTCTCCGCCCATAACCGGGCAATGGCCTTTTCCTGCGCCGTTGTGGCCGGTTTCTGCGCATGAATCAGTACATAACCGGAAGCGTCCGGCAGATAGATATACACCGGCTGCCAGGGCGCAGCGACAGATTGCGTGATCTTCTCTGCCAGTACCGGCAACGGGAGAGATACCAGCGGATGCAGCGGACTTTCAACCTTCAGGGAAATCTGTCCCTGCCACACCTCAATCCGGACGCCTTCCGGCGGCATATCCAGTAACTCAAGCAGTGCTTCCGTATAAACAGGTTGCCCGTGCAGGCTCAGCGGACAGGTATCCGGTGTCAGCTTTTGAATCCGGCTGTCAGATGTCAGCCGGGCAAGCCAGTTTTTATCCTGATGCGGGTCGTGATGCCAGCCACAGGCTCCGGCAAACAGCGGAATCCCCTGCTCATCGGTTAACACGCCCTGATACGGGTCAATGCTTTCCATGAGCTGCTCAATGGTCTGCTGTGTATCACCGCATAGCTGCTGCACAATGGTCATATAATGGGTCAGCCAGCACTGCCCGGTTTCCGCTGTAGCGATCGAGGTATCAAAGTCAAAATCGACATAGAGCTGATCGTTAAACTCAAGAATATTCAGAAACAGCGGCTGTTTGACACAACTGACAGGCACATGTCCCCAGCGCGGCCGGGTATCCATGGTGAGTGAAATTCCCCGGTCAACATTAAACAGACAGGACACCGGAATTTGTGCTGTTATCTCATCCTGTTGTGCCTGCCGAATCCGCCCGCTCAGCTGATGGACCCATTCGCCGGTGGTCTGCTGTAGCGCAATGTCGATCTGCACGGCTCTGACTTCAGAGGCGTAACCAACCAGATGGCCTGCACCCATCCCGTTATGTCCGGCAACCGGCATGCCAATCACAAAACGGGCCCGGGCGCTCAGCCGGTTCAGTAAAAGCGCCCATGCGCCCATCAGCAGGCTGAAAGAGCTGACCTGCAGCTGTTGAGCTTGTCTTTTAACCCGGGCAAATAAATCCGGCGCAAACAGGGTTTGAATCCGGGTCCCTTGCCCGGTTGCCGGAGCGTAGAGTTTGCTGTCTCCGGCAATGTACAGCGGCAGCAGGTAATCTGCTTCAGGCTCAGGGGCGCTCACTGGTGGCTGATTTTCTTTCGCGGTATCCCGGGCCAGCCATTGCAGCAGCGGAATCACCGGCTCCGGTGCCGGTATCTGACCCGCTTTCAGCGCCTGATAAGTGGTTGCCAGTTCGTCAACCACAATGCCCATGGACCAGCCGTCAACAATCAGATGGCTGAAGCAGCACAGTAAATCACTTCCCTGTGGGGTGCAGATCAGCTGAATCCGCCAGAACGGACCGTATTCGGTATCAAAAGGCTGATTGAGTAACTGACACCGCATGGCTGCACGTTGGGATTCGGTGGCCTGTTTTACTGTGATGACGGGCTGCATCGTCGCCGAAATATACTGACCCGCGGCACTAATCCGGCTGATTCTCAGTGAATCGTGACGGGCCAGCACCTGGCCCCATGCCTGTTGCAGAATCGAATGATCCGGCGAATGCTCAAACTCAAGCGCCATCATTTCGGTGTAAGCCGTTGCGTTATCCGGTTGAGATTCCAGCAGAGAATACATCGCCTGCTGACCGTGAGTCAGCGGCAGCATCAGCGACTGATTTTCGCAGGTCAACCCGTCGGTCCAGCCGCCGTTGACCAGTTCCCAGGCACTGCGTTTGACAATCTCAATGATCTGACGGATATCGTCATCGGTATGCGCGCAACCCAGAAAACAGTTACGGCCTTCCCAGACGTATAAACCATTTTTCAGCAGATGGAAATTCAGCAGTTCAGTCTGCGGCGAATATTCAAACCGGAACAGGGAACCAAACCAGACCATCCGGACCGGTATCTGGTTGTCCTCAAACCATGTATTGAGCTGCAGGCACATCGCTTCGGTTTTCCGGTTCAGCGTTACCAGTAAGTCTTCCCCTTCCGCAAGCAGCTTATCTAATACGGCATTGGCAGCGGTCATCGCCAGCGGATGGCTGTTGAACGTCCCGGCAACAAAAGCCGTTCTGCTCTGTGGCACCGAGTCATCACCATAGCGCCAGTTACCGCCATCAACAGCATCCATATACTTACAACATCCGGCCAGTACACCAATAGGTTGCCCGCCGCCCAGTACTTTACCGTAGGTCACCAGATCCGGCGTAATCCCCAGCCAGCTGCGGCTGCCATCCAGCGCGTAACGGAAGCCGAGAATGATGTCATCACAAATCAGCGCAATATCCTGCGCTTGTGTCAGTTCACGCAATTCCCGGACAAACTCAACCGGTTGGAGTACCGGATTGCGGCTTTGTACCGGTTCAATAATCACCGCAGCAATGTCACCGGCATGTTCCCGGATCACATCCAGCGAGCGGGCTTCGCCATATGTCAGCACAATGGTGTCATCAACCAGCCCCTGCGGGGAACCATCGGTCAGCGGGACGGTTTGGGGTTGCCCGTCTTCCAGCCAGCCGGAAGCCAGTACACTGTCAAAGCTGCCGTGAAAAGCGCCGTGGAAAATCACAATTTTCTTGCGCCGGGTCACACTCCGGGCAATCCGCACACCAACCATAATCGCTTCTGTGCCACTGGTGAAAAAGCTGGCCCGTTCATGACCGGTCAGACGGCACAGCTTTTCAGCCGCAGTTGCGGCCTGAAGATTCTGCGGGCCGACCGGGGCGCCCAGCGCAAGCACCTCTGATAACGGATTTTTAATGAAATCCGGATTGTGGCCAAACAGAATCGAACCGAACCCCATGGTGATATCAATGTAGCGGTTACCGTCCATATCCCACAGATAAATCCCCTCGGCTTTGTCGACATGAACCGGATACGTCATCTCTTTGGTTTCCGGTTTAAAGCCCAGAATACTGCGGCTGTTTGCGTAGTGGGTCCGGTGTTGTGCCGTGTAAGCTTTAGAAGCAGAGGTGCGCTGATTCAGCTGTTGTTGCAGCCAGCTCAGGTGAGCCAGCTGCTGTCTGGACAGGGCATTATTTTTCTCCGTTTTCAGCGACTGATATAACCCTTTGATTTCCTTGCGGGGCTGGTTTACTTTCGGATGTGGCGCTTGTTGATGAGTCTCCGGCACTGACGGCGTGATATTTTCAGCACGGCTGCCTGATGATATCTGTCCGGAAAAGGCACTCAGCTGAGATTGAAACAGCTGATTCATCGCCACCATTTGCTGTTGACAAAGTGATTCCAGAGATCCCGCTGCACTGGTTGTCGCAGATCCGGTTGTCGCAGATAATGTGTTATCGTTTGTCATCTGAATCGGCGCGCTGTCAGATATGATTTGTTCATTGATTGCTTCTGCCGGCAATGCTTCTTCAGGAACCAGCTCCCCTATTTTCTCTGCCAGTTTCTGGCAGGTATCAAGCGCTCCCATCAGTGTCGCCAGTTCAAACTCAATCCCGAAATGTTTCATTACTGCCTGCTGGATCTGAACGATCACCAGGGAATCCAGTCCGAGCGCAAACCAGTTTGCTCCCTCGTCCAGCTGCGACAATTGCAGGCCGGTGACTGACGCGATCAATTGCTGCACTTCAGCCTGTCGGTCGACCCGTATCTGAGAAGAAACAGAAGAAGATGCGGACGCTGTATGTGCCGGCGGCTCAACATGAATCGCAGAAGACGGTTCTGCGCAGGCCTGGGATAAGGCTGCGGTTTGGTTCTCAGCCGTTTCTGCAGGTGATGATGCAGGCAGAGCCAGCGTTTTTGGCCGGTGCTGGTGAGTCTGAAACGGATACAGTGGCAGACGGCTCGCCGCAATTCGCGTAGCAGAGAGAACCGGTTCAAACAGTGGTGACCAGTTAAAATCCATACCGGCCTGATAGAGTTCGTTGAGCGCCTGATAAAATGAAGTCAGCATCTCTTTGGATTGCTGGCTGCATATCCAGTGATTTTGCGGACAACACTGTTTTCCCGGCAGCATCAGGGTTGGTCTGGGCGAGATTTCCAGGATCAGCAGGTTTTCCCGCTGCGGTAAACATGTCATAGCCTGATGGAACAAGACCGGATGTGTCAGGTGATCCACCCAGTATTCCGGACGTTGCCAGTCATCCGGATGCAGTTTTTCTCCGGTCACGGTTGAAATCACAGGATATTTGGGTGACTTAAAAGCAATTTTACTGACAATGGCGGCAAAGTCAGCCATCACCGGCTGTAGTAACGGGCTGTGAAACGCATGAGAAATATCCAGTTTCTTCACCCGGATACCGGCAGCCTGCAAATCGTTCAGCGCCTGTTCCAGTAACTCACTTTCACCGGAAATCGTGACACTTCCCGGCGAGTTATATGCCGCAATCACCAGTTTGCTGCCATCGTCCAGATGATCCAGCGCTGACTGAACCGAATCCGGATCAGCCATCACCGCCGCCATCGCGCCACCGGCCGGTAAAGCTGCAATCAGTTGTCCCCGGCTGGCTGCCAGTAAGACAGCGTCTTTGACAGAAAGGCTTTCGCACACCGCCGCCGCCGCAATTTCTCCGATCGAGTGACCAACGCAATACGCTGGTGTGAGTCCGGAATCCTGCCACAATTTTGCGAGTGCAATCTGGTAAGCCACAACGATTACCTGAGTCACTGCGGTATTATTCAGTGTCTCCTGCGGGGTTTGCTCACTGGTCATGACATCAATCAGATTATAAGGCCACACCGGCGCCAGCACGGCAGCCATTTCATCGATACTGGCTTTAAAAACGGGAAAACGGGTGTAAAGCGCCGCTGCCATCGCCGGATACTGGCAGCCCTGCCCGCTGAACACGAATGCCAGCGCCGGTTTCTCCCGGTGAAATGTGAGTGAGTGTGGTGAGAATCCGGCTAATTGCTGGCTGAGATCCAGCTTGTCAGTACCGTAAAAACAGGTCCGGTAAGGCAGATGCGCCCGGTGAATGGCATTGGCGGCACAACAGGCAGCCAGTGTTGCTTCATTTTCATTTGCTATCAGTTTTTGCCACTGCGTCTGCAATGCCGACAGACTTTCCGGTGATGCCGCACTGAGTGGCAGCAGGAATCCTTCCGTTTGTCGGCGGGATGCAGTATCCGGCTCTGTTGCCGTTTCCTGTTCGACCCGGTGGCTTTTTAAAATCACATGACAATTAGTGCCGCTCAGACCAAACGCGCTGACCCCGGCGTAACAGGGCTCTGCCGGCAGCATTTGTGTATGGTTTGCGATGGTTGCCGGGACAGACGACCAGTCAATATGCGGATTGAGATCATCACAATGCAGGGTCGCCGGAAGTTGCTGATGTGCCAGCGCCAGCGCCGACTTAATCACCCCGGCAATCCCGGCGGCGGCTTCCAGATGGCCGATATTGGTTTTCACCGAACCCAGACAGAGCGGAAACGCGTCTGGATTCCGCCCGGCATAGACCTGACTGATGGCATTCACCTCAATCGGATCACCCAGTACGGTGCCGGTGCCGTGGGTTTCAATAAACGCAACGTCCTGCGGCTGACAGCCTGCATCGTTCAGCGCCTGTTGCAGCACTTCCTGCTGGGCTTTGCCGCTGGGCGCGGTCAGCCCGTTACTGGCACCATCATGGTTGACCGCGCTGCCCTGAATCACAGCCCGGATCCGGTTGCTGTCTGTTTCCGCTTCGGCTTCACGGCGGAGAATGATGACTGCGCATCCTTCGCCCCGGCCGTAACCATCGGCCTGCGCGGAAAAGGTTTTGCTCTGCCCGGATCCGGATAATGCCTGCATACTGGTTAAAGCGGCTGATGTACTGCCGTCCAGCATCAGGTTGACACCGCCGACAATGGCCAGATCACAGGCACCGGAGCGCAGATCCTGCAAGGCATAATGAATGGCAACCAGTGATGAAGAACAGGCCGTGTCGATGGTCATGACCGGGCCGTTAAAGTTAAAGCTGTACGCGATTCGTCCGGCAGCGATGCTGGGAGAATTGCCGGTCAGCCGGTACGCATTCAGTGCCTGTGGGTCGCCGGAGCGTTGCAGGATATGGTCATAATCGATATTTGACAGGCCGAGATAAACCCCGGCTTTTTTACCACGCCACTGTTGCGGGTCAATCCCGGCATCTTCAAATGCATGCCAACAGGCTTGCAGCAACAGACGTTGCTGCGGGTCCATCGTTAAAGCTTCTGCCGGAGAGATCCGGAAAAACTGATGGTCAAAACACCAGGGATCATCGATAAAGTGCCCTTTATTCAGGCCCGGATACTGACTCAGGCGTTCAGGATTAACCGGTTTACGATCGGCCGGAATGTCACTGACGAAATCGGTTTCCGCCATTAATTGCTGCCAGAATGTTTGCGGGTCATTGACGTTGCCGGGAAAATAACAGCTGATCCCAATCAAAGCTGCACCGCTTTGCTGATAGCGGCCGGTTGGGCCGGATTCAGTGGTCAGTTGCTGACTCTGTGCGGCCAGCATGTCAGCCAGCGCCTGAACCGTCGGGTAGTCAAACATCACCCCAACCGGATAGTGATGACCGGATACGTCGTTGATGCGGGAAACGATTTCAGTTAAATGCACCGATTGCAGCCCCTGCTCCATGAGTGGCTGGTGAATATCCAGGGTTGGCTGTGCCGGGTTTTGTTGCTCCGGATCGTGCTGAGGAAATAGCGGCTGAATCAGTAATTTCAGCTGGTTGATAATTTCGCTGTGATCGCCACTGAGAATCGCCCATTTCATCGGATGAAGACCTGCGGCAGATTCCGTCGCTTTCAACTGACGGATCACGGTATCAAAATCACCCTGCTCAAATTGCCGGACCAGATCAAACCGTTTCAGCTTGCCACTGGTGGTTTTGGGAATATGTTTGACCGGCAGGCAATAGTCGGGTTTGATCCCCAGTTCCCGGATGAGGCGTTCCTGTGTTTTTTTGATCAGCGGTACAAAGGCTTCAGGTTTGTGGCGGAACAACAGGAAGACAATAAACACCGGCTGTCCGCTCTGGTCCTGCGCAGAAACCGCCACCACTTTATTCAGCCCGAGCTCTGGTAACTCACAGCAAACGGTTTCAATATCCTGAGGATAGAAGTTTTTACCATTGATAATGATAATGTCTTTACTGCGTCCGGTAATCACCAGTCTGTCTTCCCGGAGAAACCCCAGATCGCCGGTATCAAGCCAGCCATCTGTAGTAAATAATGCCTCGGTACGGTTCGGCGCGAAATAATATCCCGGAGTGATGATGTCTCCCTGAAGCTGAATCCGGCCAATATGCTCTGCTTCAACCCGCTGATTGTTTTCATCGGCGATCCGCCACCGGACATGGTTACCGGGATAACCGACATCGACAAATTCACAGCCGTTGGCCTGATACTGAACCTTATCTCCCGGTTTCAGATTGTCGCGGTTACAACGGTAAATCACCGGTGTTTCCCCGAGAGTTGCCGAGGAAACCAGCAGAGTGGCTTCAGCCAGTCCGTAGCAGGGTGTAATCACTCCGGAAGTGAAACCGTAAGGTGCAAATGTCTCTTCAAAGCGGTGACATATTTGAGCATTGATCGGTTCTGCGCCGTTGATAATGTAGCGGATACAACTCAGATCCCAGCCAGCTGCAGCATCAGAGCGGAACATTTTCATCACATGTTCAAAGGCATAATTCGGGGCACCGGAAATCGTTGCCTGGCAACGGTTCATCTGTTCGAGCCATAACACCGGGTTGCGGGCAAATATCCGGGTTGGTATCAGGGTAAATCTCAGTCCGCAGATCAGCGGGAACAACATAAAATAGATCAACCCGAAATCATGGCTCAATGGCATCCAGCTCAGAAAAGAATCCTGAGCGGTAATTTTGTGGATGTTGACGGCAAGGTCACAATTGGCGATCAGCATTTTATGGGTAACTTTTACCCCTTTCGGATCGCCGGTTGAGCCGGAACTGTACTGAATGAATGCCAGACTATCGGGGACAGGCACTGTCATTTGAGCGTCCGGAATGCTGTCAGGCGTTTGTGGAGCTTCGGCTGATGTGGGCGTCAGCACCCGGGTCAGCAAGTGCATCGCATGCTCATCCGTATACTGGGCGAAGAGGGTATCGAGTGGCTGATCAGAAATAATCCACGGATTGCGCAGTTGTTTCCATATCGCCAGAATCTTCTGCCGGGAAGACTCACTGGCCGGAAAGCTTACTGGCACCGGAACCACCGAAAACAACATCGCGGCCACAAAAGTACGGGCAAAGAACGCCACATCATCAGAGACAATCACCAGTTCATCTCCGGGTTGAACACCGCTGGCTGACATTTGCCGCCCCAAAGCATAAGCCTGCGAAATAAAATTTTTATAATCAGTAACTTCTGATTCATTCTTACACCGGATGAATTCAATACTGATGTCTGAATCTTTATGCGACAAAATTGCCGATACCACATCTGGATAACTGATACGCATCATGGGTTAGTTTTCTCCGGAACAGTCTTTTTCTCCGGCGCACCGGAAGAAGCCAGAGTCTGTTCTTTCTGCCTGGAATTATCTTTGTTTTTGGTTTTATCCACGTCACATCCATTGACGCACCGGGTAGAGCCATTCACTACAACATGCTCTTCTTTTTTCAGCTCATCCGGTTTAACGGATATAAATGTATCGGACCGGGCTTCTTCAGAGTCACCTTTCTCTGAAACACCACTTTTGGCATCCCCGGCGGTATTCAGAATGATCGGTAGTCCGTCTTTGCCGCCGCCAATCACCACCACTTTGCTATTGTCTGATTTTGCCAGTTCCAGCGTGGCTTCAATACCACGCCAGCGCAGATAAGTGTCTGATATTCCGCCGGTGACAATACTCTGAAACTTCGCAATCCCTTCCGCTTCTTTCTCTTTACGGACCGCTTCTTTTTCCGCCACGGTAATCCGCCAGTCATATTCATCTGCCAGGTGTGTCTGTTCAATTTTCCGTACAATGGCTTCCCGGATGCCTTTTGGCAGATCAATGCTCTGAATCAGAAAGTCCTGAATTTCGAAGTAATCTTTGGCACTACAGTGGATGTTGCTGTAATGGCCGTCGCCATCGTCGGCGGTTAATTCACAGCTGTGTCCTTCATCACTTTCCATCGTTTCCACTTCCCCTCTCAGTAAAGAGAAAATTTCTTTCTGAACTTCAAGACGATTGGTGGAGTAGACTTCTTCCGCAGAGTGGCGGGCAATGACCAGACGTGACCATGAGCCGATCTCCGGCAACAGCATCCGTTCGATATAGTGAACACCGGCATTGACATGCAGGTACGGCAGGGTTTTGCGGATGACCCTGAAACGGAGGATCACATAAACTTTGGTCGCCAGACCATTTTTCGTCACCGCTTCAAATTCGTGGGTAATCGTCTGGTATTTGGTTGAATAGATATAAATCCGGTTCCACGGCATGACCAGTGCTGTACCTTCATGCAATGTCTCATCCAAATCAGTACCGCCCGCAAACCGTTTCCAGATTACACCGGCATGACCATAAGGCACCGGAATCAGCACTTTCGGCCCGACGGCTAATAAAATGAAAATAAAAAACAGCCCGGTCAGCGCCAGCTGAATCCGGTTCTTTCTGATGAAACGGACGACCAGGAAGCGCTCCGGATAATTTTTCGCGACAAAGAGATACATGCCTGTCAGGGTAATCAGGCTCAATAATATTGATGGCAACAGCCAGATTGGAATAATAATACTCAAAGCGGTGACTCCATATGACTGTGATGTTCGATGATCTGACCATCCACCATTTTCAGCTGCCGGTCAGCCCGGTCGAAATACATATCGTCATGCGTGACAGCAATAACGGTCTGGTGATTGGCTTTCAGTCGCGGAAGAATTTCTGAATAGAATTTTTCTCTGAAGGTCGGATCCTGATCGGCAGCCCATTCGTCAAAAATACAAATCGGCCGGTTTTCCAGTGCACTAACCATTAGTGCCAGTCGTTTTCGCTGGCCGGTCGATAACTTAATCGTGCTGAACTGTTTATCCCGGATTTTGACTTTGTGGGACATACCGATGTATTCCAGCCATTCTGAATAAACGGCTTCATCTTCCTCACTGATGCCATATATTTCCTGAAATAAATGAAAGTCAGCGAATACAGAGGAGAATAAATTCCGGTAGGCCATGCAATTATTTTTATCGATGATCCGGCCATCAACTTTAATCATCCCGCCACTGGCCTGATATAAAGTCGTCATTAAACGCATAAAGGTTGTTTTACCGCTGCCGTTACCACCGGTAATAAATATAGTTTCACCGCGGTTAATAACTAAATTAACCGGGCCGACAGTAAATGGTTTTTCATCATCTCCATTTGAGTGACTGAAATAAAGCCCGGTCATTTCAATTTTGTTAAATCCGTCTGCAAAATTGTCTGTTGGATTTTCCGGAATGAAAGCAGACTTACCGTCCTGCAACATTTGTTCAAGTTCCAGTACATTTTGAATCGCAGCGTTCGCATTTGAAAAAATCGGCACACCACCGACAATATTGGAAATTGGCCCGATCAAAAATAATGAAGCCGTGGTAACTTTCATCACCACATCCGGATAAACACTGGACAGTATGGGGACAAGAAACACCATCGCACCGGTCAGAATAAAGAAAGTGAGCTGTGAAATCACAAAATCAACTGCGTATATTTTCTGGGTGGAAATTTTGGTTTCCGTCACATCATCGGACAAATCAAGAATTCGTTTTTCCAGCTCAGATGAGCGATCTGAGTTCAGTTTAACTTCTTTAAACCCGCCCAGAAGATCAGATAACCGGGTGACAAGAACATTCTCAATATCAAATGCTTGTTTCAGTTTTTCTTTGACCTCTTTTGAACGAAGAATGTGCCAGCCACTGCCAATCGCTAAAAAGATGAAAGTCAGAAAGAATGCCACCGGTGATAACCAGGCCACATACAAAATGGTAAAAAACAGCAGGATGGCAGCCTGTCCACAGATGACAAACAACGCCGAAGCCTGAGACATGGTTTGCAGCTCTTTACTGACAATGGTGTAAATTTTTTCTTTGCCAATGGTCTCAATGGTACTTAATTCACTGTGCAGGATATCTTTTACCAGTTTAATCCTCAGGCTGTTAATAGATTTTTCCACATGGGTTGTGGCTTCCATCATCAGCTGTTTCTGGGCAACGGCATACATCGCACTGACGACAATAAATAACGCCAGATAATAGATGGTGTCCTCTTTATTCGAAACATGCTCTGCTGAAACATTAATTACAGCAAGAATCGCAGCATTGGCAAAACCTGATATTCCGGCAAAAGATAAAAACTTTCTTTTATTAATTTTTAATTCGCGATCAATTAAACGAAAAACATTCATAAATCATTATTCTTTTTATTCATATCAATGCGTGTTTTTTTATTTGTCACAATCAGGAAGAACAACGCAATCGGAGGTGAGAAAATACAAGACAACAGAAAATAACCAACTGCACCGGCAAACGTGTTACGTCCCATATAACCAACCAATACACTGGCAAAAAAATATATAATTAAAATATAAATATTCATTAAAAACCTGCTGACGAATAATGGTGAAACTTTATTCCTCACCTCCCGGAAGCGGAAAGGTTAAAGTTTCACCGGTTTTATGATTATGCTTTTGCGGTCTCTTCATCCGCCACGGATACATCCTCATCACTTTTGTTTTTATTTTTGTATTTTTGAACATTCTCTTTCACAGCATCAGTCATAGAACTGACATTCAGACTGAGCAGTGTTCCGCCATTGGCAAAGTGACTGATAAATGCACTGCCAATCGCATAGCTGGCACCGGCAGACAGCAGTGGCATGGTGGATAAACCAACCAGGGTGCCATAGACGGGAATGGCTTTCACGGTTGAGCTGACGCCGCCGGTCGTCAGTGCCTGCGGCAATGCAGCACCAAGCAGTGGCACTAAAATTGACTTCAGCTTGTGCTCACTGAAGGATTGCTCAAACGCCTTACAGATTTCAGAAGCCATTTTGATTTGAACGGCGGTCAGCGCAACCAAATCAATCGCAGGCGCCGGAATCAGTCCGGTTGCCAGTGACCATTTGCTGTACTTCTCAACAATTTTTTCCGCTTTCGCTTTGCAGGCTTCCAGATCAACGGGTGGTTGTTCCGTGACCTCTTCTGCCGGCCCGGCCGCCGCTTCTTTCTCAGGAGTCGCTGCAGCAGCTTTCTCCTCCTGGGCGGTGGTTTTCTTTTGTGGTTCTCTCATCACTGTCTCCATTTATCAACGGTTAGGTTTAAACATGATTAATTCAATTCCACTTTGCTGTGCACCTGCCCCCGCTGACCGGTTTTCTTCTGTTCCGGATGCATTAAAAGCGTGATTGCATCACGGATGTTGCTGAGTAATCCGGTGAAGTGTGGCGGCTGGAACATACTGTAATGATCACCGGAGGTGGACATGACCCGGCAATGGCCTGCTGTTTTCTGGCCGAAACAGCGCATATAACCCTGATCTGAGTTTTGGCAGCTCTCGATACAGATCATTTCTGAATTTAATAAGTGACTGTTTATTTGTTGCTGGTTCAGGTAGCGGCGAAGTATGCGCTGATGATGAATCACCCCCGCTTCGATCTGTCTGAGCTCGGTCTGATTCAGATGTTTCTCAAACAAAGAAATAATTTTGTCCCAGTAGCGGATATGACGCATTTCACTCAGGGTTTGTTCAATACCGTCATGCTGCATATTCAAATTTGAATCCAGCAATAGTAAAGCAACGGAATATCCCAGCTTTTCCAGACGTTGCGCCACTTCCAGTGCCAGAATCGCGCCGAAAGAGTAGCCGAAAAGCATCATGCGGGGCCGGCCTGTGATGGTTTGATAATGCTGAGCAATACAATTTGCTGCCAGATCGGCCAGTTGCAGTAAATCCTCTGACAATGGCTCAGAGACAAAACCACCACACTGAAACCCGAAAGCCTGCACCGGCATTTTCAGCGCTTCAAAAATTTCTTTATAAACGGTTGAAGTCCCTAAAATTGCCGGTAAGCAGTACACCAGGTCGTCCGCCTGAGCGGGTATCGCGCCATTTGAATTGGAGGTATAAAGCGGCAGAATCCGCTGACTTGCTTCGGTCATCAAAGGTTTTGCCGCCTGATGTGCTTCATTCTCACCTGCCAGATAATGGTCGATGACTGATGCAAGGGCCACAATTGTCGGATGAGTAAACACCTGCGTGACCGGCATTGTGATACCAAACTGCTTACGTATTTCACTGGTACAGATAATCGCTTTGATCGAGTGACCACCTAATTCAAAAAAGCTGGTTGTGACGCTGATTTGCTGTCTGAGAAAAATCTTTTCCCAGATGCTGACCAGTCTCTTTTCTGTTTCTGTCCGGGGCGCCTGACAGGTCGCTCCGGATGTGGTATTCAGGCGGTTTTTCCAGAACTGCAGCAATGTTTTCCGATCCAGTTTGCCATTGGTGGTGATCGGAAAACGCGAGACTTCAATAAAATCAGACGGATGCATATAGTGTGGCAGTTGTTCTCCCAGCCAGTGACGTAATTCATGCAGATTAATCTCACCATCATCCGCCGGAATCACCAGTGCAACAATAATCACTGAGTCATCGTCACGCCGGAAGCTGTCAACCAGGCAGTCCTTAATCGCGCTGTATTTTTGAATCACCCGCTGAACTGCGTTTAAATCGACCCGGTAGCCATCGATCTTGACGGATTGCTGCTCACGGCCAAGAAAGACAATGTCCCCCTGCAGTGTGCGGTAAGCTCTGTCACCGGTCCGGTAAATGGGTTGATCATTGAGAGCCATCAGACGGTTGTGATTATGATCCGGATTCAGATAAGCGCGCATGAGCTGGTTACCGGACAGGCATAATTCGCCTTCAACATACGGCGGACACACACCCATTTGCCGGTTTAGTATGTACGCCCGGGTATTATGCGCTGGTTGCCCGATATTCTGATAATGACCGGAGATATCATGGGTAGTAATCGCATTAGCACAGCATCCGATTGTATTTTCAGTCGGGCCATAATGATTGAACAGACGCAATGCCGGATTGCACTGATGCAGCTGTTTGAGATCGGCGTAATTCAGCGGTTCACCGCCCATTATCAGACGGCTCAGTTCGCAATCATTAAATACCTGTGGGCCCAGCACTTCGAGCAACATATGCAGATAGGAAGGTGTCAGTTTGAGGAAACTGATATGACTGTCCCTGATATAATCAGCGACCCACCGGGGATCACGCCGCTGCGCTTCACTGGCAATATGTAATGTGCCACCGGAAAGTAAACTGCCAAAGATTGCCGTATAGCCCAGATCAAAATTGAAGGACGTCAGCAATAAACTACTGTCAGAGGCCGAGAAATCAAACCGGTCGCGACACCAACACACATAGTTGATCAGTGACCGGTGAGTCACCGGCACCCCTTTGGGCTCGCCGGTCGTACCGGAGGTAAAAATAATATACGCGGTACTGTCTGCACCGGCCTGAACAAGGAATGAAGCATCATCTGTCACCGGGCCAGCAGAAACATCAGACAGCGACGACATGATCTGAGCCAGATCGACCCTCAGGCACTCAATGCCGGAATCCATCGTCAGTAAATCAGTTTGCTGCTCTGTGGTGATAATCAGCCCGGCTTTTGCCTGCTTCAGGATCGATTTTGAGATCGCCAGCGGATTAGCCGGATCCATTGGCACATAAGGAATACCGAGGTGGAAGCAGGCAAAGATCGCAACCAGCATCTCACTCCCGGCTGTGTCATATAAAGCAACTGTTTTTGCATGGTTTGTTTGTGAAGTATGCGCTTCCGAAGAACAGATTTTCAGTTTCGCCTTTATCTGACATGCCAGAGCAATACTGGCTTGCCGAAGCTGTTGATGCGTCAGATGTCTGTTGCCTTCAATCAATGCAGTTTGTTGATCACAGGCATGTTGCTGATAAAATCCGGTTAAATGTTCTGCCGGTAATGCCATCGGTTGTCCGGTTGAAAGCAGCCCGGACGGGCTGGTTAAATTGAAGTCAGCAACCGGAGCATCCGGTGCAGAAAGGCAATCTTCAACAAAGCGGCAAAAAGTATCGGCAACCGCCCGGACATTGTCCTTCTCTACTTTTCTCGGCACATATTTAAACAGAATCTGTAATGCTTGTTTTGCAGGCGATTTCTTTATGGGTAAGACAGCAATATGAAAAGGATAAGAGGTCGGCATGTATTCGCGAAACTCATCAGCATACAACCCTTCTGTCAGCTTTTCTTTCCCGCAGTCTTCATTGTCGGTTACTGGATAGTTTTCAAAGGCAATAAAATGATCAAACAGTTTACCTGTCTGGCTGCACTGGGCCTGAATTTCGCTGACAGACATGGTTGCATGTTCCAGACAACCAAGCTGACCAAGCTGTAACTTAGATGCAATCTCTTTCAGGCTGTCCTGCGCCGAAAAGCGAACCCGGAATGGCATGGTATTAATGCATAAGCCAATCAGACGTTCAAACTGCGAATTTGCCAGCGGGCGAATCGACTGAACACTGCCAAACACCACATCACTGGTTTCATTCACCTTTGCCAGAAATAACCCCCACAGACAATGAAACAAAGTACTTGGCGTTGCGCCTGTCCGGATACTCAGTTCATTGAATGCCTGCCATTGCGGGCCGTCGATCAGGCGAATTTCCGTCCCGTATTCATGATGACTTGACGCCATACCGCTTTCTTCATCATCGTGGTGTAAGGTTGGCAGCGGCGGCGATGTCGTCAGCGTGTATCCGTCCAGATACTGACGCCAGAAATCCTGATGAGACTCCTGACCTTTGTACCACTTAATATAACGGCTGAATGAAGGTGCCGGCGGCAAGTCAACCGGACGGTTATTGATCAACTGCTGGTAAACGGTAAACAGCTCCTGCTGAAGAGAAGCAACACACCACCCGTCAAGGCAGATATGATGAAATGACCAGACAAACCAATGCTCTTCCGGCCCGGATTTCAGCAGAGACACCCGCATCGGAATATCCCGTTCCAGTGAAAATGTCTGGCGTTTATCAGATTCAATAAAACCTTCCAGTTGTCGCATTTTTTCGCTGTCACTCAACGGGGTTAAATCCATAAACCGGACGACAAAATCCCTTTCTTTCAGAACGATCTGAATCGGTTCGGCAGATTTATCATGTTTGAACACCACCCGGAGCGCTGCATGGCGATTGATTAAGCATTGCCATGCCTGCCGGAAAGCCTCCACATTCAGTGTGCCGGTCAGGCGGAATCTGACCTGCTGGTTATAAGAGACATGATGATGGCTTTCTTTCTCCAACAGGTCGTGATAAAGCATGCCGGCCTGAAGTGGTGTAAGCGGAAGGATATCTTCAATATTATTCTTGCTGAGTTCCATCATGAATTATTTCCATTCATCTCACCTTTTCAGGAAGACGATTCCATAGCCACTGATTCTCCGTCAGCAATAACTACTGGCATTCAACAAGCGGTACGTCATGCCTGGAAATGTCATAAAGGACAGAACTTTTCATATTAGAGCATTCATCAAGGGCTGGACGCCCTTGGGATCATATTAAACCATATTAGTATATGCATGATATAAGTGGTAATTTTCTATATTTATTTTTTATGAAACTATCGTCTCCGGTATTTGAATAATCCCTCCCTGAACAGTCCGCTCAACAACAGGATGACGAAGAAAAACGGCCCGGATGCACCGGAGCTTTTGGCGGATGCAAAAGAGAAGTTGGTATCAAACAGCGCTGTGCTGACTTTTAAGGTCAGCTGATTCAAATCATCACTTTGATAGACAACAAGGTCATACTGACCGTTGTCATCAAGATCGATGGGAATCAACAATGAATCAGAAGAAACTGTCTCATTATCGATTGTGACTTGTGTCAGGCTGTCATCCTGAGCATAAGACATGCTGCGATTCGCTGCATCCTTCACCATGACCTGATTATTATCAACGCTGACCGATAAATATTGAGAACCACTGGATAACTTCACATCAGGCGTGCTCAGAACCATATTCCCGGTAAAGGAAGCACCCTCTTCCAGATTCAGCTCGTTACTTCCTGTTCCTAAATCAATATCGCCGCTGACTGACGCACCTGAATATAGTTTGACAGTTTCGTTACCGCTGCTGCCTTTGATGGCCTGACTGCCTGTCCCTTCCGTGGTAATGGTGCCATAGATATTCAGTACGGGTGAGCCGGTTGTTGCAATCGCGCTGCAATGCCGTCCGCTGCACTGCAAAATTGCACCGGATTCCAGAGTCAGTGTACCGGAATCAATTTGAATTCCTTCCAGATCATGCCCGTAAAACACCAGTGTGGGGGCGGTATTGTTCATTGCAGTACAGGTCATAGCTCCGGTTGTCGAATCAGTGGAACAATCACTGGTGTCATAACCGGTGTAAATCACCTGAGAGGGCTCGATGGTCAGCGAATTACCTGTCGGGACCGTAAATGAAGACGTTCTGACACTCAGACCGGTGCAGGTTGATGGCACCGGCTGGGGTGAACCGGTACAGTTACCGTTTTGATCCTGTGAGAAACGCACGCCTTTGTCTATTTGCCACATAAAGTCCCGTGCGGTCTGCCAGGCCGGATACTGATTCACATCAACAGCATAAAACAGGTCCGTTTCCTGGTTATAAAATAAAGAACTGGTGAAGCCAAAAATAGCACCGGAATGGCCGGTAAAATTCGAACCGTTATAGAATGAATTCATGTGATAAACCGCCAGTCCGTAGCGGGCCGGAATACCGGCAACGCTTCCGGCTGCGGTATCATTCAGACGTTGAGTCTGCATCGATGCTGAAAGCAGATTTTGATCATTTTTCACCAATTGGCGGGCCCAGGTAATTTGCTCGTTAAGCACAGAAATAATCGCCCCGGCAGCCCACGGGAGTTTGGGATTTAAGTAGGTAAAAGAGTCGATCAGCTCATTGGCATCATTACTTTCCAGCGATGCAGTGCCGGTGATTTCTTTGCCTGATTCAATCATGACATACCCTTTTGCATGGGCCTGAGAGAACTGGTCATCTTCCGGAAAAATGGTACTGCCAAGTGATAATGGTTCAAAAACGTAGTGAGAAATGAGCTGTTCGATGGTCTGGCAACTGGTAAAGTCCGGAATTTCACAGGATTTTTGCTGGGCAATCAGCGCCAGAATGGCAAAGTTGGTATTCGAATAGCTCATACCGGATGTTCTGTCCTGACTGTTGGTTGCCATGATATAGGCATCCGGCGGCGTGATTTCTAATTGCCCGTACTGAATGACGTATTGATCATTGATGGTTAAATCAGTGTCTGAACCGTAATAAAGTGCCGGAGCATTCAGATAATCCGGGATGGTGCTGGTCATCTGTAACAGATTTTCGACCGTAATTGATTCGGCATTTGGAATATCGAGAAACGGTGCCAGAGAATCCAGTGTATCAGTTAAATTCAGATACCCGTCTTCAATCATCTTTAAGATCACCGTTCCCGTATAGGTTTTGGTCTCACTGCCAATCCGGAACTGATCAGTAGTATTGACCACGGAGTCCGGACACGGAAATCCTGACGATTCATACTGCGCATCACAGTTACTTTTGCCTGTCCATATCACCGAAGTGTCATCAGCTATCGCGGTGACTGCGCCTGGTATGGTTGACTCATCCTGCTCAATATCCAAAGCCACCTGAGCAATTGTCGCAATCTGTGCGCTATCCAGACTATATGCTGGCATAGCAAACAGCATACAGACGTAAGTAAATAAGCGTAATTTGCATTTCATCCTGATCTCTCCGGCCGTAATGACGTTGTCTTAATTTGAATATGATGATTTATCGATATAAATATAGTAGCTATGGATTTAAATGCATTTTAGTATTGCAGATGTCTATGAAACATCAGCCATAATGGAAAAGTATCACCGGGGAAAATATCTGATAGATTGAAGTGTTGTTAATCAATACAGAATCCAGTCACAGTAAAAGCAAGTGGTGTTGCAATATGATAATTAAGTCAGCAGAATGATCTTTTATGAATATGAATTGAGTGGATATACTTATTTAAGTACAGATACTTTAAGTACTGTAACTTAAGGTATAGGCGCCTTAGGTATAAATATAAAGCGCTATGCTTAATCAGGTATTAAACAAAAGGAATATCTCTTGCAACTGATTTGTTTTCCATATGCAGGCGGAAGCAGCCGGGCTTACAGTGACCTGTTCAGCAGACTGAACAGAGACATTCACGTACAGTGTATGGAGTATCCGGGGCATGGTATTAAAAGTCATGAACCTCTCATGTATGAGCTTGAAGCGATTGCAGAACTGTTGTTTCATGAATTACGGCAGGCGAATCTCTTCAACTCGGAATATGTATTTTACGGGCATAGTATGGGAGCGCTGGTTTCGTATCTGGTTGCCCGGATCGCAGCCGCTCATGGATACCGTCCACCCAGTCACATGATTGTCTCGGGCAGAAGTTCCCCCACCGTCCAATTGACAGGAAGAAAACATCTGATGAATTCAGATGATTTCTGGCAGGCGCTGTCAGCTATGGGCGGAATTCCAGACGAACTGATGCATGATCTCAAACTGAGAAACTATTTTGAACAGATTCTCCGGGCAGATTTTACCGCGGCAGAAACCTGGCAATGGCAACCCTGTCGTCCTTTGAATTGTCCGGTGACGGTCTGGTACGGAGATCAGGAAAATGTCAGTTTCGAAACCGCTTCAGCCTGGCAACAGGTCACGACAGAACCTGTTCATTTACAGAGTTTTCCGGGCAAACACTTTTTTATATTTGACCACTGCCAGCTGCTTTGCACTGTGACCAACCAGTTATTGGCACCTGCGATAATTCAGCATGCATCCTGATCGAACAGTCAAACTGATCGAATAGTCAAAAGAAAAAAGAGCCATCAAATCATTTGATGGCTCTTATACCCAAGCATGATTCAGCTCACGCCCTTCGGGTGAGTTTGTCTGGCTTTGAGACAAATCTCACTGAACCCTGCATCTTCAGGTTGTTTGGGTATACATCTGTAATTCAGTCCTGATAAAAACGATTATCCACCGGCGAGTTTTACCGTAAATCCTTTTTTCTCCAGAAATGATTTCATTTTATCTCTGGCATCTCCCTGGATTTCTATCGTACCCTCTTTCACTGAACCGCCACATCCGCAGTGTTTTTTCAGTTCAGCAGCAAGAAGCTTTAATGGTGCATCATCCAGATCAACACCAGTAATGATGCACACCCCTTTTCCTTTACGGCCTTTGGTCTGCCGCTGGATCCGGACAATACCATCCCCCTGAGGACGGGAAGGCTTTTCTTCTTCCTGTTTAATCCGGCCTGTTTCGGTTGAATAAACTAATGACATACTATTCTTTCTTTGCCTGGCTTGCCTGTCGTAGCTCTATAATAGTTTTTTCAATATGTTTTTGAAGTCCTAATTTAGAACCTTTGATCAGACGGCCATTAAACATACAGTACCAGTCACCCGGATTGCCCGTATCATTTTTCAACGTAAATCCGGCAAACTGCTCCTGCATCCCATCGCCAGTTTCATGTTTAGTGGCTAACGATTCAAATTCCTTTGGATCAATAATGGAGGCTGATTCACACCACCAGTCGACACTTTTTTTGACAGCGACCATACTTCCGGTCAAAACCCGGTTTTTGATCTTTACCTGCCAGACGTCAGTTGACTGGCCCACAGTTTTCAATTCCATACCCCGATAGCTTGCAACTGCCATATTCTGGTAAGCCTCCGTAGCATTTTTTTAGTAGTATTAATTGTAATTCCATAGTTATCAAGTATATTTACACCAATATACTTAGTTATAGTGCGTTAAAATGTTAAAAAGACGAACGAACCTCACAAAAAAAGATGAACTTAATAAGTATAAAGAAATTTTAAGCAAAACAGTGACAACAGAACAGCTGGCAGAATTGACCCAGCATCAATATGCTCATAGCTCACTACTGGCCATGACGAAAGACTGGAATTTGTTTACTGAATTTTGCCTGAGTCGTCAATTATGCCCATTACCAGCAACCTCCACCACTGTTCGTCAGTTTATAGAAAAAGAGAGTCAGGAGCGGAAATTTTCAACCATCAGACGCTACACCGTCACTATAACAGTCATTCATAAATTCCTTTCCTGTCCGGATCCAATCCGCAGCACCGATGTCAGATTACTGCTGATGTCGCTCAGACAGGAAAAGAAAGGCGATAACAAACAAGCCGACGCTTTTGATCTGACTCATCTGCAGATGCTGAATAAGCGCATGCAACACTCAAAAAATAAACGGGATATCCGGGATCTGGCAATTTACTTTCTGATGTTTGAATGCGCCTTGAAACGGGCCGAACTCAGAGACTTTCAGACCAGCCAGCTGCTCGATCATAATCCGCAACATCTGCATGTTGCCCTGCACCATGAGACTTACGGGCTGTCTGCAGAAGCAACACAGGCGATTGAGAAATGGCGGGACCTGATTGATATCAGTGACAGTCCTTATCTGTTTCGATCTATCGACCGGCATCAAAATATTGCCGCCAATAAACTGAATGACTCCTCTATTTACCGCATATTAAGGCATGCCGGCGAGAGACTGGGGATGAAACATTTAAAATTTTCCGGACAGTCAACCCGGATTGGCGCAGTCAGGGAGTTACACAAACAAGGGATGAAAGTCAGGGAAATTCAGTCTTTTGGCCGCTGGCACAGCCCTGTGATGCCCGCTCAGTATGTTGGGGACACTCACAGTGCTGAGACCATGATGCTTCGTTACAAATCGTTTAAACCCTGGAAGTAATACTTCGTTCGATACAGTTATGCAAAAACTGACTAAACCGGTGCCCATTGTGCTCCAGCATTTTAGGAAACATTGAAATCGGCGTCATCCCCGGAAAGGTATTCACTTCATTCAGGTAAATATTTCCTTCCGGTGTCAGAAAAAAATCGATTCTGGCCAGATGGCGTAATTTCATATGCCGGAATACTTTCTCACAATACTCATGTATCAGAGTCAGTTGTTCCTGTGACAGGTTCTGCGCCTCAACCTGAGTATGAGAGTGACTGTCCTGACTATATTTCTCCTCATAAGTATAGAACTTATCTTCCGGTGCAATCACTTCACCCGGTTTTGAAATATGCAGTTCTCCGTCCATTTCATAGGCTGCGACTTCGAGCTCTCTTGGTTTGAGCGACTTTTCCAGCAAGACCTGATCTGAATATCGGAACGCGGCTTCAATGGACTCACGAAGTTGTGATGAATCAGTGACACTATAACACCCAACGGAAGACCCCTGCCGCGCCGCTTTCACAAATACGGCTCCCCATTGTTCGAAAGCCTGTTGTGCTTTTTCGAGCGCTTCACCATTCAGTGTTGAAAGAAACAAATAAGGCGTATTGGGAATTTCCAGCGCGTCGTACCATAGCTTGGATGTAATTTTATTAAAGCTGTTGGTACTGGCTTCCGGACCGCATCCTAAATAAGGGATTCCGGCCAGTTCAAGCATCGACTGAATATCGCCGGTCTCTCCCGGATAACCGTGGATACAAGGCACGACAAAATCAATTTTCTTTTGTGAGGTTTCTGAATGCAGTATCGCGGAATTGATATCAAGAAAGACCAGTTCACCATTGTCTGAAAACCAGCCATTTTTTTTCATTTCGATACGCTCAACACGATAGTTGTCATCAAGCTCCAGCTGAGCCTGAATATAATCTGCCGACACCACAGATACTTCATGCTCTGAAGAACCTCCCCCGCAAAGGAGTAAGATATTTTTCCGATTCATTCGAAGTGTATTGTCCTTTATTTTTAAGCTGTCTGAGAGCAGAAGGGGCAAACGCCCCTTCTCTTATTTCATTAATTTAGCTTATTTAATGTCGGATATTCAGAATTCTTGATTGCATCCAGGCTTTTAACAAAAGGTTTCAGGTGAATAAAATCTTGTGGCAGCGTCCGGATCGCTTTTTTCGCATCTGCGCGGGTTGCAAAATCGCCAAACAGAATCGTATACCATTTTGTGCCGTTGACGACTTTATAGTTTTCCCAGACTGGCTGGCCATTTTTAGGCAGTTTCGAAGCAAACATGTCAACTTTTGACTGATTGCCAACTGCGATCACCTGAATGGTGTAACCAAACCGGTGTGGCTGATGAGCGATATCTTTCCTGGTAGGTGCAGTAATCACAACCGACGGCTCTGTTTTTGCCGGTTTGGATTCAGCCATTACCGGTGCAGATTCCGACATCGGCGCTGTATTCATCTCTTGCATCGATGACGCGACAACCGGTTCTTCTGTCACACCATTCATCGAACCATTCTGAGAAACCACAGGCTTCTGTACTGTTGCTGCCGGATAATCTTCTTTATGTGTATCAACGGTCACATCACTGACATAAGAGCCAGTGGAACATGCCGCCAAAAGTAAAGTAGACATTCCGACAATGATTCTTTTTTCCATAGTATTTATGCCTTTCATAAAAAGTATATCAATCATGCCCATAGCTGTCTCTGGAATCAAGTTTGAGTAGTCAATTCGACCGGATAACCTGTGATATTAAACACAAAGTATTAAACAAGTTTAGCCTGAACGACAAGTTTTCCCCTTGTTGCTCGGTGAATCCCCTGTCTGATTATATAATCAAATCAATATCCTTGCAGATGTGAGACTCCAAATGAATGATCTGTCCCATTTTCTGAATCCCCGGAGCGTAGCTGTGATTGGCGCATCCAACCGCCCGCTTCGCGCCGGACATGTCGTGATGAAAAACCTGCTGCAGGGCGGATTTAACGGAACCATCATGCCCGTCACACCCGGCTATACATCTGTTTGCGGTGTCCTGTCATACCAATCCATCGACGCACTGCCTATCATACCTGATATCGCAGTTCTGTGTACGCATGCTTCCAGAAATGTCGCTTTATTTCAACAACTAGCCGCGAAAAAAGTCCCCGCAGTGATTGTCCTTTCATCAGATATGTACAGTGAAGACGATCAGGGCAATCAAATTCAGGCACAATGTATGGATATTGCCCGCAATGCGGGCATCCGGGTGATTGGCCCGAACAGCTTGGGCATTATTCTGCCATGGCTCAATTTCAATGCGTCATTTTCTCCGGTGGCGGCAATCAAAGGAAATATTGCCTTTTTCTCCCAGTCTGCGGCGCTGTGTACTACAGTGCTGGACTGGGCGAATGAATCACAGATCGGATTCTCTGCCTTTATTTCTCTGGGGAATGCGTCCGACATCAATTTCAGTGACTTACTCGATTATTTCAGCACCGACAGACACACAGATGCGATCTTGCTTTATATCGATACTATCCGGGATGCGCGCCGTTTTATTTCCGCAGCCAGAGCTGCTTCTCGCAACCGGAGAATACTGGTATTAAAAGCAGGGCGTACCAGTGAGGGCCGTAAAGCTGCACAGTTACATACCGGCGGGACCGATACGCTCGACATTATCTATGACTCAGCGATCCGGCGCAGCGGTATGCTACGGGTACACAATACCCATGAACTGTTTGCCGCCGTAGAAACCCTGACGCACCCCCTGCCGCTGCGGGGGGAACGGCTGGCAATTATGACCAACGGTGGCGGTCCGGCAATCATGGCGATTGATACTTTGCTGGAACGGGGCGGCACACTGGCAGAATTAACTGATGAGTTAAAGCAACAACTCGATCAGATTTTACCTGCCAGCTGGTCCCGGGCCAATCCGGTTGATTTAGTGGGTGATGCCGGACATCAACGCTATGTGGCGGCACTGAATATCCTGCTTGATGCGGATATTGCCGATGCGATTTTGATTATGCACAGCCCTTCCGCCGTTGCTGAATCAGATCAAACCGCACAAGCAGTGATCGACGCGTTGAAAAAGCACCCCCGGACGCGGCAGTTCAATATTCTGACCAACTGGTCAGGAGAGCAAACCGCAAGGCCAGCCCGGCAAAGCCTTTCTCAGGCTGGCATCCCGACTTACCGGACACCGGAAAGCGCAGTGATTGCATTTATGCACATGGTCAATTACAAAAGAAACCAGCAACAGTTGATGGAAACACCGACAACGGCGGATGCGCTGCCACACACACAAATTGATCAGGCGAACCTGTGGATTGAAAAACGGCTGAATACCGTGGAGACAATTCAGTTTGATACCCACCTTGCCGGAGAGTTTCTGCGCTATTTCGGTTTTCATGTCCTGCCGACCTGGATGGTGCAGGACAGTTCGGAAGCGATTCACGTTGCTGAAAACCTTGGCTACCCAGTGGCAGTCAAACTCAGATCACCCGATATTGCCCATAAATCCGATGTTCAGGGCGTGATGCTGAATCTGCGTAACCGGCATGAAGTCAGCAGTGCCGCACAGGCGATACTAGACCGGACACACCTTTTTTATCCGTCCGCAAACATTCATGGTTTGGCGGTACAGGCAATGGCAAGGCGGGCCGGAGGAGAAGAGTTACGTATTAAAGTAAAACATGATGACACTTTCGGTCCGGTGATTTTGCTTGGCCAGGGCGGCTCTGAATGGCAGGAAACGACTGAAGCAGAAGCAGCCCTGCCGCCATTAAATATGGCGCTGGCGCATTACTTTATCGCCAATGCACTGAAAAATAACAAGATCCGCTTCCAGCGCCAGCCCGACCCGGTTCATCTCGACGGGCTGGCTGAGTTTCTCGTCCGTCTGTCACAACTCATTGAGTCCTGCCCGGAGGTCCATGAAATTGACATTCATCCGTTGTTGATCAACGGTGATCAATTCACCATTCTGGATGCAGATTTAACCCTGAAACATTACAGCGGTGATGCTCAGGGCCGGTTAGCGATTCGCCCCTATCCGGCGGAGCTGGAAGAAATGATCACCATTCAAAAAACGCAGGAAGATATTTTAATTCGTCCGATCCTGCCGGAAGATGAACCTCATCACGCCGCTTTCATTCATAAAGTCTCTAAAGAAGATTTGTATAAACGCTTTTTTACCGAAGTCGGTGAGTTTAGTCATGAAACGCTGGCAAATCTGACACAAATCGATTATGACCGGGAAATGGCATTCGTGGCAGTACGTCAGTCTGACGAACCAGAGATATTAGGTGTTTCCCGGGCATTGATCTCACCGGACAACAGTAACGCAGAATTTGCCATTTTGATCCGGACCGATCTCAAAGGCATGGGACTTGGGAAAATTCTGATGAGAAAAATTATCGGTTATTGCCGGGCAAAAGGCACACAACAAATATCAGGCATGACGATGCCAACAAATCAGGGCATGCTGTCACTGAGCCGCGCCCTGGGATTCAGCACTGAAATTGATTTTGAGGATGGCACAGCAGAAATGCAACTGAGCCTGCAATAAGAACATAAAAAGCCGGTCAGTGACCGGCCCGTGAAGAGGATGTTCAGATCATCTTCCAGTGCTTTTTCAGGTACTGGATACACCAGGATTTCGCCTCTCCCATTTTATTGCGCCGCCAGGCCAGTACCAGCTCAGATGTGGTCATGTCCGTGCCGTCAATCAACCTGAGTTTCCCCTGCGCAATATAAGCATCCGCCACCTGTTTCGGTAAAGTCCCGATACCCAGACCATCAATCAAAGCTTCACATTTTGCAGCCATGGTGGTCACGGTCATCCGGGGCTGTTTATGCAGAATGTTCACACTCAGCGGCGGCTGTTCCCGGGCGGTATCTGAAATTGCGATAATCCGGTATTTTTGCCGGGCTTCTTCATCAAACACCCCCCGGCGTTTATGCACATAATGTTCTGTTGCCGCCACCCAGACAAATGAAATCGAACCCAGCGTTTCCACTTTGACATCGTGCGGCAGCGTATCCAGCCGTGGACAAATCAGCAAATCGGCCCGGTCTGTCGCCAGCGACTCCCAGCAGCCGGCCAGAATCTCTTCCTGCAACCGCACCCGCGTTTTACTGATATCTCCAAGCGAAGACACCATCGGGAAAAAGTTATTGACCGGAATAATGCCGTCATAAGCGATGGTTAAATCCAGCTCCCAGCCATTCGCCAGCACAGTCGCATCATTGACCAGTTTATCTGTGGCCGACAAAATCAGCCGCCCCTGATCCAGCAGTAACCGGCCGGAATCGGTAAAATTCGCTTTATGCCCTGACCGGTCAAAAATGATGATATCAAGTTCCTGCTCCAGCTTCTGAATCTGATAGCTCAGAGAACTGGGCGCACGGTTCAGTTCATGGGCGGCAGCAGCAAAGCTTCCCCGCCGCTCAATGGCATCAAGTATATATAATGCCTCTAATGTAATCGGACTATGCACAACAAATTTCCTTTAATGACCGGATGCGTGCAAATCGGGTTTAACCCACACCCGGCAAAAATCAAACCATCCTAACGCATTACACTGCGCATTTTGTAAGGCACCACACTGATCATGATTCACCCCCAGCCAGCAATGGAAAAGCGGGACAATCTGATGCCGTTCAATCAAAGATTTGCCTATTTCCGCTGCCGGAAAAGGCTGATTTATCTCAGACCGCCAGTCATCAATTCGCTGTTGCCATGCCGCAAAGTCTTGATCCTGACTCATTTCACTCAAATCGGAATAATCCAGCAGCCATCCGGCCAGCGCATCATCACGGCGGTTTGAAATCCCCATCGCTTTAATCCAGATATCCACACCAGACATATCTTCAATTGTATGTTCGTAAGTGACAAACTCAACCTGAATACCATCTTCAGTGAGCACCGCCTGAATAATTTTCTTTAAATGCGGAAACATCGGATGACGGGCATGATAGGCAACTGTCAGTGTCGCACAGCCGGGGGGTTCAGCCTGCTGCTGTGGGCTATGATGATACCAGCCCGGCTTCAGGCCGTGTGCTGGTAAAATGCCCCATTCAACAATCGTTTCTTCCGGGCAACGGCTGAAAAAGTTCAGGGCATTCAGCTTCTGAGTCAGATAATCGGCCCAGTTTTCATCCTGCGCAACACCATCTTTGCGGTTCAGCTGTAAATAAATACAGCCCGGATCCAGATCGACTTCCTCTGTCAGCCGGTTTCTTTGCCTGTTTTTAATCGGGGTATCCAATGTCGGAAAAATCAGGCAGGAGTGGGTTTCATCAATCACATACACTTCGATCTTATCCAGTAGCGGACGATAACCAAAATAGCCGTCAAATGCCTGAAGAATCAGGCGTTTATCATCATTCAGCACCACTTTATATGGGCCGGTGCCGACCGGCATTAAATCAGGGTCGCTGCTATTTACGTCATCAGCAATGATCTTGGCACAGGTTTCAGCCAACAAAACAGGCAGATGGTAATCCGGCTTTTTCAAAAAGATATCAACCACATAACCACAGGGAGACGTCACCGATTCGATATGTTCAAACAGCCGGAACCGGCGTAAGTCGAGCAGATTTCTGGCCACCAGTTCAGAGACCAGCTGTTCGCCGTTATGAAAACGAACGCCCGGACGCAGGTAAAACCGCCAGTGGCACGGCGAGATATTTTCCCAGCTGTGGGCCAGATCGGCCTGTACTTCATCCCGTTCATCCAGTGTGGTCAGGCCGCTGAAAATCTGCCGGGCAATATGCTGCTCAGAGCGGCGCATTTTTTTGCGCGGATTGAGCATTGACAAAGGCCGGTAATAAGGCAGACGTACCACCTGTAAACCTTCCTGATGCTGCACACCGAGATAATTCTGGATCACCTGGGTGAGTTTGCCCGCATCCTGATCCAGCACCGACAAAGCCTGACTGATTTTGCCTTCTTCGAGATAGCGCCGGGCAAGATTTTCACTGACATCGGAGCGGCTTCTTTTAAAGATCAGCTCAGATAACTTGCCCCGGCCAGCCGCCGGATGCCATTCAATCCAGCCCTCTTCTTCCATTTTATTCAGAACAATCCGGGCATTACGCCGGGTACAGAACAAAATGCCGGTCACATCTTCCAGCCGGATGCTGGTATTTTGCCCGTTAAAGTATTCAAATAATGTTTCGAACTGAACCCGTAATCTTGGACTGCTCATAAAGAGGAAATTTCACCCGGAATAAGAATAAAATCATTTTCCCCATTTCAGCACCCTGTTGCAAATGCTTTCATGGATTTAGCTGTGGCGCTCACGCTTTTTCTTCACCATCACCGTTAAGCGACTCTGACAAACCAGCCGGTCACGCTCATCGGTGATATTGATTTGCCATACCTGAGTCGAAACACCCAGATGCACCGGCCCGGCCGTGCCGGTCACTTCACCTTTACACATGGCACGAATATGGTTGGCATTGATATCCAGCCCGACCGCATAATGGTTATCATCCACACAGAAATTCGCTGCCACTGAGCCAAGCGTTTCAGCCAGCACGACAGATGCCCCGCCGTGCAGCATTCCCAGTGGCTGATGGGTAAAACTGCACACAGGCATGGTGGCAGAGATCGTGTTGTCCGTGACTTCACTGTAAACAATATTCAAGTGTTCAATCAGGGTATTCGGTGATGTCTGGTTCAATACATCCACATCAATCGGTTTTTTCCAGATCTTCATGCTGTTCCTCTTTTTGCCCGACGTTCCATAGTCTGTTAACACAGATGTCGTTTCACAACCGCTTCAGACTTCCCTGCCCTTTTTTAGTTTGTGCCACGACATCAGCACCACTTACAATTTACCGGTCCAGTCTATCATGAGTCTCATGAAAGCGGCTTATCGCATATTATTTATCGATTAGTCCTTTCATTTCGCGCCACAGAATGGATAATACCCCCTCAATTTTCAGACAGGATCAAGATGCGATGTCTACAGAAGCAACTTTACTGGAACGCTGTGGTTCAGCTTGTGAGCTGTGCTCAGCAACGTCTCCGCTTCAACCCTATGTTGTGGCACCACATACTCAGGTTACCGTTGATCACGCGATCATGTTGTGTGATACCTGCCGCCAACAGGTCGAGAACCCGGAAACCGCAGATGCAAACCACTGGCGCTGCCTGAATGACAGCATGTGGAGTCAGGTGCCACCAGTACAGGTGACCGCATGGCGTCAGCTAAAACGTCTGTCTGAATCTGAAGGCTGGGCTCAGGACCTGCTGGACATGATGTACATGGAAGAAGATGTCGCCAAATGGGCAGAGATCGGCATGGATGAAGACGGCCAGAAGCACGTCGATTGCAACGGTGCAGAACTGAAGAAAGGTGACGATGTCACAATCATCAAAGACCTGCCGGTAAAAGGTTCCAGCATGGTCGTCAAACAAGGCACAGTGGTCAGAAACATTGGCCTCGCGCAGGATGACCCGGATCTGTTCTCCGGTAAAGTTGAAGGGCAATCTATCTGGTTGCGCTGTGAGTTTTCGCGGAAAAAGTAAGCTTAAAAAAGACAGTTTGAAACAGTAAAAAAAGGCACAAATTTTGTGCCTTTTTTTATGCCTGAAATTTGGGGCGTGGATTAATTGTGGAGTTAACGTGGAGGAATACAGTAGTTTATACAGTGCTTTTTTTAGCCATCATACTCTCTTGATTTAATATGGAAATAAAGGGGAACATTACGATGAGTTCTACATAAATTTAAGTACTCAATGGGGAAATGAAAACTTGACATCATCTCTGCTAACTTCAAATATACTCATAAGCAAAATCAGTAAGTAGACTCAATGTATAAGAAACTCGTAATCGCACTATTGTTTGTGCCAGCTTTGTCAGTTTCCGCCCACCCTGCAAATTTTTCACGAGCCAAAAAAGAGGCCGTTAAAATCTATCAGGACCACACCAAAACGTTTTACTGTGGTTGTGACTTCAACTTCAAAGGTAAAAAAGGGGCCGGTAAACCTGATCTCAAATCATGTGGCTATAAAATAAGAAAAGAGAAGAAGCGTGCAAACCGAATTGAATGGGAGCACATCATGCCGGCCTGGCAGTTTGGACATCAGATGAAATGCTGGCAGGAAGGTGGCCGCAAAAATTGCCACAAGTTCCCTGCTTTTAAAAAGATGGAATCGGATCTACATAATCTTGTCCCGGCTATCGGAGAGGTGAACGGAAATCGCAGTAACTACAGGTTCACGCAATGGTCAGGAACGCATGGTGCAACATATGGTCAATGCCCTATGCAGATTGATTTTAAGAAGCGATCCGCTATGCCTCCTGCAAGTGTTCGCGGCAATATCGCAAGAACCTATTTATACATGTCCGACCGGTACAAGATCAGATTATCAAAAAGTCAGAAAAGACTCATGAGTGCATGGGACAAGACAGATCCTGTAACTAAGTGGGAGTGTAAGAGGAATAAACGGATAGCAGCTGTTCAGGGAAATGATAATAAGTTTGTTACAAAGCATTGCAAATAAGGCCCAAACGGGCCTTTTTATTTTCTTAAAATCGGTTTTTGTTTTCCAGTTCAAGCAAACGCTTGGCCTTCTGACCAACATCTGCGAGGAGGTTTTGCAACGCGCATATCCCCACGTATTCGCAAAGCATCGTTGAACTCAGTGCTAATATTGCAAGCTCTGTCTCGTCTATAATTGACTCTAAGTCATTGATTTTATCTTTCATATTTACAGCCTCTTGACGTTTTTTTTACGGAATAATGATAATGCAATATCCATTGGTTGATTTTCTACCAATTTATTGCACGTAGTTCAAAATTCAGCCCAAATAGGCGAAATGGTTCGAAATTCGAACCAGAATGACAGCGTCAAACCATTAGCTATAATGATAAAAATATTATTAAAAACAATGAGGTTTTATGCATCCGACTGTAGTTATGATTCGGAATACAATAAACAGCAGAAGCATTTCATACTCAAAATTGTCTGAGATGTCCGGCATAGGGCTCTCACGCATCAAACGTATTATGTCTGGTCATCAGAAGATGACGCTTGAAGACAGAGATCAGCTTTTTGCAGCACTGAGCATTTCAGAATTTAGCGTTTCTGCTGATATTCGCACATCTGAGTACATTAGTATTTGGAACAAGATGTCTCCTCGTTCCAAACATGCATTATTATCACTAATGGTAGTTATGGATAGCGAAGCAAAGAAGGAGAAGCGCGGTTAACCCGCGCTAAAATCACCAACCGACAGCGTTCTCTATTCCCCGGAGTTTCTTATTCAGATTCACTCCATTTGAACTCTGGCTGCTGTAACGCATCCGGGTTTTAATTGCCTGTCTGATCGACTGTGAAGTCAGAGCAAGTTGTGGATACTTCCGGTTAAACTGAGACATGGCCTTTTGAGTGTCAAACATCAGTCGCTCATCATGCTGCTTCCATGCGAGATAATAGGCTTTCATGAGATGAGAGCGGCGATCAAGGACGTGCTGCTCGTATTGCTTCCGGGCATTGTTCACCTGGTACTGCTTGGATAAATCACCCGGTGTAAATCCGACTGATTGCCCCATGATTTCAATCCATTTGAAATCATCTTTGTACGCATCTCCCCGGCTATTCAAAGCTCCTTCATCTGCGTACCTGTACGCTTTCATTGCATCTTTCACAATCTTAGGCATCATCCCTTCAATACCCCGGAAATAATCGCCATCATTAATACGGTCTAACGACCGGAGTCCCTGAACAAAAATCCCACCCAGAACCGGCCCGGCAGCTTGCTTCGCATAAAAATCCCACGAACCTTCCCCATCAACGTCATCATTGGGGGTCTGGAACCACATATTATCCATGGAAATCCGGGGAGAAATACCAGCGCCGCCAGCTCCATATAAAATACCGTCTGCCAAATCTTCACCAAATGCATCAGCAAGATACGATCTGAATTCTGTCTCTGCATCCCAGGGCTTGTCATCATCACCAAAAACTGCAGAAAGAGCGTTAGCTATTCCATAAGCGGCACTCAGTGGTAGTGCAGACATGCCGCCCATTAATGCAGTCATTCCCAGCGAGCCAATCAATTGCTTACGGGCCTCAATTTGCTCTTCTTTAGTTGCCCCTTTTATGGACTGATAGGCATTTCTCAGCAAAAAATACGTCATGTTTTGCGAATACTGCTTGAACTGAGTCGCCACCTTCATCACCGGATTCTGCATGTACCGGGCGCGGTTTACGTTTGAGTAATCAAAATGCGCATCCCACGTCAGTTTTTCAGCAAGCTTTGTCGCAGCTTCATGTTCCATGCCGTTCTTTCTGGCTAACCGGTATGTCGCTAAAGCTGTAGTTTCCCGGTTAAATACTTCAGCTTTGTGGAATAATTTCGACATCCACTCATTATATTTCTCAAATGCCGGGTTATATTTCCAGCTCTGTCCTTCTGCCATCCCTGCTAAATCGTGCGCATTGGTTGAATCCAGCAGGCCAGAATCATACCAGTGATCGAATGCTGCCTTTTCTTCGAAGTTGGTGAGCTTAGATTTGATATCCCCTTTTGAGGCAACAAATTCTTTGGTTGTTTTTGTCAGCTCTGACGCCGCATTGCCTGCCCCGAATTTACTGGCCATCATCGGCAGTGCGACAACAAAGTTTTGAGAGACGTTGATTGCAGCTGCAGCCGGTGAAAAGCCCAGCATCCATGTAAAGCCCATTGATGTGAGTTTTTGAGCAATCTTATTGTGTTTCGGATTCATCACCCATTCGTGACGTTTCATCAGCTCATTTGAATACCGTGCCGCCTGGTTATCTCCACTCACACCAGCGGCCTTTGCGGTATCTGAGGCCAGCTTGGTTAATTCATCAGAGAACTCTAACCGGGCAAGCTGGTACGATCCTTTGATCATATTTTCAGCCAAAGCCCTCAAAGCGTCATTACTCCAGCCTTTTACTTTCTGCCGGTGCATAAATTGTTTCCGCATAGAGCGGCTTGGCAGAGACTGCAGATACATTTGATAGATGACGTCCTTGATCTCCCCTTTTTTCAGGTCGTTGAGTTTGGACTCCTCAACTTTACTCATCAGATCCACAACAAACCCGAGACTTGCACCTTCAACTTTCGGGTCTTTATCCAGTTTGTAACCGGAGAACGGTTCAAACCCCTGATCTTTCAATTTCCGAAGAGTCGCTTGCTGCTCTTTTTCCGTCTCAAACATCAGGAACCGTTTTTCGCCGTTTTCATCTGGGACACTCACCCAGTAATCGCCAAACCGGGATAACGGGAAATATGGAGCCATTACCTCCTGCAGCTCAAACTGAGAACGCAAATCTGCAATCCGGGCTTTTTTCAGCCGACCGTCAATCGCAGCATTAGCGATCTGCTCTTCCAACAGTTTTTTATATAAATCATGCCGGTCCTTATACTTATCCCTCATGTTCCGGTAATGCTGTTTGGCCTCTTCCGGCAGTTTGTCAAAACGACGCTTTAGCGCTGCATGTTTTTGCTGACGACGGGGTTCTCCGGCCAGCATATTGCGGAGTTCTTTCAACTCACTCATTTGCTCATTGGTTTTGTGACTTCCTTCGTTTACATTCTCCAGGTGCTGAATTCGTTTCTCTATTGCTTCTTTCGCTGACTTGAATTCCAGGTCCGGGTCAACGCCTTCAACAGTTGCCCAATGTGCGACATCAAACATTTCATCAGCTGACTTGCGATTTCTTGCCATCCATTTGCGAATTGAATCAGCCATTTCGTGCGCGTCAAAGGCTAACTGGTTTCTGCGGCTCAGCATCCGGTGAACTGTATCAACATACTGGCCGACTTGGGGAAGCTTATCTTTAGCCAAATCAGAGAGTTGGCGAAGCGTAACAAAGCCAAGCCCTACTTCACCCTTAACCGCTCCAGCCAACTTTGATTCATTGATTTTTCTGCCTAAAGTCTGCAGCACGCCACCGAATCGCTCTTCCGGCGTTGGCATCGCCAGAGCCTCATCCAGCGTCTTTGCCTGAACTTTTGAGAACTTAATCTGGGACAGCTTTGAATCGCGCCCCTTTGTGAAATTATCATTAAGGTCATGCCACTGGTTAACCGACTTTGTGCGATCAATTAGTGTCTGAATGATGTTGTTCATCTCTGCTTTCGTCATATCAGAGTGGCGCATCAATCCGACTCTTTTCAGGGCTGTAGATATTGCTTCAATTACTCTGTCATACCATTGGCCGAGTTTACCCCGTTCCATTTCTGCAGCATGAGCCAACACTTCTTCAACCTGATTTCCCAGAGTTTCACCCGGATAATTGTTTTGTACGTGATCCCAATAGTCTTTGAGGTACTTTGAATCTTTCCCGCGCATCATTCGCTCAAGGATTTTTTGATATTCGCTATCACCGACAACAGCTTTTAGCCCATGGTGAACCAAAACCTCATGTCTCAGTTTTTTACGCAGTTCGCGGGCGTTTTCGATATTGTCAGCAACCACAACGGTCTCGCCGGTTCGGTCTGAATACAGCGCATGAACAACAGTACCCGGAGGGAATTTTGCCCCCATCACCTTTTCGGCTTCAGGTTGTGTTTTCACAACAGAGATTTTTACACCGGCACCGCCGTTGTACTGTTTTAAAAACTCATCTGCAGCCAGCTGAGCATTTTTAACGGTCATTCCCCGGTGAGTGACCGGTTCAGTTGATACTCCCTCACGGGAGTACCTGATATCCGGCTTATCAATCGTAATTGTTTTTGTCCGGACACTGGTTTTATTCAGAGAATCTTTAAACAGCCCCTCCGTATCCGCTTCTTCAACAGCATCATGAGCATCTAACCAATCCCTGAATTCCTGATTCTTTTTATTGCTACGATCACCGGCCATACCACTGACGATTGCAACCAACCGGCCACCGGGCTTTAGCATGTCATATGCATGACGGACATGATCGATATCCATGTCTTTGCTAAACGGAGGGTTCATGATGATGCGATCGTAGTCTTTACCGTTGAACGCTATGAAATCATCACCGACAACATTGTGACCCTTCTCTTTCAGGATACTTCTGAGGTCTCCGGCAATTTCAACGGTATCAACTTTTGCACCTTTGGCTTTTGCGGCATCAGCAAGAATTCCGTTCCCGGCACTGGGTTCAAGTACCTTCATGCCTTTCTGAATATCCGCTAAATCTGCAATATGTTCAGCCCGGCTTTCTGGTGTCGGAAAGAAATCAGTAAAGGCATTACGGTTACCGATGATTTTTTTCTTCAGCTCTCTTTCGAGTGACTGTAGTTTGCTTTCTTTTTTGACCTTTGGATTGACTGAATCCATTTCCCGAATCGCTTCACGTAGCAGCTCTCTTCGCGTTATCCCCATTCGCTGCAGGCGCATGAACATATCCGGAAGGTCGCCATAAAGTTTTTCAGCTTTAGCAAACTCAACCATTTTATGAACGGTCTCACTTTCAGTATTGAGTGCAACATTCCCGGTTCGTTCACCGAATGTCTTCAGCAGACTCTTACCAGCCATCTTATAGCCGGAAGTCTCTGACATTCGTTTTCCTAATTCCTGAACAATATTCGCCCGGGTATCCGCCAGGGGATATCTGGCAAACATGACTCTCTGATCGGCGGTGACATCATCTTTCCAGTAAGGGCGGCTGTTGTCTGTCTTAGCCACCAGATCACTTTTCTTTGAGTTCGCTTCATACAGAGCGCCACTTAATACACTCTGAAGGGTTTCAATCTGTGTCTTGGCGTTTAACCGGGAGAGAGCTTTGACCTCGCCTTTTTCAATTTTGTCAGCAAGTGCAGTCATGATTTGCGCTGTTCTTGAGTCGCTTTCAGCACGTGCTCTGGCTCTGCCTGCCTCTTCCATGCGCTTGTGAGTATTCTCCAGGCGGGGAGCATTCAGTTCCTGTTCTGCTTTGTGTGCTAATGATTCACCCAGCTTTCTCAGTTTTTCCGCATTTGAAAGTAGCTTGTCTTCTTTTCTGGCATTAAGAGATTCAGACCGGTCAACAGAGTCGCCATGCAGCCAGCCGATAAACATTTCAGCATCTTCCCGGGAAGGAAAGTAAAAACTCCCCTTCCAGTATCCACCTTTCATTGACCGGGCCATTGCTGCCGCTTCTTTGAATTTGTCTTTTCCCAACCGGGTTTTCAGAGAGACATTAAATATCTTATCTCCGGTCTTACCATGAACGCCTTCTTCAATTTCACCGGTTTCAAGTTCAGAATCAGATTCAAAGCCATCTTTCACAGCCCTTTTATCATCAACCTCTTTACGTTTTTTCAACACATCGTCAGTAATTAACCGGTCATATCTGGCACGAAGTTCCGGCGTCAACTCTTGCCCACTTTTCAAATAAAGAGCAAAGTCAGCCAGTGTCTGAGGATCCTTTATTGCTTTTTCTTTAGCTTCAGCGTGTTTCTGTCGCCGTTTTACAGCTTCTTTTTTTGCATCCAGATATTTTTGATAGCTTTCATCAGATAAAGAGCTGATCTTGTCATTGACCAACTGAGCCCGGGATTTGTCTCCGGAAGCTTGCGTAAGCTGAATCACATCAGAACCTTCAGAGCCTGCAAATTCAATATCACTCACCAGATGATTAAACGCATGCTTAACCAAACTGGCTTTACGCTCACCCTTCCATCTGGCCGCAAAGTATGGCCCCATGGCTTTATTGATTTGGGGAATTGTCATTGAAGACAGCTGTGCTTTTATGCTCTCTTCATTCTCACTTACATCTTTTGTCAGAGCTTTCAAGTCACTAAGGGAGAGCTCTCCATCACTCAGCTTATCGAAATTTTTAATAAGTGAATCTACCTGGACAGGTCCGGCGTCCGGGACCACATCAGATCCAACAACCTGCTGAATTGACTGAGCAACAGAAGAGTCATTTGCAGCCCGTAGCCGCTCATTCATTGCTGCGGTTTTACCGATGAACTTAGCGGCCAGATTACGCACGCTGTTTGTGAGCTGTTTTTTTACTGCCGGCAGACTGGTTTTCTGTCCATCCATTTCCAGAACGGTGCCAGAACCTTTACTCAAAATATCATCGATATTCTTGATTGAACTCGTGATCAGGTTTTCCCTGAATTGCTCGGCTTCCGGGGAGCTAATCTGCTGCTCAAAATATTTCTGGGCATTCTGGTCTTTGTGCTTTCTGGCTTCTTCCGCTGCCCGTTGGCGAGCTTCTTCCTGATACGCCTGCAGACGTTTTTCATTGTTCCGGAATTCACTCAGCACCGCTTCGGTATCAAATCCCCGCGCCCGTTGTATTTTCCGGCGCAGGCGTTTACTCATACCGGTTTTGATACTTTTCCCGTTAAAGGTTCGCTCATGCTGACGCTCTTCAGCCTGATGCTTAATTTCCTGAATATCAGATTTCGTTGGCAATCCGGATTGAACCCGGTCTGCATCATCATTGAATTGAGAAAAGCGGCCCTCAGTGCGATTTCCCAGCCGGTTTCTGATTTGCTCTTTTACTGACTCAGTCTGAGCCAGACGCTCGGCCTCCTGTTGAGCAGCCTGATTAGCCTTATCCCGCATGAAAGTACGGGTTACCGGCTGGCCGTTATCATCACCGATCCAGTTAGGGTTGATGTCTGGATCCGGCTCCCGTTGCAAACGTTCAGCTTCAGCCTGTCCCTGCAATGACGCCTCTTTTGCCTGAGCTGCCTTTGATTCAATAGTTGCCTGTGCCTGCTGTGGGTCAAATTGCCGGTTATCCTGATATGGCTCCGGCTGGTATGGCTGAGACTTTTCAACAGGTGCATCATTATATTTGTAGTCAAACTCTGTCTGAGTTAACCGGTTAATCAAATCTTCATTACCCTGGTCTTCAGGAAGAAGCTGAGCTTTCACCCGTTCCCGGATTTGGTTGTATTCCTCCTCCCGGTTTACTTCCGGCTCCTGCTCTGCCCGCAAATTTTGATTTCGTTCTTTGAATGCACGCTTGTTCTCAGTGACGTGCCGGTCAATCGATGTTGCATGAGGGTCAACATCCATATGTCTCGCATTGTCGGCCAGTTGCCGGTATTCATTTTCCAGTTCCTGAACATATTCCGGATTACTATCAATATCCGGATCGGACAACTCCCGTTCGATTTGTGCAGCGCGTTCCGGGTCATAAGCACGAGCCATTGAAACAATTTCCCGCTCATCACCAGAGGAAAGCACGCCTTTATCCTGAAGATTCCCCCGGCTCTTGTTCATCAGTTGATCAAGAGATTCCTGCATTGTCTGTGGCTGGCTTACCGGCTCTTCAGATAATTCCGGATTTTGGACAGGCTCACCTGACGCGGCTTCCGGATTGAGCTGAGTTTCAGCTTGATTGGTTTGAGGCTCTGCCTGTTCAGGCTGGTAGCCTTCATCTTCCAGATTGGTAGTTTCCGCTTCTTCAATATCCTCTTTACCTTTCCCCCGGAAGCCACCGAGCCCACCCATGACACCGCCAGTACCCAAACCAACCAGACCGCCTTCAATCGCACTTTCTACAGCGCCTTCTGATAAGTCTCTGTCTGTCCCGGCCACGTTATTCATGGCGTTATTTGTTGCCCGGGTCTGAAAGTAGTTTTCAGACCCTTCTGTCAATGCTTCTGTAACTGCCCCTTTCGCGAATCCTTTTTTCACACCGCTGGCCGCATGACCGGCAACGCCTTTAAACAGGAGGTTGTCACCAAATGCGCCGACAACGCTTGCTGTAATGGCTGTCGGGTCAAGCCCAACCATCCGGCTGACATAGCTTGCTGTCTCCTGCTTTGCCATATTGATTAGTTCAGACGCACTCTTACCGTCATTCGCCGGGTCGTTCACTATCCGATCCATTGCTCCCTGAAAATATTCTGAATTTTCATTCAGCCATCCGGCATCCATAGACATGACCTGATCGTGACCATCAAGCATTGCTGAACCATGTGAGCTTGCAAAAGCTGTTGCTCCACCGGCAATCATATCTATTGTTCGTTTAGCTGTGGCATTAGCCACGGCTTCAGATGCACCCCGTTTAACCATTGATGAAACAACTGCCCGGCCAATCGTCATCTGGGCACCTTTACTGATTACGCCACCCGGGATCACCATTCCGCCAGCCATTGAGCCCAATCCGTTGGCGAACTTCATCGCCCAGACATCAATATCCGCTGAAGCATCGGTAAAATGCAGATGGCCCTGCTTGTCTTTCTTAGTAATTTCCGCAGACATCGCCTCCCGGCCACCTTCAGTCATGCTATCGGTGATCGCTTCAGAACCTGACTTGAATAAGTCTCTGACCGGATTGGTGATATTTGGTGAAACAGGATTCGTTACCTGACCGGCAAATTCAGCTAAACCGGCTAAAGCATCCAGTGCACCGCTACCAACACTTTTAACCATATCCCCGGTGGTCGCGTTATAGTCCTTTTCTTCCGGACTCCCGCTATTTTTATAAGCCGCATACCTTTCTGCGAAACCGGGTGACAATTGATATTCAGCTGGCTCGCCGTTTGGTACGTATTTATCAAGAAACCCCTGTGATAGTTGGTATCCATCGCTCATATCAGTTTTTGCATTCACAGTCGCATCAGGGTTTTCACCGAGCAGTTCATTATCAACCATGGTTAATCTCCGAAAATCAGGCATAAAAAAAGCCCCGTCCGGATGGACGAGGCTTCACACGATGGGGAAATTGTGACCTGATTTTTTATGAGAATCAAATCTGTAACATTATTGCACTAATCTTAAATGAGGCACCTTAGAAGCGGATGCTGAACCCCCAAAAGGCATATCGTTATTTCTTACTACACCAAATTTAAACAATAGCCCTGATATCTCATCCAGAGGAAGAAGCAGCTCTTCAGCTAACTTATGCAAAGATATGCCCTCAGATTCTAGTGCGGAAAGAATTTTTTCAATAACTATAGATTGCTCTCTTTCAATTCCATTTATTTCCCGGGATCGTAATCCGAACTTACCAGCAGTGATAATCAGGCTCTTATACTGCCAATCGCTCAAGACACCCACATTTTTCATTTGAACAATCAGGGCCATTGCTGAGACCTTCCAGTTCAACTTCAGGCTGAGTACTCCATCTATCGTGATGGTTTTTCCTTTATAGGGAAGTAACGTTGCTTTAGGCATAAGAAAATTGGCAGCGAACTTATCAGCTTCACATTCAGCATCTTTCCCTTGCGAAACTCCGTGCTTATGCAAAATCAAGTGACCAAGCTCATGAGCCGCATCAAAACGACTTCTCTCACCAGATTTCTGTGTATTTAAGAAAACATATGGCACATCGCCTTTCCAAAAGGAAAACGCATCGACATCGTACGTGTTCTCAGTCAAAGAAAAAACTCTTGCTCCATGCTTTTCGAGCAAGTGGATCATGTTCCCGATACTGAATGTTCCTAACCCCCACTCGGCTCTTAAGCCTTCGGCAGCAGCTTCCGGCTCTACCCCCCGAAAATCGGGAATATTGTTTGGAATCAAGCTAAATCTACTATCAAAATAATCATTAATCATTACGCCAATTTGCCCGGCCCCTATTGCTGCATGTTCAGACGCAGCTCTCATTCTCTTTAATGACCGAAAAGAAACAGTTTCTTTAGAGACTGTTTCTATTGGCTCCGGCACCAGAAAGAACTCAACCGGATAATTAAGTGCATGAGCAAAAGCCTCTATTGTCTCCGGAGGTGGCGTAACTTTACAATATTCTTTCTCATATTCTGAAACCATCCGGGCACTCATACCCACCCGATCGGATAGGGATTTAAAAGTTAACTGGCGTCTTACTCTGGCAAGCCTGAGCCTGGAAGGATTAAACTTAGCTGACATTTTACTACTTCTTATTTTTTCTGAACTTCAAAGAAATCTGAATCTTCAGCGAATTGAGCCTTGAACTCATCAGGCATTTCATTAAAGGATATTGCCGGGAAAATCACTCTGTTCTTCCAGTCTGTGATTTTTACTTTCCCATGATTACCAGAAATAGATGCGCCAGTTGGTAGAGATAACTCAAAACGAATTTCAGATTTGTTTTTATCAAATGTGTACAAAAAAACCCATGTTTCGTGACTATCCACGGGAGTAATATTACCTATATCTGATTCCGCCTCATCGAAGAGGGACAGATTTTGCCCAACAAAATACTCAGTAACCCCTCCCTTTGCATTCTTTGTTTTTGGTGTCTCTTCCTTGACTCCAGTGTTTTCATCTCCACTGGTAACAACAATTGTTTTACCAAGTTTCGCATTAATCAGGACTGGCATACCATGCCGTTGTTCCGCCTTCCATCCTTCGTAATTTTCAATAATTCTTAATCTTAACGTCGCGACAATCTCTTCCCAAGCTCGCGAACCGCCAGCTGTAACAGGATGGAATTTATTGACGCCTCTGTAATATTGAAGCCCATTTTGAATCGCATCACGAAACATGCTCGGAGCAATACCTAATGTATCTTCGAAATGATCTTCGGGGTCTGAATAATCGACAAGTTTTAACTTCAAATTGGTCATACACCACTACCTATAAAATTTTTAATCCGATAAGCTGCAACGCTCATTTCCTATTTTAGTCTACTTTCGTAGGTAAAAACAAGAAATGGAATATAGCAACAAAGGATCATAAAACCTTATAGGTAGATTTGATTTAACTCGTAATCCAATAGCGCGGCCAAAACCGCGCCTTTTCCTCAATTCAATCTCGGCAAACACTTAGCCAGTTCAATCGCCCTTCTCTATACAACAACACTCTGCCACATCTCCCACTTTTGACACTCTCTGTTTGTAAACTGGTTTCAATATCTCTCATTATGCACTTTATTTAATATAAACAACTCGCTAATATATGCGCATTGATTAATAACAAAAACGATGATATAAAGTGGCTATCTGTGAATTTGATATTCAAAATTTTGAATATAATATTGAAAGTAATTTACGGGCGATGTACCTGCCTGTCCCGAATGATGTATTCAATGCTGCAGCCGGAATTGCGACAGGTTTGAAAGCAATTGACAGCGCTCTGGCATTTAAAGCGTCTGACGTGCCATTATCTGCAATAGCAAAAGGTGGACGGTTGGCAACAACCTATGGCGGAGTGTATGCCTCATGGTGGGCCGGTGCCGTTATCGGCTCTGCACTTATGGCCTCAAAAAGAGCAACACGCTGCAGCGTTAGTGAACTCAAAAAAGCTGTAGCAGCGTTTGGGATGTCTACATGGTGGGTTGATGATGCCGTACGGGATCACCCGGAAATTTTGAGGGTTAACTGGTGAATAAAACCTGGCTGAAAGACAGAATGGTGTTGATCATGGTTTCACTGATCGCATCTGTTATTGTTTGTTTAAGTTCTATTCTAATAGGCGATAAGATTGTCTGGTTTTTTTACATCATGTCCATTATTTGGATCGGTGAAAAAGTCATTCGCTACTGGAAAAAGAATTCCCGAAAATAAACATCTCCGATCTCTTGATAAATCCCAAATGATGACAATAGCGCGGCCCAAAACCGCGCCTTTTCCTCAATTCAATCTCGGCAAACACTTAGCCAGTTCAATCGCCCTTCTCTGAGCACACTGAGCAATCTCTGTCATTTCCTGAAGGTTAAATGCACCTGGATATTCCAGAATAGATGTAAACCTATCTGGTGCAACAATCCATGCATTGTCCGGAATGACACTGGAATCAGTCACCTTCCCGTTCTCCATCAAAAGCATGATCCGTGTTGTCTGAAACGGGAGTTTATTCTCAGGGGCCGGTAATGCCGGTTTCAGCTCAAGCTCTTCAAGAAATGTCATTGCTTCATCAAAATCAGACTGAAGGATATCGCCATATTCCTTCACACTGAAATGGTGATGAAGTGAAATGTAAATGCTTCTGTGGCTCTCTCCGCTTGATTTTGCTTTACTGCCAACAATCTCACGAATCGCTTTTTTCTGACCATCATCTAATGTCAGGGGCTGAGATTGGCCTGTCTCTTTATCAAGCACATCAAGAACCCACCGGCGAAAATCTTTTGCAACTGGTGTCCGGCTGAACATTGCGATTAGGTGAGCGCCGCGAAGGGAGAAGATTCTCGTATTAAAGGCTGGATCGGGCTTCTGGCCGCTGGGGGTCAAATTGACCACCAGCGTCATTCCTTCAGTAAATTCATCGGAATAGCGAGAATATATGCGATGAACACTTTTACTATCTTTGTAACCCAGAGCCTTGGATAGTTCTACGGATGTGAACCAGATTTGGTTATCTCTGGAAATGACATTCAATTCAACGTTGTTAAAAGAAAGCTCGGTCATGGTGACCTCCGTTTTGGTTTTTTCGAAGTATGAGGGTGTTGGGAGGTTCGAAACGGCCCAAAACTGCCGCGGACTTATTTCCCCGAAGGGTATTGTATTCGTCGCCCTCCCAACATAATTCTGCAGATAGATCTATGCTGTGGGAATTACGCCATATTTTGGGCGTAAAAAAGCCAACGCTTTCGGGGTTGGTGTAGTCCGGTTTTGGAAGAGGTTTCGACGCCTCACTTCGGATGTTAGCCCCTGAGGTTGGCTTTTGTCAAATAGTGATTAATTCTATTGATTACTTTTAACACTAATCCCTTTCAATTTATTTACTGAATCATCATTTTCTCTAATCTTTATATGAACCTTTTTATTTGTATCTTTTCCAATGTATGGCTCCGATGCGGCTACAAGAACAGGGAAAGCCCGTCGTAGATCACCAGATGAACCAGAAGATGTAATATCCGTTTTCCATACCTGTTTCATCTTTTTACTTTTCTTATATTCGTTTACATCATAAGCCACCAAACTTATAAATCTGAAATATGTAGTTTTGGTCCTTATTTTGGTTTCTGAACCAGTTATCCCATAAGTCGGTGTATATATTGTCGTTCCAGAATATGAAGAAGTATTCCCATAAGAATTGAAAGTGCCATAAGTACGAGATGAGCTAACCCCTGTTTGTCCCCAAGTTGGTACTGAATATGTGTGCTGCTCTGTTTGCGGATCACCGATGCCATACCCAACAAAAACAGCTATATCGGCATCATCAATACTATTAACCTCTCTGTAACCGTTGCTCTTTAAGGCTCGAACTAAATAAGGTTTATATTCCAAATACTGCAAGTCATCTGAGGAAGTATCTTTATTATTCGGCAAAAGAATGTATTTAGTTTTACTATCGCTTCCAGGTGCAGTGATAGAATCAACATACACACCATATGATGGCCCTATATGCGCGCATCCATTTATCAATAAAGCCAAGACTAAAAATATTATCAATTTGACTTGCATACCCATATCTCCAAGTATCCTTGTATATTTTTTATTAATGCTTTCCAGAAAGATAATAACTAAGCAGAGGGGTTTTCTCATAAGTAATTAATTTGCCCTTGCTATCATATTGAGGATCAATAAAAATTTCTTTCAATGAGAATGCCGTATAAGGTAACTGTGGAATAAAGCTATCACTAGCCTTCAATAAAGCACCTCTTAGCATTTTAGTTAATTCACCGTAGGACATTGATTCAGGTTTTTCCAGAAACACATCACACAACCGACTTGAAAGGTTATCCGATTCAACCAGCGACTTACTCATCGGAAGAGATTTCGAATATAAATCATCTGTAACATAACCTTGTATTGAAAATGAATTTCGACTTATTGTATTTTGCATACAATTGAATGTCTCTGATGTCACGATTGCATTGCCATGTAAAGAATCACTGCCTTGAACATGTCTTACATATCTCTTCAATGAGATTTTACCATCCAGAACCCTCAGTGAATCAACATCGACTAATGTGACAATCTTTTGTGAAAACTCGACAACAGCAAGTCGTAAACCTATCGGATTGCCCAATGAAAAAAACTCGTCTGAACTTTCAGCAGAAACTACTGAAGAAAAAATCACCCCAACCAACAATAAAAATCTCATAAACCCGCCTGATTGATATTCAATTGGTTTAGTTTAATAGGATATGCATCTGGATCAAGTAGATGATTATGGATTTATACATACTTTCTTCTATGACACTGATAAATATTATTATGCTTAAAAGCAACTTCAGTGCCTTTTTCAATTGAGTATCTATCTCCCTCTCGATTCTCTTTGACTGACTTCACAATACCAGAAAAGTTCTCATCGATTATATTTGTTACAGTCACTTCACAGGAAAAGTCACTATTTTCAAGCGTAACAATATCATCAACGACAATATTTAAATCCCCATCTGGTGTTCTAAGCAATTGATGTTCTTTGTTTACTTTCCATTCCGAATAAGTCATTTATCCTTCCCTACATCTTTATGATAATATTATTATTCATAATTTGTTTTCTGTTGTTTATAAATCAAACACCTTCTAAATTTAAATAACGGTTACTCTTTTTCTTCCCATGACCTGGCCCATATTAACCATAGTATCAATAAGGTTAAATATAGTGCAATCAGCATAGCTTTATATGAGACAACGTCCGGTATTTATAGGCTGATGTCACAGAATTGAATGCAAATGGTTGTATTGAGCTTTGGGGGAATGGTGCTGGTTACCGGGATGGAAAGCCCACTGGGTGGGCTTTGGCCACGAGGCTAGCTATTATCTGTATATAATATTTCAACTGGTGCAGAATCCATAGCAATCCAACCACATTCACCCCTGGAACCCTCAGTTAAATACTTTCTTTTTATCTTAATAACAACCAACCCACCTCTCGTACGATCTTCTCCGACTTTATTTACATTACTAAAATCTATGGCTTTATCTATATCACTGGTATATTCAGTCCATTCAAAAGTTTTCTTAATTTTTTGACTAGTACCCGGGCGCACTTCATCCATTCCTGCTTGTTTTATTCCAGCAGTCTCAGGGGGGGCTTTAACCGATGAATTTCGCGACAAACCACCCGCACTTTGTTGGGTAATTATTTTATAAAATTCCTCTTCAGAATGAGTACCTCTTGCCAAAATAACATAATCTTCAGGTTCGCAACTCTTAACATCATGAGTCAATGAAGGCATTTTTCTTTCATTAAGCAGAGGAGATGTACTATTCACATCAACTGAGTTATTTTTACTTAATCGAAATTTTCTTAATAATCTTTTGAAACTATCCCAGCAACCACGTTGTATAACTCCATTTTTATCAATACGATAGCTGTTTTTCCTCTGCCCACCGGAACCACCAACCACCCGGCATTGTTTCACCTTCCGCTTATCTACCTGTGCATACATACCCAATCCCTCAAAAAATTTATAGAGGTTTGATCGTATAAAGGTGAGCAAGGCAAATCTCGGTTAAAGCTGGGATTTGTTGGGGGAATTGGTTGTAGATTCTGGCCCTGTATGCATGAAAAAAAAGAACTTATGTTGCAAAAACATAGTGGCATCTCCCGCAATTCTATATTAACATTGTTGTATAAATATAAGTTAAATATCATTAATATAAGAAAACAACGTCTATGGCTAAGAAAAAAATAAACCGATCACCTCTCATATCCAAGAGTGAGAGATTAGAACTGATCAGAGAATCACTGCAAAAGCAGAACATCGATGAGCTTGAAAACTCAACGCCAAGTGCTACTGCCGCTGATTCGTTGAAACTCTTCCGAAAAGCCTTCTCTCAAATGCTTAAAACGCTCGAAGTAACCGAACCTGAAGTACAACGATAAAAGTTAATTCGCAGACACCCGTTTCATTTAAGTATCGAAAGGATTTTACAAGGCGCATGGATAAAAAATGGGTCTTCAAGCAATTAGTTAAAGATAAATCAGATATCGAAGGACTAATTGCTTACGCTTTATATAAATACCAAAAAGATCAAACGGCAACACAGCTCCGTGAAAAAGAAGGCGAGCCAGAAGAGGTGATATCCGAAAGATTGAAGCTTTTTCACGACGGGGTACTTTTAAGCGAAGACAGATTAAATAGCTTTAGAGAGAGCGCTTTCGTCTTGATAGATCAAGTAACAAAATCGATTCAACACAACTTAGAAAAAGAATATCAAATCAAAGAAGCTCAGAGGCAAGCTAAGCACAATACTCTTACTCGAAATCTGGAACAGAAAGAGAAATCGCTTACCAAAAGAGAAAATGATATTGATTCTCAAATAGAAAAAGGCATTGAGAATAGACTCAAGAGTTATGTCACTGATGCCGCAGAGTACGTCAATAAGAAATCCAAGGTCCAAAAGTTTGCTTCTTGGTTAATCGGCGGTTTCTCAGGTTATGCAGCTGGTTTAATTTTGATCATATTTGTTTGGGGGATTATTGCTTGTTATTCCAATGATGCAGTAAGTCAGCATGCAATGGTGGAAAATTGTATACACAAAATCTTGGATTTTTTTACTACCCGACCTATTTGATTGCTCAGTCAAGTTTAACAGGTTGCTCTAACTCATTTATGCCCCTTTTCCTTTTACGAAATAATAAATTTAGGTATTTTTCTAATACCTAACACCCAAATTCAGGTAATGATTTAATAGTATTGTCGAGTAAGCCTTATTAGTTAAGACATTGTCGGCATTTTGTGATGTATTATTGAACTGAATATTTATTTTTATATTTAAATCAATGTATTGATTATGATTGATAAAGTAGTATTGGCAATTAAATGGACAATATCATGTGGACATTGTCCACCTAAGAACTGTTAGATTTCACGGAGTAAGAAGTACCAACTATGAGTGATGGAATAACAGGTAAAGCAATATACAAATGCACCAATTGTGGTGCAAAGCATTACCTTCATAATGATGATTTCTACTTCGAGGCAGAGTCTGGCTCTGAAAGAGGTATGGGCGAAGAAGTCCAGTATTCGTATGAACTGGATGAAAAATGCCACAATTGTGATGCCGACATTCATTTAAAATTCGAAGTTTGGGAGTATCCAGTAGGCATCATTAATATGACTAATGAAGATGCTTCCGGTGCTGAAATAATAGAAAGTGACTTTGATATTTACCATGAGCCACCGCGAGAAGAGCATGATGAAGCGGTTGAGCTTGTAAAATCATTAGTCCTGTTCAAGTTTGATGCGTTCGCAGAAGCGTTTGTTGAATTCTGGGTAAAAAGCTACAAGAAATCTCCTCAACCGACAGCCATTATATCTTTCATTGGCATATTGTTAGCTTCTGTTAGCTTGGGTTTAGCAATTTACACTTCAGAGAAGGCGAGAACCGAGAAACTCGATAAGCCTCAAAGATATTCTGAGCAATTTGAGTTACTAAAGAACACAGAAAAAAATCTGAACGATTTGTCAGAGTTTATTTCTAGTAAAAAAGGCGAAATCGAAGCAACAAAAAACCTTATTCAAGAGCTAGAGCAAAAAAGATCAGAATTGGAGCCAATCGTTACCGCAAACCAAGAAACAGTAGATGCTATATTCTTACAGCAAAGAAAAGATTTTGAAAAATCGATCTGGACTGAGAGAGGAATAAGCTTTGGTTTGGGAATACTTGCTTCGCTTATTGCATCAATAATCTGGCACTTTGTTGGCAGGTTCAAAAAATCTAACAAGCAAAGGCAGTCGGACGCGTAAACGCGCCGCTGCTTTGGGCGTTATGTGTAAATCGAGATCAACGCATGGATGTATTTGAATTTATTCTCGGCATGGCAAGAACAGATGAAAATCTGATTAGAAGTGCTGAAGAACTGGATAAGGCAATTGATCATATCGTTAGTCTTATCCAGGACGCATGCACACTATATTTCGCCGCCGGTTATCCCAGTTCGGCATTTTTAAGTATCACGGCCTGCGAAGAAGTGGTAAAAGCTCATATCGGCTCCTTTACAGATGGAAAGCACCCTGAGAAGGAAGGTCGTAATGTTTTCCGAGACCATAAAACCAAACATGCTATGGCCGCCTTGCCAACTGTGCCAATGGGCCAGCGATTAGAAGACGTTCTGGGCAAAGAAGAGTTACGGCGAGTTATGAACATGGCTCAGAATGCTGGCTTTGTTCAAGCTCGGGAAAATGCCCTATATTTTCAAAGAGAAAAAGGTAGCTTGGTGATACCTTCTGAAAAAATCGATAAAAAGTTGGCTCGGTCTTTGGCCCTCTTCGCCATTGAGGTTTTCGATGACGCTTTAGTGGGCATGACCAACCATTCTTATGAAATGGGCAACATTACTGATGCACTGTTCGAACAAATAAAAAACACATAACAAGGCCAGCCAGAGGGGCCAAAAAACCGCCGCTTAGCTCTGGTTTTTAGGCCCCTGCTGGCGGCGTTATATTTTTCAGGAGAGAGTATGTTCTCAAAGGTTGGGTGGGGATTGTTATGGGTATTTGGGTTTACTATTAATTTTATATATTTCCCTTTATTTGCAACAGCGCAGCTATTCATAACTCAGGAAGATTCTAATGTTTATTTCATGCTTACTGGTTCTCTAATCGTATTTATAACCTCATTTATGAATATTTTTACGCGCCATCATGAGTTTAAACTATGGTCACAGTTCCTAAAAATGGTAGTAGCTCTTTATACGGGGATCATTACATTCGCGGCTATATACAGGTTTGGAGGTGTGATTACGCCAGAGGGTAATGTAAGTCATGATGTTTACGATAGTATCTATTTTTCTATCGTAACGTGGACAACGTTAGGCTATGGTGATTTTCAACCTTCAGAAAGTATCAGGATTTGGGCTGGAGCGCAGGCTATGTTGGGTACATTATTCACGCCTTTGTTTTTGGCTGCGATACTTTTTTCATTTGAGTTAAGTAAACCAAAAAAAATATAACAAATTGCTTAAGCGTGATTCAGCACGCGTGGCATTTTTAGTATGCAGTAGTTTTGGTGTTGAAGTGCAATGCAGATGCTTGGTTATTGCGTGCTTCACACCTTAGCAAGGCGTTGGTCGGTCTTGCGCTAAAACGAAATTGTCCAGAAGTGAGCTACAACGTGTGGTGTGCGGATTGCTCAATTAGATCACGCTACGTAGTCAACGCTTCAGATCGTATATAGCCCACTTGACCTGGTAACCAGCCCCAACCCATTGATTTATTGAATCAATATCTCACAATAAAAGCTCAACCGTTGTCATATGCTTTCATTTTATTAATGTGCATTTAATTTTACATAAACAATACCAATAAAAATGGCACATGTATCTTACTTATCTCTCACTGGAGAAAAACAGGGATTAATTTCCAGTGGCTGCAACACTAAAGATTCAATGGGAAACCGTTATCAGGAAACTCATACCAACGAAATCACGGTTCTGGAATGCCAGTATTCCATGTCGAAACTACCAAGTCAGCCGGGAATAAAACACGGCGGGATTCAGATAACCAAACCCAAAGATAAAGCATCACCTTTACTGGCAACGGCATTTGCAAAACAGGAGCATCTTGAAGGAACGATTGTTTTTTATCGTACCAATGAAAAAGGCCATTACGAAAAGCACTATGCGATTGAGTTCCAGAAAGCTGTCATAACCGGCATATCAATATCGCTACCCCATACAGTCCACAATAATAGTGAAGAAATGCATGAAGTGATTACCCTGAATTATAAGGGAATTCAAATAATACACTTTCCCTGTGGAACAATGGCTTCTGATGGTTGGGAGATTGCTAATTATTTGGGCGCAAATACTCCCATAGCATCACCTTTGCAACAAACAAAATCTTTACGACAACTAGCAAAAGAAAATAGTGAGCAAATCAAAAAACAGGTTATGAATTCTGTTCTGAAAGAATGCGATATCGTCCGCAGAAGCGAATGGAATGCGAAACCAAGCAAAAATCAACTAGCTGATGACTGGGATTATAATGCTATTGCATTGCATCACGCAGGTAACTCATTTAGCAGTGAAAGTACTGTATCGGAAATTCAGACCGAACACTTAAAGAAATATGATGACATTGGCTATCACTATGCTGTGAATTATGAAGGAAAAATCTTTGAAGGCAGACCATTAATTTACAAGGGAAGCCATATATACAAAGCAAACTCACATAAAATAGGAATTGTCATGATTGGTGATTTTTCCTCAAGAGGTGAAGCTGAAGTCAAACTTAATGATATGAGTTCATGGGCTGACCATTTTGATTTTTCTGATGATGGACAAGTCCCTGAGAAAATGCATAATGCGCTCACATCTTTGATTAAAACCCTTTGTAAGAAATTTCCCAAAATAAAAACCTTAGGTGGACACAGGGAATTTGCCGTAATTTTAGGTCAAACCAGAACTTGCCCTGGTGATTATGGTATTGAAGAAACTAAACTTCTCCGGAAAGATTTAAAACTACAGGAACCCAAATGATAAAAAAGACTTTACTGGGCATTTTCGTTGTCACCAATATATATCTTTGGTTTGGTATCAAAGAAGATCCTGAATTTTTTAGTTACGGACCTTTTTTTAAGATGCACCCATGCCCTAAGTTTTTCTTCTCTTCTCCTGTGGGGATGGGGGATATTGATTTGAAGCGACTATCTCAAGATGAGATATATGAGGAATTCATGTTCCAGCAATATTTCAACAAGAATGGGATTCAGGACCAGGGCTTCAGTCTGTTCCCCTGCGTAATGGATTCAAAAACTAAACTTAACTGGGTAAGCTGGGAAAATCACCAATAGGCATACTTATTCTGACAGTTCGTCGAACTCATCCTCAAGCAGCTTTTAAACATGATACGCAAATTTTTATTTATTGTAGTTATTGCTATGTATTATCTGATTTTACTGATTTGTTGGTGGAACGGCGCTGATACCATAGAAAATACAGAGCGCGGTTTAACCAAATTTACCGTTGATGGTGTAACTCAGATTACTGATAATTATTTCTATCTTGCGTTCTACGGAAATATTGTGTGTATGCTGGCTCTGTATTATTGCCTCCGTCCCACAAGATGGAAAAACAGCCAATAACTATTTCCATAGGGCCCGGCCACAAAGCCGGGTCTTTATCAGTACGCTTTATATCGGTTGTAAGCTGTCATTTGGTTCTTTTTCTGACCGTCTTTTTTGTATTGGGCTACCATTTTTTCATTTCTATCGTTATCCCACAGATCGTTTAATTGTTCCACTGTCATAGTGCCAACATCCAAACCTTTATTGTTCAGAGCCTGAGCAAAAGCCAGCTTCTCCTGATCACCATTCGCCCATTGAGGAACCTGCGTACCTTGCGACTGCTGAGCCTGAGACTTCCCGGATTTGTTACCAAAATATAAGGACTTCAGTTCGCTCGCCGCCTGATTGTAATTGTCGTTGATTGCAGCTATTTTTTGCTGAGTTGCCTTAGGGTCATTAAGAGAATTAGATAATTGATCGTTAGTCGCTTTGAATTTCTCTTTAGTCAGACCAGCAAGAGATTCATGGTATTGTTTTGTTGCCTGCTGGTTTGTATTGCTCTGACCAAATAACTTTCTTCTGGCATCTGCGGTTTTTGCAATTCTCCATTTTTTCAACTGACCGGTTATATCCTGCATTGCTCCGGACAGAGGAATAACCATAACGTGATCGTCCGGGTGGGTGCTGCGGTTTTTGGTAATTGGTTTGGCAACCCATTTCCCATCGCCGTAATTGACCAGTGTGGTTAAAACGATGCCCGGTTGATCGCCTGGTTGATTCGGGTCGATATCACCAGCAAGAGTAACACCTCCCAACTTCGCATCTTTGATAGTCTTTCCGGTAATAGGGTCTTGCTGTCCAACAACCTGTCTCACCTGATTTTTATAAATGACGCCCAGCGCTGAAATTGTTTCTTCATCAAGACTGCGGGGGTTTTTGATAACCCCGGGCAATTTATTTTCTATGACACCAAGTGCCTGATCATGTTCTTTATCCAGATACCTCTCTGGATCATATGCTGAGCCCTTGATATATTTGTTATCAAAGATTGGATCGCGGGTTCCGGTTTTACCCCACTCATTCCACTTTTCTTCAAGAAGAGATATGTTGTCCTGAATGGTCTGCATCCTTTTTTGCCGCTCTAAATTGTTCTTGTTCAATTCGGTTGCTGAGTTACTTGCAGCAAGGTTGGCATTGAAAAGCTGCTCTTCCTGAGCCTGTTTTTTTGCACGCCATCCGCCAGTGCGTTTGCCATCGGAGCCGACCACTCCATACTCAGCATCAAAAGCAGCCTTCTCTCTCTCAGCTCTTTCCCCCTGCAGCTTCATTTGCTGGTCATGCATGGCTAATATGCCTTTATTTCTTTCCCGCTCCATCTGCATCCGTTCATCAGCCATCTTTAAACCGGCCTGTCTTTCATAGTGCCGATCCATTGCGTCAAAACCTTTCAGAGCACCATCCATCAAACCACGAGTGTCTAAATTCATGTTATTTCCTCAGAATAGTTCGCCTAAAACAAGACCAGCTGCAGCACCGGCTGCTGTTCCTAAGCCTGGATTAATCATCGTACCGATAGCAGCACCAGAACCAACAGAGCTCATCGTCTGCTGCTTATGTGCCGACTTCAGCTCTTTGTTAGCATTTTCACGATTTGTTTCTGCAGTTGCAGCATCACGAAGTCCCTTCAGAGCTCCATTTTTAGTATCACCGGCAACGCTTAATAAACTGTATGACATGGTTTATTCCTATGATGAAGCTGATGTATTTGAAGATGCTTGCCGCAAGCTGTACCCGGCACCGGAGAGAACGTTCATTGATCTGTCTTTCTCGTAGTCCCTGAGACTGTTTTTGGTTGAAACGGCTGAAAGTGCGCCTTTTGCCTTCTGCCCCGAATCCTGAACAGAGCTGAGACCATAACGAGCCATTTTATTGCTTTCTCCCTGCTGAGCTGCCGCCAGAGAGCTGGCTGAGTTTTCATCTGCCCGATCAAGTTGCTCATTCAGTAATTCACCTGATTGCGTTTTCTGTAACAGTTCCTGCTGTTTCGGATAAAACCGTGAATACCAGTCGTCATATTGCTGACGGATGATGTTTGCGTATGTATCTGATGCAACTCCCATAACTCCCCCTTAAGTCGCCATAAAGCCAGATGTATTCGAAAACGGATCGTATGTATTCAGCCGGTTCTGCTTAGTACTGATACTATCCAGATCCCGTGAATCTATAGGGTCAGCGCTCTTTAATGATTCCTGATAACTCCTCAACCCAGCTCCTGCAGCTGCTCCAACGGTCTGCTTTAAACCTGCGCTGGTATTAAAACTTGTCTCGGCATCTGACCGGGCCTTACTGGCACTCATTGATGCCACATCGCTCAATCCGGCTAATGCTGTGGCCTTCTGACCAGAGCCCAAAGCAACAACATCCTGAAGCCCGGCAGTGTACTTATCCTGCTCTGATGATTGTGCCTGATTCACTGTCTGCGCCTGGCTGGTTGCCTGATTCGTCGTTAAATCTGCCTGAGCACTTCCAAACTTTTTACTGCTTGGATCAATGCCGGATGCCGTCATATTGGCTGCAGCATTATCTCTGGCCTGACTGTATGATGAGTTGTACGCCAAATCTGTATCTGATTTGGTATCCGCCATATTTGAATCGCTGTTGTAGTTACCCACCCGGTCAATAAAATTGTCTTCGTACTGTGATAATTCGTTCTTGTAGATATCCCACTGCTGATTTGCCACATCCGCAGCAGCTTTTTCATATGAGGTTTCTTTTACCTCGTTGTTGTGACCGCTCATTTTATCTCCTTAATCCAGTGCTGGACCCTGCTGTCACTGTCGTTAGTGAAACCCTGACGAACGAGAAACGACGCCAGGCGTTCAACCGTTGTATAGAGTTCAATCCCCTGCCCGCCAATCTCCCGCGTCAGTCTGTGAACTTCTTTCATATGCCGGGATAAAACGCATTTCCCGAACGAATGGGCGAAAAAAATATTGACCCACATTTCACCGTTTCTCATGACCGGCATGAGTGCAAAGCATCCGCCGTCGCACAGAAACAAAGAAGCCCTTCCGGAAAGAAGGGCCTCGTCAATTTGGTTTGCACATTTGTGCCTGTTATTTATCTCTGTCCTCTGAATATATGGCCAGAGGTAATCCCGGAGTTTCCGGTAATCCGATTTGATCAGCATTACGATAACTGCTTTGAAGTTCTGAAAATTTGGACCGGAACAGTTGCAGCCTGTAACGTTATAGTCCGGAATGAATTGCCCGCACCCAAACTCGTCATGTGCGTTGTAACAGTCAATGTGACCAATTTGGAGTCTGCCCCCGCTGGAATTTTTACAGATAACGACGGAATAAATTCAGTGCCGTGTGAACCACTTTCACCGGAAACTATAGGTCTGGACGAATAAACATTTTTCTGACCCGTTGAGACCGAGACGGTTGCAACAAAATACAATCGCGCCCGCCCCGTCAACGACCAATGCATTGTAAACGGCGGCATTACCAGCAACCTGTCAGACAAATCATCTGCCGGGTTGCCGGCAACGTTCACACCGAGCACATTGAATGACTTACTTGTATCATCATCTCCACTATCATTAATTGAATTCAGTGTATAACCTTTCGCACCAACCACATCACCGATAATCTGACTGGCATGGATTGTCCCGGTGAACTCGCCATCCACACCGTACAGAGTCCCGTATATTTTGCAGTCCTTGTTGATCGTCATATTGTCCAGAGTGCCGCCGGATGCAATGAGATAATCAGTATAAATCACCCCATTCGCTGTAATTCGGGTGTGGTATCCGTTATATGGGCCTCCATAGCCGATATTGAGCTCAGCCCCGTTAATCACAGCACTGGTTAATGTCGGTGTTTCAATCGATATCCCGGCTTTTACATAATCTGCTGTGATTTCCTGAGCCTGAATAATCTGGATTGTTGCACTTTCTATCAGTGCCTGGGGAATAATGACTTTCCCCTTATCAATTGCCAGAGCCGGAGTTAAATTACCCGGTTTGTTTGGGTCAAATACGAAGAACTGGCTGGCGCTGATGGCAACCTGACTGGTTCCGTCTGATTTTGCGATCAGTCCTATGCCGGCAGTGATACCGCTGGCGGATGCCTTTTTAGACCAGAGCGCCTTGTAGGCTTTGGTGCCATTCTTGTTTATGTATTCAATAGACTGTTCTGTTGTGTCTACCCTGGCTCCCACTTTATCAATATCAGACGTCAAATCCTGAACCAGTTCAGACTGGCGCATCTGCTCGCCAATATCATCGATGATGTCTGAAATATCCGGGCTGGTTTGCCCCAAAGTTCCCAAAGTGGCGTTGAATGCTCCCGGTTTATTCTTCTCGTTGACATGCCGGATCCAGTAATAAAATGTTGAACCGGTTGGTACGATATCGCCGTATACCGTTGCAGGCGTCGTAGCGATTAATGATGCATCTGCAAATATTTCCGTTGTCGCTCTCCAAACCTCTGTATACGCATGCCCCCGGTATTTTGGCGCATCCCATCTCAGCATGATTGAGGAGAACCCGCCGTGAACTTCAAACCCGGCTGGCGTTGTCGGATAGCCTACCCCGGCGCTATTGCTGCCATCATCCTGCTTTTGAATCGTATACCCACTGCCTGATTTCTTCAGTGTCGCAATGCCGGTGCTTGCTAAATCTCTGTATGTCACCGCTCTGTCTAATCCGGAACCACGCTGACCTGTCAGGATTTCGATATTTTCCTCATTAGACTGCGCTGAGCGACCACCTCTGAATTCTCTTTTGGTCATGATAATTCCTGCATTGAATTTGCCATGAGTATCCGTTCAACTCTCGATTCACCTTCTACCCGGATTTGCCATTTTTTTGCACGGACCGGAGGCAACCGAAAAGGCGAATCTGTCAGCCTCCCTTTTTCGATCACCCGGATATTTTTACCATCAGCAATGATACTGACCGACAACAACCCCGGCTCGTCTGCCTGAATCCGGCCACATGAAAGGATTGTATGAAGAGGAGCAAGAAATTCTTTAGACTGCCAGACAAATGATTTGCATGTTTCTCCGCCCCGCCATTCATAAACGTCTGAACCACGAACACACATCAGGACATCACGTTCCAAATCGTTATACGCACACTCCCAGTCATCTGAGATATGGATGAAATCCTGAGAAACCGGATCGAAGATAAACCCACCGGCTGAGCATTTGGCAACATACTTTCCTTCTACCGCGACAGCTTTGATTGATTCGGGCTGATACGACTGCCACTGCTCCCGGGTGATCAACTGGTTGGTGGCATTTGTCGCCCCGTCACTACTGACTGCAATCAACCCATCAGGTGATGCATAAAACCCCATACCGGACAGGACAACCAGAGATTCAGCGCTGACACACGCCTGTTCAATATTCAGTTTTGTCCCGGTAATAGCACTCGGAGTCACCCCGGAAAACAGGTATGGATAACCGGTTGTGGCCACAACCAGCGAATTACTAATCGGCGCAATGGCAACAATCTCATGTTCAGTTGTTCCCCGGTAATCTTCCGGCCATGCATACGGCAAATACGCCATTGAAAACATCGCTTCATTTCCGGCAAATCCGGCACAAATCCCGTTTGCCATCCGACACAGTCCAGCCATGTTCTCATCCGGCACATCGTAATCATATGTTTCCAGAACAGCGCCGTTCGCATCCCTGAGAGAATCTTTGTATTCGCTCTGAGAAATTGGCAGTTCAGCAATCAGTTCATAATCACTGTCCGTTGTTGATGTGACCGAACGATATAACCGTGTGAGGGTAATATTGTGAGAATTACTGCCGGGTTGGCAGAGCTTTACTGTCACTGTTGAGCCCGGCTTCTCAATTACCGACGCTTCAGATGGATCTCCCGGTGCACCCTCTTCACCAAACCGGGTCACATAGGTTTGGATATAAAGCCGGTCTTCATCATCATACGAATCTAATTCTCCCTCTTCAGGGTCTTCCCCGGTGGAACCGTCAATATCAGTTACAACCGGAGGTGATGCCGGAGCCGGAACACCCAGATCGTACCATGCGGCCGGGCCAAACCCATTTGAAGCAAGCGCAATATCCTGAGACGTCACTTTGGGCTTATCCTGCCCGGTCCAGTAAACCCGGCTGTACGGGTCTTGCGCCATTGGGTTAGCAATCGCATGAACGGCTGAGCTCCAGTAAAGCCAGTTTTTGTCGGTATATCTGAATATTGTTTTTGCCCGGGCAGGCAAAGAGAACGATTTATCATCTGTATGAACCGGAGCGAGAACGCCCCGCTCAAACTGACAGTCTGTTGCTACTGTCGCGCATTCGTCTGATAGCATGTGAGACATCAGGCGTGGAACTTCGCCTTTCATGGCTGAAATATTAATGAGCATTTTTACCACTCAAATGATGTAATTTCGTCTGCGCTGGTCAGCGCATTTACCGCAGTTTCAGCATTGTTTGATGCGGTTCTGATAGCTTCCCTGAGTTTCATCACATCTTCAACCGTCTCGACATCCGTTACGTTTAAAGATTCACGCTCCTGCGCACGTTGTAAACGCCAGTCCAGAGCAGAAATCCGGGATTGGGCCTCCTGTTTGATTTGGGTGATGCGCTGAGATTTCAGAGACTCAATATCCGGCTCAGTGTATTCATACTCAATCACAGCGCCTGAATCAAGAATTTCACGGCAGGCGTCACCGGCTACAGGCTGCTTGCTAATCCATTCACCATTTTTTAAAACTTCAATTTGACTCATTTCAATAATCTCCTGTGACGAAATCTACACCAATCAACAAATATGCTGCCGATGAATGTGTGTTTTCCAGTGTTAGTATTTCATCGACTTTCCCCAGCAATTCGTTATTTGAACGCAGGACTGTGGGAGCATTAAACGACCCCGGCGTCCCTGTTATTGTCCCCACTTTTGTATAATCAGCAGACGCGGCTAGTGTTCCCGCTATCCTTATACCCAACTGGCGGCTCCCCAGAGTCGTTCTTACATAGTTATATGTAGTAACACTCGTTTTGTTACTTGATAATGCTAACAGCTGAAAAACACGAACCCGGCAGCCAGATGGCGGGGTGATAATCAGAGATTTACCAGCTGCTATAGTAGAAGTTTGGGAGAGACTACCGACGGTAATTAACGGCGAGTAATGCTGTTTTATCTGAGTGATCGAATCTGTTAATTCAGTTTTTGCATCTTGCAGCTCATCACGCGCTGCATTCAGCAGAGTTTTTGATTCACTGATGTTCTCTTCAGCTACAGCGATCAGGGCTTTTTCCCAACTCGCATTATTCATCAGGGCTTCCAGCCCTTTACCGATAAGCATTTGCTCTTCAGCTGTGAGCGTACCGGCCTGCATCTTTGTGTGCATATTGTCGATCACTGACTGCACTGTTGTGTTTAATGTTGCCATATTAGTTTCCTATTTAATGGGCAAAATACTTTCGCCAATCAGCGAGTTAATCCGCAGCCTGCGGTGCATTTCTGCGTCACTGGTGTTATCAATCCCCAAATCAGCCGGAGTTAAATCAACATCTCCGGATAATTCCTTGCCGCATATTTTTGTTGTTTTCAGGACGCATTTATCTAAACGGTTATTGACTTGGGTTTGGCTATACACAGACAGGTTTTGTCTGGCCTCAGTCGCGCTATCCAAATCAGACAGATTGCTGGTTTTGACCAGTTTCCCGGATAGCTCTGTCTTAGCGTCACTCTTGGCCCACCATTGTGCATTTGCGGCCATCACCAGCGAGACAGACCACTTTTTCGCCGTCGTGTCAGAACCGGTTTCTATTTCATCGGTCGTGACTAATGAGGCGCTCCACTCCCGGGAATCACTCAGACGTGAGTCATCATCAGATACACCACCAATGTTTGATAAAGCGGTGTTTATATCAGGCAGGTCAGAAAGGTTTGCATCTTTTAACAACGCGCCACCGGTGGCAGAGCTCACCAACAATTCAGCCTGTTCTTCAGCTTTTTTCGCCGTTTCAGCGCTGGCCTGGGCTGATACTGATGAACTGGCGGCATCCGTTGCATTTTCAGATACAGTTTTTGCAGTTGCCTGAACTTCATCGTGTAGTGTCTTCACATCTTTGGTATCAGAGGCAACCTGAGCGGCATTATTCGTCACAGACTCAGAAAGGGTTTCAATCGCCGCCAGAGAATCGGTGGCTACTTTTGCATCTTTGCTCACCTGGCTGGCAAGAGGGGTTATTGCAGCTTCAGCATCAGAGATAATCTTTGCTTTTTCCAACACTTCAGCGTGTTTATCACTGACTTCTTTTGTATCGGCTTCTATCGTCACCAGCGCATCAGAAACAGAATCGGCCTGCTCTTTCACTGTACTGGCCGTCACATCAATCTCTGATTTGGCGGTCTGAACAAGCCCAGCATTTTCTGAAACGGTTTTTGCCGCTTCCTGAACTTCATCATACAGCGTTGTGACCTGCGCTGATAATTCAGTAATGGATTGGTGTTTTGATTTTATATCCGGGTAAATCTCAGATATTTCACCGTATTGAGAATTAACAGTTTCAGCCTTATCCGTAACAGCCTGGGATGCCGTAGCGATACTTTCTTCAGCTTCCTGAACTTTGGCTAATGCGGCTGTGACAACTTCTTTATCCTGAGCAACAGTTTCTGCACTCTCCGAGACTGTTTCACTTTTCTCCTGAACACTCTCTTCAAGCGTTGTGACAGTCTCTTTAATCTCACGGCACTCTTTGAGACTTTTACTCACCTCAATGACAGAGGCCGGCAGAACCGGCTCATTAATCGCCATCACATCCTCAAGTGACATTTCCCCAGACAAATCTGATGTCACCGAACAGGTGCCTAATGGCTCGACATCGGATTGTCGGCTTACCTGGGCATAAACATCATATTCGCCCACTTTGATTTTGAAGGCGTAGTTCCCGTTCGCATCAGCCCGCTGATTAATCTCAGCATGATTCAAAGACTCACCACAGTTTCGTGTGGAGACAAACGAAATCAAACCTTTCGGGATCGGATTTCCCCCGACATCGGTTAATACACCGGTTAGCGTGATCATTGTTTCACCCCAAGCATCGACTGGAACACCTGAAAGTGGCTGGCAGCTTTGGCTTGCTGTGCTTCGGCCTGTCCATCCCGCGAATACGCCCGGTACATCATGAAATCAAACAACAACTGCTCATACATCTCATTGATATCGATGCTTTCAGTTTCATCTGAAACACTCATGTTCCGGGAGTAATCAATTTCAATACTGACTGCACTTTCCGGAGCCGGAAATACAAAAAATGATTTTTCGTCATTTGGATTTACGATCCAGTTTTCAGGTCGTTCATCTGTCTGCCGACGCCAGTCCGGATGTAAATGGTTTAACTGCTCAAGGCCAACCGGTTCAATGCCGTATCCACCGCAGTGGTTCACTGACAGCAATTTAAATCCATCAGCAGGAAGATTAACTTTCCACTGTCCAGCTACCAGGTTGATGTCTTTCGTTTGACTGGTTATCTGAGGCTGCACCATGGCAATTGCTGACAGACCATCATTTAAACTGTTGATGTGAAAGCTTCTATCAAACAGAACAAATTCATCATCAACCAGCGCCTGAGCAACACGCTTTAATAATTTCTCAACGCTAATCATCAGAAAAACGTCCTCTGTGCTTTCCGGCGGGCCGGTGTTGGATTCAGTTCAGGCAATGAGTCAATCCGCCAGCGGTACGCACGTCGAATCCCCTCAGTAAATTCACGCTCATGAAATGATGTCATCTGCAGTTCCGGACCAGAACTTTTTGAATCGAGTATTGATGCAGCGCCATGGCAAATCACATCACACCAGTCTGTCAGTAAAATCTGAGGTAGATGCTGCGTACCGCTTTGTGGCTCAACCACGGCAATAAATTCAACATCATTAAAATCATCATTGAATTTGATACTGTCCAGCCCGGTCATGGCATAGTCGGTGCCTGAATCCAAATCATCATCACCGGCTTTCACGCTGACAATCTCCGATGATTTAATGGCCCCTGGCGTTCGCCGGTTTACGCCGGAACTGTCAACGACTTTAACCGTCATTCCGGCATAAACAGTTTCAATGCTTCGCTCATGCGTCAGCACTTTACTCTCACGGCAGAATTTCACTGCCGATTGAACAACTGCTGTCTTCATGTCCATCGTGATTGCATTTGATACCATGCTGCGGAGCGTTGGCAGAAAATCAGAAACAGGCACCATCTGCATTATTCAGCTCCCAACTCACGTAAAGCATCGCGAATCCGGCGCTTAAAATCGCTTGCTGGCTCCTGAGCACCTTTCAGATCAACATCAATGTCATTGCCTTCCAACAGTGTGTGAATTTTGGATACGCTCATTTTCAGCAAATCATATTCGACACCGCCGATAACCACAGTATGATCCGCATCTTTAGCCTCGGCTTCGGCCCTGGCCTGCAACATCTCCGCCTGAGCTTCTGCATCAGCCAGCGCTTTTTCACGGGCTTTGTGAACAGATTCAAGTTCTGCTTCTTCAACGAATACTTTGTTGAACCGAAGCAAATTCGCCGCCTGCTCTTCTGTCACTTCAATCGGTGTATCCCGGGGGAATGTTTGCCGGGAGCCGGTAATCGTATCCCGCTTAAATTCTTTCGGGCCGATATAACAAATTTTGATTTTACTCATCAGTAATCTCCAAATAAAAAAGGGAGCATCTGCTCCCCTTCGGTTGGCACTAAGCGATTAATATCCTTTGGATATGTATTCGATTTTAACTGTCAGCTTCCCGGTAGACTCACCACCGAGTACCGCCTTCAGATTGGCTTTTTCTGTTGTGTAATGTTCACAAACCTGAAGCTCAGACGTCTTAGTTGAAACATCCATGCCAGACACCAGGGTCGTATCACCGATTTTGATATCCACCGTTGAGCCAATGCCATCTGAAATCACCCGGACACTTTCAATCTGCAGACCAATAGGAAGCTCCAGTAAATTGACTTCTGTATCTGCAGCTGCTTTGGATAACGTAACACTCGCGGTTTCCAGCGATACATTGCCATGGGACCCGACATAAATCCTGTCATGCATGGATGGCGCATTAATTACTGCCATGATTTATTCTCCTGAATTGATTAGCGTGAGTAGCCAGTGCTGACGGCAGTATCAAGAGCAATCACACCATGATCGTTAACTCTGCCATTTTTGTCTTCGAAACGGATTTTCTTCAAACCATTCATCCATGCGATAGTTAGCTCATCACGGTTACCCGCGTCTGTTTCTTCCTTGTGCATGGAAAATTGCCCACCTTTTTTGGTTTTACCCCATGCAGATGCCAAAGCTTGTGCGCCAAGCAACACTGCACGATCGATTGTTGTTCCCGCTGTCACCTGTTCGATTGATGCAGAGTTATTATTTGCTGAAATGTCCACGGTTGATCCGGTATTAAACCGAACCGGACAGCCCGCATATTTGCGAACAAGGATATTCCCCCGCATAGCACACTCGCCGCTGAAAACAGGATGGTTAAAACCTTTGGAACGTTTTATTGCCGCTGCCAGTAGCTGCTGCCAGTCTTTATATGAGGATGTCTGTTCCCAGTCATGCCATTGACGCGGAGTCACATTCAATACATAAAAAGGATCATCACCAGATAGTTCATCAGCTTTAAATCTCACCGGCTGGATCGGATGAGCCATTTCTTCAATATAAAGCTTGATGTTATCGACCGTTTCCAGGCTAAACAGATCCGCATCATCCAGGTCTTCAAACTTGGTCGCATCACCACCGTAGAAATGCCGGTCGTAAGTTGGTGGCAGAACATTATTCACCATAATTTTCTTGTATTCTTTATGGTTTCCCAAAGGGACAATGATGTCATCACCCAGAAAATCACCACGAGCTCCAGCCAGATGGAATGTGGCAATCTGATCCTGAAGGTCATTAAAATAGGTTCCCAATAAAGTCCGGGCTGTACTTTGCAGATCATGAACTGTTCTTTGCTGGCTCATTTTACCGCCGGAATCAACCTGATGACGTCCCTGATCGATTGATAATTCAAAATCAGTGAAATCCAGTGATTCACCACGACCTGCAATTTTTTCATCTCCCATTGTTGGCCGTTTAGACAGTTTGTGAACAATCTGCATATCCACAGTGTCACCTTTGCTTTTTTGCAAATCAGTTACGCGAATAACCGGCGCACCTGGTGATGATTGACGATTTCCTTTCTTATCGCCTTTCGCTGCTTTAGGTGCAGATTCCGTCATCATATTTACAAATGAACGAGCTCGCTGGGTAGCAGTAAAAAGCGCGACCTGCTGAATTTTCCGGGCCTGCGCCGGAGTAATGGTAGTCATAAAAATTCTCCAAACAAAAACGCCCACCAAAAGGCGGGCGCTTATGCGATGGCGTCTACACGCCAGCGTTAGATATCGAATTCGGAGAGAAGGGCTTCGACTTGATCCCCGGTCATGCCGGAGAACATAGCTTGAATATCTTCTTCACTGGCACCGGCCAGCTTGTCTTGTGGTGACTGAGATACGGTATTCGTCTGCCCCACCTCTGAAGGTGAATTAGGAAGCGCATCTTCCTGCTCTTCCTTTTCTTTGGCTTTTGGTTTGACTTCAGGCTCTTTCTCCGGCGTATTCATTTCATTCACACGCCGTACTACTTCCTGAAACCGCTCAGCCAGTGGCTTGTGTTTCCATGTTGGATCTGTTTGTAATTGACCATCTAACTCAAGCGCTTTAGACCAGTTTTCACCACCATCTTTCTGCCATGCTGACAAATCGCTAATCTCATTGATTACAGCCTGAACATCTTGTTGCCCAGTACTCTGATTTGACTCATTGTCTGTCTGGCTATGGGTTGTCTGTGTCTGGGACACATGGTTCACTTTGGCTATCAGGTGATGAATGATTTTCCCCACTTCCGGGTAGTTATCTTTCAGTTCTTCAAGCTGCTCGTCGGATATATTGAGGTTTTCAGGCAGGTCATCCGGTTCAACACCCAGCTTTTCAAGCTGTTTATTCCGCACATCAAGCAATCGCTGATTCTGTTCAAATTCAGACTGGCGCTGCTGAAGCTCATCCAACTTCTGCTGAAGTTCCTGTTTCTCCTGACGCTCACGTTCCAACACGTCAAACGGAATAATATTTTCACCATCTTTAGCAAGGATTCCCTTCTGAGGCTCTTGCTCTTCCTGCTCTTCCGGTTCCGCTTTACCATCGTCTGAAGACGCCGACTCTTCAGTTTCACTATCGACTTTCTCAGGTTCAGTCTTCTCCGGAATCCCGGCTTCATCTTCCTGCTCTTCATCACCCTCAAGCTCGTCAGCTTCAATTGAGTCAAGCAGTGCTTCAAGCTCTTCAGTGGTTTCATTACCTGTCAATTCATCCAAAGCAAATGTCATTACAAATTTCTCCTGTGATGTAGACGTATCGCTGTCTTTGCGCGTAAGCACTCTGATTCAAAACGCTTACGCGCCGAGACAAATTCCGGGCATAAAAAAACCGACGACCTTGCGGCCATCGGCTTGATGAGTTCTTAACTTTCTCTATTAGCTGTTTACAATAACCCAGTCATCTCCCAGTACGTCACTAACAGAGGGAGACCACATACAATGAGAACCATCTGCTGTCTTGAGCTGCAAATAAGGCCGACACTTGAATAAGTCACCTTCATTCATACCCCATGCTTCAGCAGTCTGCTTATTGCAAGGAATGCCTTCTGGATATCCTTTCTGGTAAACAACAAACATACCCTTACCATTCCAACCTTTACGGGCAATCTTGGCGCCACTCCTCACAAAATCAATAGCTGCTCCGAAGTCCATTAAATAATCCGAACCAGCGATACCCCGAACGGGCAGATAACCATCATTGAACGCTTTAGCTGGACTGATTGAGACATATCCATCATCATACAAAACCAGATAATCACCAGGTTCCGGCATATGGCGCACTACCATGTCATTCGTAGCCATATATGGAGCCTGAATACCCTTTTCCAGTGGATCACATATAGTCAGCTCAGTAAGGTGCGTTCCTTCCAAACCTTTCTGAACATCAATAATCAGTGCTGCTTTCACCTTCTTAACTGACTGATACTCCTGCATGAAGTTAGAAATATGCACCATTGCACTTTCTTCATCACCGAGTGCCACTTCTAATATTGATTTAATTTCTTCTGACATTTCACATTCCTGAATTGCGGCCAATAAAAAAGCCCCGTCCGGATGGACGAGGCTTCACACGATGGGAATATTGTGACCCTGTTTTTTTTAGAAATCAAATCTGTTTTAGCGAGGCGGATAATTCAACTAAATCCTGGTACACGAGATTTGAGACAGATGGCAGGTACTGGACAAAATCACTAATAACATTATGTTTATTAGTCTCATCCTTAATACGGATTAATTTGTCAAATTGATTATAGTGAGCCTTATTTCTTTGAAAAAATAAAATGATCAGATGTTTAATTCTAATTGAGAAAGTATTTTCATCTTTTAATGAAGCAATCTGCCCGTTAACACACTTAATTCTAATACTGGTTTCCATCAGATCGTTTAATTTTCTATTAACAGTCTCTACCTCGGTATTTATCTGAACTCCTTTGATTAATTGCCTATACAGCCTACGATCGTTTTGGTAACAAATACAGAGAATCAGGAAAAGCATCACATTGATAGGCTTTTTACTAAAACGAAGAACAGATATTGTTCTATCAATAAGCTGTTCTACTTCTCGTAAAGATAAATCTGCGGCATCGGCAATTGAGCATATAACATCTGCGAATTTATCTACAGTCAAATCAATTTGAGGAAAGCCGACCTTATAAAGAATTTTCTCACATTCAGTTTGGCCTAACTTTGCTTTGATAAAGACTGAACGACTAACTGAATTTAACGTTGCTCTTCTGTTAAAGAATCTCCCCAAATAGACCTGAGCATCAAAACCCGCCCCATAAAATCCTTTTATAGTATGTTGAAGCTGCTCTGTATCTGTCGCAATAACAAAGACAACTCCTTCTGTGGAAAAGAAATGTTTTATGACTTCAAGCATTTCCAATGCATAACTTGGCCGACAGCGATCCAGTTCATCCACAAAGATAAAGGCCGGGGATTCTCTTTCCGTCTGATCGATTACTTCATCAACCCATGCAGCAATTGCCTCACGAATGTCATTTATTGACGCCAGCTTCGCATTGTGATCTTTAATAAGTTCTTCGGTTAATTTACCCGCCACATCGGATGATGTACTGGTCAATTGTTTTCCATCATCCTCACTCATGTTTTCATAGAGTTCATCAACTGTAACACCAGTAGCTTTTTTTACCAAGCTCTTTACAAGCGCCGGTGCTACTGCTTTCGAAAACTTGCCCAGCTTGGATAGAACGGCCTTACTCTTTTCTGTCTCTGGTGTCATCTTTTTCAGTTGACCAACAATCGAAGCAAAAATCGTCAGCATGGGGTCATCTGAATAATCCTGTTTCCAGGCATCGATATAAACAACCGGGAATCTATGCTCAATAGAATTTTTCCAGCGTTGAAGGAAATACGTCTTTCCTGTTCCCCAGGGAGCATCGATATTCAAAACATATCCATTCCCTGGCTTTCCTTCTCCGGATAAGAACTCTGTAAAAAACTCAGCATATCGTTCCCGCTCCATGGCATCTGCAGGCAACATAACACCTTCAATATCTGTTTCTTCTGACCAGTTTTGTTCGAAAATATCTGACATGGCTATCATCCAAGCTTAAAAATATGCGGACGATCTTATATACAACCAGTATTGCTTACAATGCTATCGCATCAATCTGGTCCTGAATACTCTGCGCATACTGAGCCTGTAATTCATTCATCTCCTGAGTTGCCCGCTCCATTTCTTTCAGAAGGAGCGCGGTTTCCGCCTGAGTTTTCGCATTGTCATAACGTTGGCTATCAGCCTGAACTTCTTCACGCTTCGCCCCTGCCTGAGTCTTAACCGCTTCTGCTTCCAGTTTCTCGACCTTAGCTTTCAGCTCGCGCATAGCCAGCTCCATTTGCATTTGTTCCTGTTGCTGCTTGGCTGCTAATGCCTGCTGTTCTTCTGGCGTCATGTCTTCTTTATCTTTCGGGATCTGCAGAGCATTACGAACCCGCTCCATGAATTCAGCTTTATTCGGAATATCCGAGAGTTCAGCAACCAGATCGATGACAGCGGATTGAACCTGTGGCGGTAACTGTGCTGTTATCTGCATCATTCTGTCTGCCAACTGAGATTTATACGCTGCAGTCTGCTGAATTGGAGCCAGTGCTATGTGAGAGCGCAACCGGCTGATATCATTTGTCAGTCCTTCCTCCGTCTCTTCGTTGATAACAACTGTTTTACGTTTTGTTTTGTCATCCCGGTTAATCACAATCGCCCGGTTCTTATGGCCTTTCATATCTTCCAGAATGTAACCAAGCAACAGCTCGCCAACCAGTTGGCAGCCAAACCGATAATTATCATTGATTTCAGCCAGTGTTGTCGCTCCCTGCTCGACCAGATTTGCAATAGCAACCCCAGAATCCGCGCCACCTTCCTGACCAAGAAACGCTGAGTAGATCCCCATGGTATCCTGAATCAGTTTCATCGACTCCTGCATGACATTGAACTGCTGTGATGCAATGTTGAAATCCTGCTGTACCTGAAATGCTTCACTAATTGTCTTCCTGTTTTTACGCTCCGGGTTCAACTCGATATAACCGTCAGCCCGTTCAACTTCCTCTGTCAGCTGGTCACGACTCATGTTTGTCGCATCCTGGTCAGCGATGATCCGTTTCACCTGCAGCAACCACGTCAGTTTGATTCTTCTGAAATTGACTTCGTTCTGCGCTGGAATTGCCCGTGCGATTAAGCCATACGGTTCGCCGTTTGAGTCTTTCCTGTAACCCCAGAATGGAACAATCGGATACATACCGCTTGGAGCCTGGCACTCTCTGTCTCCCAGGTGATGAGGCCCTGCATACCATGATTCATAAATTTTGCTGATTTGTGCATTTTCCAGCTGCGCCTTACTCAGTGACAACGCAACCTGATGAGGAATAAAATCGTTTTTATACTGAACAACCCGGCCATTCTGGAATCTCAGTACCGGCATTCTCTCAAACTTTCGCACATAGATTATTTGCAGTTTGATCCGCTTCCTGTTCTGACTCAGATACTCAGTCTGCTCCCTTGACCAGCTCTGATGCTCTTCCCATGCAGAAAATAAATTAGCGTCCTGACCTTCAACCAGCTCCGTATCAACAAAACCCTTCCAGTCATTTGCAGCATATTTCAGGATTTGCGCTTTCCCCGGCAGCATTGATATCAGCTCATCAATATCAATCCAACGTTGACGCATGACCCACCGGCAATCAGACCAATCCGCCTCAGTTGAAAACCAGTCCCAGAAAACTTCATCACGGGGAATGTTTTTCATCTTGTACCTGGCACCAAACGGATTTGAGTTTCTGTAGACTTCAACGAACCCCAACCCACTTTTAATCTGGCTGGCATAGGCTTCAGACCGGGAACTGTCTAACCTTGCCAAGCGACACGCATCTTTAAACTCAGAGTTAACCGCTTCGGCCAGCAACTCCATTTCATCATCCGGATCATCTGCCATTACCATGAGATCTGTTCTGGTCTTCGCTTCCATCCCCAGAACGCCATCAATAGCCGGAGCAATCAGGTTGTGCATCGTTTCCGGCTGACCACGATCACGCAGTGTCTGAATGACATTGGCTGGTAACTGGTCTCCGTCATAATACGCATGCGCCATCTTCGCCTTACTTCTCCATGCCGGCTGAGCATCAATATCTGACATCAAATCGATCAGCTTTTCCTGATCGACTACTTTCTTTTTAAGCTGAACCATTATTTTGTCATCCAGTGTTGTGCTTTACGTTCTGATTTCTGCTTCTCAACTTTGGCTGGCATACGCACACGCATCTCCTGAGCAATCATGTAGCTCATGTTCTGGTCATCGAAACAACCTTCCTGAGCGTTCATGCTGCCTCTTTTGTCATAGACGTACGTATTCATTTCGCTGACAGTACCAATCCAGTTAATTCCGGACTGACCATTCGCGAGTAGCGTTTTCATTCCTTCAGTGAGAATTGGTTTGCTATGCCTTGTTGTGAGCCAACCGAGTTTAACGGTCTCATCTTCATCTTCCCGATCGATATACTGCTCTGCATAAATTCGACTGCCCGGGTAAATGTCTTTGAGTTTTAGAATAAATGCGTGTCCGTGATTATTTCGTTCCGGCCCTATGTACGCACGGCTGTACCATCTGCCAATGTGAGCCGTTAAATGTGCCAACAGTTCGACATCAATATGTCCAAACCAGTGTGCCACTTGTTCACCGGTGCTTTTCTTCACGACATCAATACTTGAGCGGTCGCCATGCTCCAAACCTTCAGCAATATCAACGCCGATTGCATAGTCTTCATCCTCATCCGGCAGTTCCCAGACAAGCAACATATTCATTAATGATTTCTGACCTTGCTCATCCAACCTTTCAGGTTTCGCTGCTTTCGTTCTTTCTCCCGTCATCGGCTCTATGTCATAAACAATGAGCGGTGCTTCGCACCCGGCTTCCGCATTCATCACATGAGTTGCATCAAATACACGGCGACCAGAAACAAGAAACGCTTCAATGGGCGTAGAAGGAAACTCCTGCTTCATCTCTGCGCCCTGCTCTGCTTCTTTGAGCACATACCATTGCCGCTGCTCATCATCAATCGTGCAATTCATGGCTATCTCCACAGCTTCAAAATACTCTCGCTGTGTTTTGCTCATCGTCACACCAGAATCAGGAACAGGAGCGCGATACTTCGGGTCTTGCCACCATGCAAAGAAGTGGAATTTCCAGTCCAGCTTACTGAGTTGCTCTTGTATCTGAGCCAATTCAATGGAGCGCATTGTCATCGTGTAGAAGTCACCGCCAACGCCTTCAGCAGTCGATTCTATGAACGCAATACAACCAGGGTGAATCGCATTGAGCGTACCGGTTCGAACCTCTTTTGCTTTCTCCGGGTATTTAGCGCATATCTTGCCATGCTCTGAAATGTGTAGACGCTGAACAGTTCCGGAACGGAATGATGTTGCAACCTGAATACTTGAACCATGTTCAAAGAGAACGTAGCCGCCAGTTGTTCCGGATTGCCGTGATTTGATTTTGAAACGACTTTTGAGCCAGCCAGGTAAATTATCAAATGGAATCTCTATCTTCGTCCGGAATATTTCCCCGGCTGCTTGCCTGTCCTGAGCAATGATCCCGCACTTGATATTGTTATTGAACAGCGCCTCATCCAGCAGATAGATATCAATTGCTGTTGAAAATCCCAGCTGACGGGCTTTCAAGATGATGTTTAAGAACCACATCGTCTGAAACAGCAGCTTTTGCGCTGGTCTTAATCTGAACCTGACCAATTCACCACGTTCATTCTCTATCATGTAGAGATTGTCGAGTCGCCACCATTTGTCCTGAAGCTTTACTTCAATCTCAGCAAGTGCTTCAGCCTCAATGTCATCAAGTTCATGAGTCATTACATATCACTCATCAAACCATCAGAACCCATTGACCTGATATCCTCAAGCATATCGCTGATCGGCGTATCATCGCCTTTGCCTTCTTTCTGGATTGCATCAGCTTCAAGTCCAATCTTACGGGAAGCGTTCTTAATCCTCTTCGTATCAGCTGCAATCTTCTCTTTGTTAACAACATCAATGCCCAGCTTCGACATAGTATTTGTGATTGACTCAACGCGGGCAGTCAAAACATCCAACCCTGTCTGTGTCTTGTTGTAGCTCTCATACAAAGAAATCCGCTCTTCCATCGATGACGCATCATGCAAATCCTCAGTAATCTTTGCCAGGTATTCGATACCGGATTGCAACCTCACACGAGTCAGCATCAATTCATCTTCAAGAGTTGCCACAGCAGAGGCATCAAACATCACTTGTTTCTGCTCAGGGAAATACCGGGCGTAAATGCCGCCTTTTCTTGCGGCCTGATTCCCAGGCTCAAATGAATACTCAGGATTCGGATTTCCAGCATTCCCAACAATAAACCGGCCTTTGTTATCGCGCCCGTTGTGTTTTTGCTCTGCTGACTCTGCGGAGGAAGAAGATTTGTTTTTTGAATTTTCCTTTTTAATCTTCTTGTCTTTTTTGTTTTGCGCATCTTTACTTTGCGCACCCTGCGCAGTTTCTTTTTGCACATTGTTATTTTGCGCAGCTTTGCGCACTTTGATGTAACGCCTTGCGCTCGCGTAGTTCAGTCCTTTTGCTTCACACCATTCTTTTGCGCCAGTTCCATATTTTTTATGGTCATGTTCGAATTGGTTCTGTAGCGCTTTCCAATCATTTTTAGCCATGATGAATAATTAACTCTCAGTGCATCGCTTTGATGATATTCGAGACAGCTGTAATTACAGATGAAAGACCAAACGAGAAAAATACAACCCAGATAAGAATAAACTTCCAAGTGGACATTTCTTTACTCATGATTCGTAATTCCTGAAGCAGTTTGCTTAAACATAATCAAGGCCCATCCGGAAATGAGCCTTTGTTATGCCAAAGTGATTAATTTGAGGGATTATCGGCTTCTAACCCGGTTTGTCTTTCATCGTTCTCCACTTAAGATAATCATCAGCATGTTTAGCGCAATCCCTCAGTGCTGCCTTCAAGCGCGGTATATCTTCCGTGACCACTTCCGGCCACGTTCCTATAACCTGCGGCTTATAACATGGTGTGATGATTCCTTCTGGTGGTAATACATATTGAGTCTGAACAACTGGTACCGGATTAATATTGCTGGCGCAACTGCTCAGTAACAGAGGCAGGAATAACACAAGTGCTATTGCGCATTTCTGCCTGAATTTGTTTGATTTCATTCCGAAGGTTCTCTTCATTCTGCGCAGAAGAAGCTGCACGATTGATTAACAGAGAGTTCATGTACTCACGTTCATCAGAGATTTGACTGATAACATTGGACTGCATGGATATCTGAACTGCTGACTGAGCGAGCTGTGCATTTAAACGGGCGTTCTCTGCCGAAAGCGTCTTACATTTCACGTACACAACGATAATCGCGAGGAAAAACACCCCATACACACCGAATTTGATGTATTTACTGAGCCATATCATGAATGATTTCCGAATCAGAGGGGATTTGACCGAGCTCTAAAAGAGCATCTTTGACTGATATTTGTCCCATGCAGAGCTGAGTTTCGATGCGCCGACGTTTTGGAATACCGATACAGTGATTCTCACGTTTACGGCAATCCTTATGTCCAACATAAACCCACCGGTTGAACTCCAGGCAGGCACTATCAATATCCTGCTGTCTCAGCTTCCGGTATAACGTTGAATGCCGGATTGCATTTGTTCCGAGGTTGTAACTAAAATCGAGTGCTGCGATATGAACATTGGCCGGTAGTTGGTAATTTAACTCTTCCAATGGTTTATTGTGATAACCCAGGGAACTGGCGAGCATCATTGCGCATTGTTCATCGGTGTATTTCTGTCCCGGTTCAACTCCGTCAGTCTCACCAAAACAAACGGTCCAGACGCCACCCGTATCCTGATATGGCTCGTTCTGCAGTCCTTCGAGCGTTCCTGTTAACGCAATCGCACCAAACAAAACAGAGCCAGTGAGTTTATTAAAACGCATCTCTGTCTCTCATTCGTTTAGCCATAATCATTCGGGCGACACTGACACCAATGCCGATCACGGATAATCCGGTACCAACCACGAACGCAATATCTGCCCCGTACCAGACAAAGTTACCGGCCAAAATATCAGTCAGTGACGAACTGAGCATTGACTGATAGTTTTCTGCACCATTGGCAACACTGACTCCCACCCCAGTCCCGCTCCCGATAGCAATAGACATCGTAGCTTTCTCCGAAACAATTGCCGCTCCGGGTTTTAGTGATGTTAGGCTCATTTTATTTTTCCCAATAAAAAAGCCCCGTCCAATTGGACGAGGCTTCACACGATGGGAATATTGTGACCCTGTTTTTTTTAGAAAGCAAATCTGTCTTTTACAAGCTGATCTCTTCTTCTTCTACAAAATTCATAGCGTCTTGAACCGAAGATGACACAGGTGAAATTGTAACATGAACAATTGTATTACCACTTTTGCTCTGTAAGCCACTGGTTACAATATACTTGTTAGGATTGAGGTAATTGCTAATTTTATAGCTGTTATCGCTATGCCACGGACACGAAATAGATATCTCCACATATCCACTCTTATCCGCCGGGTAAATTTTATCTGTTACATATGAACCTGTAGCCGTGCCTGATGTTCCCTTGGTTTCCAGTACCAGTAAATCCTTACTGTGAGGAGGTATTTCACTTACATGTTTAACTACATGCTTCACTACATCTGTTGGTGGTGCAGAAATAAAAGTTTCATCAGTATTGTTTGTTACATAAAGATAACATCTACGATTGCTTGACATAATATAAATTCCTTCTGACTTATTAATAATTTCTCCACTTGCGGAGATAAGCTTAATTGCTTTATAAGCAACTTCATGAATGAATTTATAATTCTGATATGTGAAAAACTATTACACCTTATTACACCAAATTAGGCTTGCTGATTAATCCACACGTATAAAAACTGTCCACAATAAACCCGCTCTTCTTCGGTAAATAGCTCATTCATCAGAAACGATTCATCGCATAATTTCAGAATTGCATCTTCCAGATTCATCCCGGCCAGGTGCTCAGCATATCTCTCGGCTTCAGATTCCAGTACATCCAGATACTCAGCCATCTCTGGGTTAGTTTTGCGGGCGATGTTGATTAGTTGATTGATAGTCATGTGTTCCTCCTGAAGTAGAGAAACGCATATTAATATGAGTATAGTTGAGCTTCTATCAGATAATTTAGCTGTGCGGGTGAGTTCAAATAATAAATTAGACCAACATTTTCTTGTTGTATCTGGAGGTTCTCATTTTTGATAGCCTTTTATCGTTAAGGCTATTAGGAATCTAATATATGAACGATGTTGCAACTATTAATAAATTTATGACACTGTTAGAAGGAAAGGTATTTCATGCTACGACATGGGAGTCCTATGAATCGATAAAAAACGATGGATATATTTATCCAAATCAGATGGACTACTATCACTCACCATTTGGAAGTGAAAATGGATACTTCAAAAGTAAAGGGTGTGTGTCATTTTTCGACTACCGTTCGACGAAGAAAAATAAGGATTACATGTTGTTATGTATTCCTACAAGAATCTTCGAAGTGTCCAGAAAAATGGTCATATTAGAGCTTTCAACTAAAAAATATGACCGCTTAATATCATCATCAAAATGGCTGGAGGAAGATTCATCAAAAAAAGTAGTGCCTCGCATAGAAGTGGGCGTAAAAGGCCCGGTAAGCATCTCTGACATTCAAAGAATTTCTGTATATAACCAGAAAGCATCTTCATTAAAAACAGACTGAGCTACATTAGCTCAGTTCTACCCATTCATATCATCATTATAGGCATGCTGATTTCTCTTCATTCAGCCTCTGCCCCAACAACCTGGCAGTCTCATCATGCTCCTGGTGCAACCGACTCAAAATTTCATCAAATACCGGCTTAATCTGCCGGTTCCAGACCCTTTCCGGAATATTCACCCCATTAGCATTTAGATGCTTTCTTGCATTGTCTGCTGACGGGACAAACTTTCCACTTCCCCCACATTCAGGACAAACAACTGATTTACTGGTTGCCCCAGCTCCGTGACAGTTTGGACACTGATATGATTTTCTGGCCTGCGTGGTAGCCCAATCATTGATACGTTGCTTTTCGTTTTCGATCAGCAGCGTATAACGATCGATTTCATCATTGATGACCGTTTCCCGGCTTGGAGATACTTCATACCTGAATTTCTCACGCTCCAGAGATTCAATGTGAGACAGGTACTGCTTCATCAGGCGTCGGCTCCTGCGTCCACGTTCAGAACTCTTACGCCAGAGCGAGCTGAGCTTACGAATTTGATCGTCCGTTGGTTTACCCAGAAATATGAGCAATGCTACCGGCACCAAATGAATAAGCAGATCAGTCCGGATAACTTCGTATTGAACGGCCTCCTTTTCTAACCATTTCTCAACTCTGAGAGCTGCGCTTGTGTCATCGAGCCACCGGGCCATGATTAAATCGGATCCGACAGGCCGCTGATGCTGAACAGCTCCCATGGCTGCAATAATCACATCACCGGTCAGGTTCTGGCGTCCCCGTTGCCTGTCCATTACCCGGGGCGTTTTCTCCAGGTGCATTCTGATAAATAATTCAATGGCTCTGTCACTCATACTTTTCTCCGGGTCATGTTTTCAGTCAGATAATTTGTGATTAGCTGTTTCATCTCATCGGCGCTGTAACAGAACGCGAAGAGATACCCCTGAGCCATTAACCGGTTTTCCCACTTATGCTGATCGTCGCTAATTTGGGACCGATACGGCTCAGGGGCTTTCATTTCGATACGTAATCCGTGATAGCCGCAACGAGCAACATCAAAAATGTAATCCGGGTAACCGCATTGACCACCCAACCGGTAAAAATCACTACGGGCCTTTGCTCCCCGCTTTGCTTCATTTGGCACATGGGTTCAATAATCTCCGATTCTGAGCCCGGCAATTGTGGATTTTCTCGCCCAGCTAACGACATCTGCGCACTCCTCTGTTTCAGGCTCCCGGCGCTTTTTACGCAGCTTGCCGCCCTTCATTTCCGTTGGGCCAATCTCTTTGGCTATTTCGTAAATACTGGGATCCATTGTTCAAACCACATCAGCGAGTTTATATTCAAGAAGCTCTTTCACTTCCTGCAGAAGTTCAGCTTCAGTACCAAAGCGTTTTTGCCAGACACCAGACCCGGCATGAAATGCTTCACCGTAACCACCGGTTCTGTGGTGATACGGACACAAAGGAAGCGTTTCATGATGTGATGCCCGTTGCGCGGCCCCCTGCCCGGTTCTGATATGGTGGATTTCTGCCGGCGTATCGAAATAACCGAGTTTTCTGCAAGCAATGCACCCCAGTGACTGAACGTGATCAAGATGTTCTCTATCTGCTTTTCTCATCGGTTTTGTACCTCCTGATAACGCTCATATTCAGAGTTGGCAAAACGTGATAGTTTCCATCCCCGTTCAAATGCGTAGGCATACAGTTTTTCAAGTGCATGCACCCTCTCACCGGTTGACGCCGGTTTCATGTTTTCACGACCATCACGGGACCATGATTTTCTGAGTCCGGTTTCCGGATCCACTGGCATCAGGTAGTAGGTAAAAAGTTCGTGGGCATCATGCTCATCGAATTCACGCTCATACTTGCCACCGTTTGGTGAGCGGATAGACATCGTCACACCGTTATCCTGGTATATCTTTGCGATGTCCCGCATCAGGAAGCGCCAGTGTCTCAACAACGGAAGAGATCCATTTGAACGCCGGGTTACACTGATTTGTGCTTCACCGCCATTTTCAACAATGTCGCCAACAGCCAGCCAGACATCATGAAGATCGTTGGTGTAATCTTTTCCTTTTGCGATAAAGTCAGGCATAAAATATCCCCACACGTTCAGCTACTTCTCTGACAGGCAAAGCCGGAACGAGCCGGTAACGCCAGACTTGCTTTTTGTTTTCCATTTTCAGGAATTTCTGCTTAACGAGTCCGTGCTTATAGGGGCTGACTTCACGAAGCCTGGCGGAAATAGCGGCTGGCGTATCCATATGCTCCGGATATTTGCCAGCAATCAGTTTTTCGATTTCTCGCAACGTGTACCACTCACAGCCAACAGTCACCAAAATGACTCTTCCCATCTGCTTTTCATCATCTACCAGGTAGTAAGCCGCACTCTTTTTCCACTTATCGATATCAATCAGAATCTGAGCATCAGACGTCTCGCTCATGCTGCCTCCCGAATCTGATCGATTCTCCGGCTCTCATCCCAATGATTGAATGATCGCTTTGCGCGTGAACGATTCCCTTTATCCTGCTCATAGGCATAGGTCAGCCAGTTGATACAGATTTGAGTTGTCGGGGCGAATTGATGGGGATACATGTGAATATCAAACATCTGAGCTAATTCAGACATTCGCTGAGCCAGATCGTGAGGAACACCGGTTCTGGACATTTCGATCACATCCCGTTTTTTGATGATGAGCTTATGGGCAATCACTCCATAAACATCATTCTCATCACCGGGCATGTGGCGGATGAACGATTGAAATGCATTTCGGGCCAGTTCTTTTCTCATTTCACGGATTTCGTTGTCAGTAAATTTCATTGGTCGTTACCTTCTAAGCTGCGCTGTAGCCAAGCTGAATTACATTTGATAGTTGGTCGATATTGAGTACACCAAGGGGCTTGGCCCCCGAAACCCCACCTTCAAAAACCAACCGGCACAATTCCGGGTCACCGGCAGCAATGGGTGGATCAATTGGCTGTCCAGCGGCAACGTTCGTAGTCTCTGCAATGCCTGCCAGCTTCTTGAAATAACGCTTAGGTGGATTAAACAGGTATGCCCGGTAGCGGTTCTCAAACTCTTTTTGCCGGTATGGCAATTCGTTTTGTTCCCCCTGACAAATTGCTGCCCATCCCCCCATATCAGGAATGACGGCATGAATCAGGGCATCATCGAATACAACTGAGTTATGAGCCCCTACGCTCGATATAGCAGAGAAAACCTTGTTCCATGCAGTAATTGCACGGTCTCTGGTTGTTCCCCCACCAATGAGCCGGGTTATATCCGCTGGCTTAGGTGGATACTGTCCGTTGTCCGGATTGCGGCGATGCATTGACAGAGCCTGTCGGACTGAATCCAATTCGAAGTAACTCAGATCTTCCCACCAAATATCCAGTAGTGAGCGTGTCAGTTCGACACGATACATACTCAGAGTTGCGGCCAGAATCCTTCCGAATTCCTGTCGTTGGTCATTGGTCATTGGTCGTATTCCCCATGGTCATATGTGTTTCCGGTATCACCAAGCCACTGGTCAATGGCTGATTGGTTTTTCATTTCGATGGCTTCCTGCCGGTTCGCAGGCGCTTGCTGATGGCCGATTCTCAGGTTCACAAGCCATTGAACTTCAAATCCCCGCCAACCTCGTTCAATACAAATTCCAAGAACGTCATCGACACTCAGTCCAAATTGCTCCCTGGCATCCCTGAATTTTTTTGCCATTCGGTTGATTACGATTTGAGTTATTGGAGCCCGGTTTCGATCACGTACGAGCTTCCAGTCTTTAAGAATTTCTTCGGATGGCATTTCAGGCCAGCATGAAAAATCGAGTGGACTTTTTTGTTTATTTTTTTTAATACACTGATCTTTGGTATTTGTATTACTGGTACACTTATTGTCGTGATTTTTTTCACGGCTTGGGTCGTGATCTTTTTCACGGGTAGGTCGTGATTTTTTGCACGACTCTTCCGAAGTAGTGATTTTTTTCACGACCTTTTCTGGTTGCCCTTTTTCCGGTTCAGGCTGATTATGTTGGTTCCACGCCTTACCCTTTTCAGTAATACGAACAAACGGCATGTTTTTTAACTGCTTACGCTCAATTAACCCCTTATTCTCAAGAGCAATCATGTGACGTTTCAACGTATCGGGCTTTTCAAAAACTAAGGGAATTTCTTCGATAATTTTATTTTTTCCAGCCCAGTAATACGGATGTCCATCGATCAGCTCATAGCGCCCCCAAGACTGGAGTTCATACAAGCAGCTAAACAACGCTGCCTGCTGAAAGTTCAGTTCCCATTCAATTGACTTTGCTTGATTGATGAAGAGTGAAAAACGCATCAATGCACCCCTGGCAACTCGAAACTGATGTGAATTCCATTGCTTATTTTTTGTTCCAGCCCCTCTGATTCATAAACCCGATCGGGTTCAAACTGAGCGCTCAGTGACGCCCGGATCTGATCACGGCGCACACGACGCCGCTCAGCGGCTGTTCTCACAGCCTCCTCCAGAAACTCACGATCTATCTCCACCTCTTCGGGTGTACGAGCCAACAAACGCATTAAAAATTTCATGAACCGCTCCTTACTGAAATTCGAAGTGATTGAGGAAACTGAACAGAACAGCATTCACCATCGATTGGCTGACCGGCTTCAGAACGAGCGTAGATTTCATCAAAAAAATCGATTTTCTGGCCCCCATTTCGAGACCATTTAGCCATCACTTCGTCGCAAAGTTCAGGATCTTCTGCGAGCATGTTTATAACCGCATCGATAAATAGTGCATTGGATAAAACAGCGCGTTGTACGCCCACGCTGTTTGCTAAGATGCTAATAAAATCAGCCTCATCAGCAGTGAATCTTTGTTTAATCTGCCGATCCCGGATTTGCTTAATACTCAGCCCTTCAGGGCCCACGTCCCGGTTACTTTTTAACTCGTCAATCCGGGATTCGATAAATTCTTTATTCATGGTCATTTGGTCGTTACCTTTTGTTAACTGGTCGGTTTTTCTAAATTCAGGGAAAGCCCCTGCACGTCCCGGCTATAATGGTTAGGATCGTATGTATAGGGGATAGATGGATCGAGATGGCAAAGTAGCGCTATGTGCTCGGGAACATTAGATTTGAAATGCACAACTCGTCTCAAATCAAATGCCCGCGCAATGGATGCTTCGTTACCAAAATAGTTAATCAATATTTCATACAAATTTGAGTACATGATCTCCTCTCGAGTGCATTTACGTATGAAATCATACATATTACACATGAAAACATACACAATATACGTCAAGAAACATGCACAATCAAATGAGATAATGCATAGAAACTTACATCAAAGAAAATGGTTATGGATACATTCGGACAACGATTTGAATGGAGACGCAGGTTGCTTGGATTGAATCAGGACGACGTAGTTTACCAAGTAAAGAGACTCATGCCTGGTGCAAAATTTAATAGAGGTACTGTTTCAAATATAGAGAACAATTCACAGAAGAGCCTAAAAGATGGTGTCTTTCTAATGGTATGCAAAATTCTACAATGCCGTCCTGAATGGCTTGCATTTGGGAAAGGTCCGGTTGAAGACAGTGAATCAAAAGCGAGTAGATTGATTGGTCCCCCAGTAGAACAGAAATGTCCAATTTGGACATTTTCTCAAGCCGCAATGTGGACGAGCATGGGAGCTCCAACAGATATTGATGATATGGATTTGATTCCTTGTCCAATCCCGGCCTCACCAGGGGTATTTGCTCTGAAGGTCAAGGATAATTCAATGGAGACGCAATATCTGGAGGGGGATTTCATTTTCGTCGATCCTAACCAGCAAGAGCCTAGTTCAGGAAGTCATATCGTAGCCATCTTGGAAAATGCCAAAGAAGCAACTTTCAGAGTATTTATCGAGATGGATGGTAAAAAATCACTCCAAGCGTTGAATAAAGATTATCCTCCTGAGATGAGGTACACCACACTAAATGACGCCAGCATGATTATCGGAACCATAATCTGTAGTGTGCGTGTAATGTAAACATACATATTTATAAAACCCCAGTATTTCACTGGGTTTTTATTGACACAAAATGCATGAAAACATACATCACGACATAAAACATACATTTTCTCTTGACAGGAGTATGTATGAAAACATACATTAAATACATCGACAGTAACAACACTGTCCCAGCTCTTTAAAAATACGGTTCGAATGCGTAAGCAAAACGGTCTCCCGGCCCAGGCTGGGAGATACGATGCACAGATACGCCAAATGGCTTTGGAAACAGAGTCAATTTGAAATCCCTTGATTGGTCGGACGGTGGACTAAGGACATAGCCGACAAAGCCTAATGAAACCGCAATCGAGGGATTTCAAATATTCAGGAGGATTCATGATATTCACAATGAAACGAGTGATATTCAATGGTTCACGTTCATCAATAAAATACAGTGAAATGTTTCAAATGTTCGCTCCCCTACTCACCAGAATAGAAACGAAAAATTTTCTGGTAACGCCTTTTTTTATATGTCAATTTCGTGAATTAACTGTGGGAGCGCCTTTCCTGTTCGCTCAGCGTCCGGAAAAACCCCCATGTAATATGATGTTTGGATGCGGAGCAATAGACGGGGGAGTTGGAGCTTCGAAAGTATACAAAGATCCTGACTGGGCAGATAAATTAGAAATAGAGCTGGTTGGTGTGGATGTGATTACAACTGGGCCAACAGATGACCCAATACAACTATTTCCATATGAATCAAATAAAAAGGCTAACGCTTTCTTTTTCCATCTTGCCGAAGAGATGAATGAAAGACTAATGCCGCCGGGGAAAGAATTCGAAGCCTGGCTTAAGGATCAACTTTCTCTCAGTCCGGATGAAACTGATCTGAAGCTCCAAGTTCTCGAAGACTCTCGTGACTTATCTCCACCTCAGTTAATTCATAATGCTGTAGAAACTCTGAATACATGTTCTTAACTAATGCTGATACCCAATATGTTTGTATTCCGTGTTCATCAGTTTTATCCCTGAAAACCATAAAGTCACCAGAGAAACTCATGATAGTTTCTTCCTTGGTTTGAAACTTATTCCATGGTGGGAAATTGGTTAAATCCGGATCAAAAACAAACCTATACATTTTCATTATTTAGCGCCTTTGTTTTTATATAGTTGGGGAACTTGATATTAACTCAGGCGCTTATTCAAATATATAGCAAGAATAAGATTCTTTGTCTGTGGAAAGCCAGAGATCACGTTGCTGGGCGTGAGTAAATAAACCAGCAAACATGTTAATCCTGTATTTGGATTTGAAAAGTCAGCCCAGCGGGCGGTGGCGTGAAACACCCGCAGTGTGAGCAATGCACCTACATTGTGATCGCATGGACCGGCTGGAAAGACAGCCTCCCCCTCAAAGCGTTATTATGCAGTATTGATAGCGCTTTCAGGGTGAATTGGTTTGAGTTTTCCCATCGACCCTTTTAAGCCGGGGTCACCTAATCAACTGACGTTGTTAATGCCCCTTACGTTAATTTTGTTTGGGGCTTTTTTATCAACTTGCAATAGATAAGTCAGATAATTCACCACACTCAACCAGCTTATGAGTCAGCCATTGCTCACCCTTCCCTGTAATAAGCGGAGTATGAGAAATCCTTTGTTCTCCTCTGGCTTCATAAGTTCCCTGACGAACTTGAAAATAACCAAGATCAATATATTTCTGGAAAGGTAAATTATGGCGACAACCGCCAGACATCAGAATATTCAAATTCCGTAGTACTTGGAAAATTCTTCTTGGCCCAAGACCAACTGCTTTTGCAAAATTGCCAATCTGAATCCCTTTATTTACACCGGCAACACGGTCAGCGAAATCTACTTTGGGAGCAGCTATAGCCAGTTGTTTTTCAGCTTCTTCATTCTTTTTTGCAAGATCTGCAGCTAATTGAAGCGCTTCGGGTAAGGATTGAGGAATTTGAAATGAATTATTCTCTTCAAGTTCTTGCCAGCGATCGACAAGAGCGGCAGTAAATTCCGGTGATAGTTGAGCTACTACAACATAACTATCGCGCTTGTTCACATTATATACAGTGGCAGGTCTACCACCTTGTGTGGTGGGGTTTTCCTTAGTTTCAGTAAAACTAATCAGCCCCTTTAAAGCCAAAGTCTTGATGCTAATTTTCACATTGTCATGCCTTGATTGCACAAGATCAGCAATTTCACGGCTAGACATTGTCAAATTTTGGTCGAATGTGGTCATTGAGGTATTCATGGTTGCTACCTTTTGATCATTGGTTAGTTGTCATTTGGTCCGTTACCCTCGACCTGGTATAGGATTGGTCTCCACCAAGTCGAATCGAAATCATATGATCAACTAATTTCAAACTCAACCACTCCAATATGACCACATTCCTCCAAATACCAAAAAACCCGCCGAAGCGGGTTCATCGGGCGACTCAGCCGACCAAAGCATAGAGTCGCAAGGTAACAACCAATGACCAACTTAATTGACCAATGGCGAGTTTAACCCCGACCAAAGGGCTAAACACGCAAGGAGTTTACAATGAACAATATTCTGAATCTAGTCCCGGACTGTGATGAGAATGCGTTCAACGTATTTCTCGACCACGGAATCGACAGAATCAAAACAAACCGTGAGTTTTGCGGTTTATCCCTCTCTGATTATGTTCAATTTATTCTGGATGGCGACACATCCAGCGCTTTAGTCGATGGGTTAATCCGGACAGTTCTGACAATGGAATTCGATCCAACCCCAACTCAATTACTCAGTCTGGAGCAATTCAAAGAAACATTTACAGAGTTGTTTGAACCATTCCTTGAAGAAAACAAACAGACCATTCTCAGGGGCTGGAATGAACGTGCTGAAGATGCTCGAAATGAAGCAGCAATCACAGCATATGAAGACCTGAAACTATCCAATTTTTATTAAGGTAACGACCAATGAATTCACTTACAAATCCAATGCCGCTGGCGCAGACAGAAGCGTCAGTTTCTGTGCGTCCGGACTCTTGGATGAACGGAGATACACTTACACATTTATGCCGACTTGCCGAAATGATGGCGGGTTCTCGCGTAACAATTCCGGCTCATTTAGCCGGTAATAACGGAGACTGTCTTGCTGTATGTATGCAAGCTATGCAATGGGGCATGAATCCTTTCTCTGTAGCACAGAAAACCCATATCGTTCAGGGAAATCTTGGATATGAAGGGCAACTTGTCAATGCCGTAGTTACGTCGATGGCCCCAACAAAAGGACGGCTTGAATTTGAATTTTTCGGTCCCTGGGAACAGGTAATCGGTAAATTCAGGATGGAGACAAGTGGTAAAGGCAACAAGTACGCAAAACAGAGCTGGATTGACAAAGATGAAGAAGGTGTAGGCGTACGTGTCTTTGCCACCCTACACGGCGAAAGCTCCCCCCGATCGATTGATATCCTCCTGAAACAATGCTGGCCCCGAAATTCCACACAGTGGGCAACCGATCCCCAGCAGCAAATAACATATGTGGCAGTTAAAAAGTGGGCCCGCCGTTATTGCCCTGATGTCATTCTTGGTGTTTATACGCCGGATGAGCTTGAACACGGAGAGTCTCTACAGGAGAAAGACATCACTCCTCCTGCAGAATCACAAGAGCAATTACTTCCTCCATATGACGATGACCGTCTTAACTCAAAATTAGAAAGTTGGGCCGATCAGGTAGCAGCCGGAAAATCGACTTCACAGCACATCATTGATTTTCTGTGTAGCAAATACACGCTCACAGAACAGCAAATATCAAAAATCAGGGAGTTAGATAATGAAAACGCTTGATCTTACTCAGGGTACTCAGGAATGGCTGGATGCCCGGCTTTTACTCAGAACCGCTTCAGAAGCGCCCGCGATGATGGGAGACTCAAAATACTTTACCCGGAACCAGCTTCTTGATCATAAAAGGGGCTGGACCAACATTATCAACGAGTTCCGGCTGAAACTGTATCAGGAAGGTCATGAAGCTGAAGCCCGGGCCAGACCAATAGCAGAGCGCATCTTAGATGAAGACCTTTCCCCGCTTTGCGGCCAGCTCGAAGACACAAATTACATGTCGTCATATGACGGCATCACCATGTTTGGTGATATTGCCTGGGAGCATAAACTCTGGAACAAAGTTCTTGCTGAGAATGTGAAAAATGGTGTGCTTGAGCCTCATTACTACTGGCAGCTTGAACATCAACTGCTTGTCTCCGGCGCAGATAAGGTCATGTTCATGGTTTCCGACGGTACTGAAGAAAACATGGAATACATGTTTTATGAGTCAGTTCCGGAAAGACGGGAGTCACTGATCGCCGGATGGAAACAGTTTGATATTGATTTTGAAACTCACGAAATCGAAGCTAAAACCGAAAAAGTTCTTCCTGCTACGGTAAGTCTTCCGGATATAAACTACGACGTATACCCGGAGATGGACTGCCTGGTTGTTAAAAGCAATATCAAAGAATACAAAACTGCGGCTCTTGCTCTTGTTGAAATAGCAAAGAAAAAACCCGAATCCGATCAGGAATATGCCAACGCTGCAGAGTTGGTGAAAGCGCTGAAACAAAGTGAAGATCGACTCAGTGAAGCGCGGGTAAAAATTAAAAGCCGATCTTCAAATATTGATCAAATTACCGATGATATTGATTTCATCATAAGTCAGTTCAAAGAAGCACGATTAGCGGCTGACCGGTTCGTGAAAAACCGAAAAGAAGAAATCAAACAGTCTTTAATTCTGCCGGCAGAAGAGGAAATTAAACAACTCATCTCAGAAGCTGGCAAAAAATACGGTTCAGAAGTTACTGTTCACTATGACTTCAAAAAAGCGACAAAGAATAAACGAAATATCGACAACCTAAAAGCGGCCATTGCTCAGGAACTGGCGAATGCAAAAATTGCTCTGAATGAAAAAATTGAAGAGCTGAAAACAATTGAGCACTCACCTGCAGAATCCCGGCTCAATGAAGCCCGTCAAATAGTCGAAGAAATTCAGTCCGGCCCGTCAACTGTCACTCAGATGAAACCCCGGCCAGAAGAAACAGTCACGATCCCCAAAGCAGAATATGACCATCTGATTGAGCGTGATGCCCTTTTAACCGCTCTTGAAGCTGCTGGCGTTGATAACTGGGATGGCTGGAATAACGCCATCGAAATGCTTCAGGCTTCTTAACTTTCATCAAGGGGCGCAGCCCCCTTCCCTTTAATAAAACTCAGGTAACGACCAATGACCGAACAAACACAAGAATTTAACCCATCGATCAACCCACAAACCGCATCCGTTCAAGACATGTTTGGACAGATTCTTCAACAGCGCATTCAGGAAGGTATTGTTGAAAAAACCATCATAGAGAAAGTTGACCAAATGATCGAAAAATGTGTATCAGACGCATTTTCCAGCTACAGTGAAATCGCCAAGTCAATTAAAGAAACAATCACTAAGTCCATCAAACCGGACATGAAAGAACTGGATGATTTTCCTGTATATCACCAGTTTGTAATGCAAAACATCAGAGCAGCCGTAACCCGGTTTCAAGACGAACGCCTTCAGGAAGTTTTAGATAAAGAAATGCAGGATATTTTTGAACAATTACCCGAAGACCTCACCCTTTCATGGCTACTCGATGAAGTCAGACGCAAGAATGATGATGAAGAGCACGACGATTCTGAAATGACATTGCATATTAATGGTGACGGGAGTTTTACACATATCTACATCAGTATTGAGCCAGACAAAAACAATTGGGAATGCGAATATCAGATAGATTTACACAACGGTGAAATTTATAGCGTAAAAATTGATGACAAAGACATGTCAAAAGCGATTTGCGTTGGTCCTTTATACCGGTTTGAAAAAATCCTGTTCAACGCGTATGCCATGAAAGCAAAGTTAACGCTTGATAAAGGTATAAGCGCTTCTGACTACGATACGTACATTGAATCTACATATGATTATTAGGAGGATTCAATGAGTGTTGCATTCCGAAACGGATATGAAGCTTTTATTCACAAGAACATTTCACAAATCCTCATCAGTGAAGGCCATGATACCGCCTCAGTAAACCAAGCTTCTGATTTTGCAATTGATATATACAGAAATACCGCTTCGTTTGGTAAAGCCCGAGGGGGGGGATTGCTTTGATTATTGTCTTTCAAGAGCCCGAAAACTGCTCTCCCCATCCAAAAAGAAAAAACGCATACCAAGGAAGAAGAAGTGACCAAACAACGAATCGAGCGGGATTTTTACCCGACACCAGTCTGGTGCGTAAAAGCTCTGCTTCAGCAAATAGAATTCCGCCCCAATGATGTTATATCGGAGCCTTGCAGAGGTGATGGACGAATATTAAACGAACTTCGGGAGTCTCATAAAACTAAATGGGCTGAAATTTCCGAAGATATTGATTATTTGAAGCCAAACCAAAACATGGCCGCAGATGTCATTATCACTAACCCACCCTTCAGCCTTGCCCTTGAATTCATTTCGACGGCACTCACGAGAGACTTATCATATGACGGCACAATGTGTTTTCTGCTTCGACTATCAATGCTCGGCAGTAAAAGCCGGGCTGATTTCTGGCGTAAGTTTCCGTGGACAAATCTGTTAATTCTGACTCCCCGCCCCTCATTTGTTCATGGCAGTTCAGACAACTCTGAATACGCCTGGATATGTTGGGATCGGGGAAACAGAATTAAACGGCCCGAATTTTGGACTCTGAAGAGATCGGAGGTTGAACAATGAAACTATTTGGAGAAATCCGCATGAGCATCACTGTATTAAATATTGATATTCAGCAAATCGAAAAAAATAACGCTGATGAGCTGATTCTTGCTGAAAACAACTCTACCCCGATTGAAATAAATTTTGCCGTAGAAAATCTGGTTAACGAAATATCCAAAGCAAAGCTGAGCAAATCAAAGGGATTTGGATCCTTCAACGATGACAGTACATTTCAGTCAGGTGTTGACCATTATTTAAACCAAAAAATTGCATTCTCTCAGTTCGCTGAGGTCGAAGCTGAGCACCTGCTCGATGAGATGTGTAAATACCCTTTTGCCGAAGCGGGAACATTGGTTTTTACTCATTATCAGACTCTGTCAACGGAATACATCATGGTTGCCCTCATACCTGCCGCAATAGGTATCAAGCTCAACTCAGAGCACTCATTAAATCCGATTGATTATCTGGACATAGCCAGCATTACACTGGCGGCTGAAGTTAATTTGTCAGACTACAGAATTAACCAGAAAAGTCGGTGTGTCTCATTCATGAAAACAAGATCGGGAAGTCGGGTAAAAGACTTCTTTCTTGATTTCCTTGAGGTTGAATTTTTCGATTCTAAACAGAAGAACAGAGAGTTGATTCATGCCATCGACAACTTCATCCGTGATGACGGGATGGATAAAGATACGGCTAATTCATCATACAAAATTGTCAAAGATATGTGTTCCGAAGCGTTTAGTGAAGGTGATGAGGTGTCTGTTTTGGAGATATCAGATAGCCTGCCGGATACAGGCGGGAGGACTTTCTCTGAATTTACTCAGGAACAAAACTTCGATTTGGATGACACAATACCAGTTGAAAAAAGTGTTATCTGCAACCTAACAAAATTCAAAGGCTCTGGTGGCGGAGTCAACGTCACATTCGATCGGCAACTTCTTGATGAGCGCGTCTTCTACGACGCAGAAACTGACACACTAACAATCAAAGGCACCCCGCCAAATCTACGGGATCAACTTTCCCGGGCATAACTCTCTATTCGGAGAACTTAAATGAACCATCCCCCTATTCTGCCCGAATATCCGGAGCAGAACGATTTATCACAAACAGAGTTTGACCACCAACGAGAACGCATAGCAAAACTGCGGGACGGTATTGCAGAAATTGCCCGAATGCAGATTAACGATCCGGAAGGTAATCCGGAAGTGATTGACCAGTGCGGTAAGCTGCTGGCAGAGATTTGAGGAAAGGAAATGATACATCCAAACGAACTTATTATTGATAATTTCGCCGGAGGTGGCGGAGCATCCACCGGCATTGAACAGGCATTAGGACGACCTGTGGACATAGCGATTAATCACGATCCACTGGCTATAGATATGCACAAACTGAATCATCCGGAGACAACACATTACTGTGAGTCTGTCTGGGATGTTGACCCTGTGGCTGTCTGTAAAGGTCGCCCGGTTGGCTTTGCGTGGTTTTCCCCGGACTGTAAGCACTTTTCAAAAGCAAAGGGAAACAAACCGGTTGATAAGAACATCAGAGGGTTAGCATGGGTTGCTCTGAGGTGGGCTGCATTAGTTCCTGTACGGGTCATCATGATGGAAAATGTTGAAGAATTTACTTCTTGGGGGCCACTCATTGAAGTTTCACCCGGAGTATTTAAACCCGATCCAGACAGAAAAGGCGAAACCTTTGAGGCATTTGTTAAGACTCTCACGACCGGACTTGAAAAAGATAATCCGGCCTGGCCTGAAATAAAAGAATCTTTAGGTGATGATTTCCCTTATGAAAAGTTAGTGCAAGGTCTGGGGTACCAATTAGACTACCGTGTTCTAAAAGCCTGCGACTACGGCGCACCTACAACCAGAGAACGGTGCTTTTTAGTCGCCCGGAATGACGGGGAAGAAATTCGCTGGCCGGAGAAAACGCACGGCCCAAAAGGAAGCAGATACATACCTTACAGGACTGCAGCAGATATCATTGACTGGTCGATTCCTACCCGTTCAATCTTTGATCGCAAGAAACCATTAGCAGAGAAAACATTAATCCGGATAGCAAAAGGCTTAGAAAAATATGTCTTCTGTGACGATCCATTTATTGCACCTAATGGATGCGTCGCGATGATAGAACGCCAGTTTGGCCGGAGCTCCGGAGCTGATATTGATCTCCCTCTGGCAACCGTCACCGCCGGAGGTGGAGGAAAATCCGCACTGGTTACCAGCCATATGATTAAGTTTCGTGGTTCAAATATCGGCAACCCAACTGATGAGCCAGTCCGTACAATTTCTTCCGGCGGATTACATATCGGAGAAGTCAGGGCATTTCTCATCAAGTATTACGGTACCAGTTCCGCAACACCGTTAACTGACTCTCTCGGTGCTGTGACGACAAAAGACCGGTTTGGGCTGGTCACAGTCAAAGGACAGCAATATCAGATCGTTGATATTGGCATGAGAATGTTAGAACCACATGAATTATTTGCGGCTCAGGGCTTCCCTTCCGACTACAGCTTTTCACATGACAGTTCAGGAAAGAAGCTCACAAAAGAGAATCAAGTTGCAAGGTGTGGAAATGCTGTTTGCCCACCGTTAGCCAAGGCACTGGTTGAAGCCAATGTTCGACCAGAACTTCAAGAAATTGCTGCTTAATACGGGGGCTCAAAACATGACCACAACAATACAAATCTCAGAAGACATAAGAGTCGGCCGGCAAATTGAAATTGACGGCTCACTTTGTAACGTCGAAGCAATTTCATTCACACCGGCCATTGAAGAAAAATCCAAACTTGAGCAACTCATCGAAGTTATGTCTGAAGAATTGATCGAGCAGGAAACTATTGGTAAACGAGATGACGGTTCATTTTACTGGCGCGCCAGTGGTGAGCCTCTGGAATAAAGAAAACGACGGGCTTTGATTCATAAAAGCCCCTCCACGATAAATTAACAAAAGCTATACTCACTCAAAAATGGAAATGAGAATTGCTATGACCTGTAGCTGTGGCAAACCTGCATCAATCCTCTCCCCAGTCCCACTTTGTGAGCAGTGCGCATTAGAAACAGCATTATCACTGTTATCTCAATGCCAGCTTAGTGATCAATCTGTTCGTGCATTAATCCAATCCGAATTAAACATACCAGTAAAAACACAAGAGCACTTCAGTGCCTCAGATATTGCTGATGAAACTGGTGTGAGTGCACAGAAGATCGGACGTATTTCAAATAAATATCAATTGAAATGTCCGGACTTTGGGGAGTGGCGACTAACCAAGGCAACAAACAGCAACAAACAAATCGAAAGCTTCTTCTACAACGCTCAGGGCAGGAAACAGATCATGAAACTCTTAAAAGATGGAGGATACACATAGGATCTGCAGAATGGGAATTAGCTGAATAATATACAAGGGAAAGCTATGAGAGCAATTAAACCAAAACAGTATATTGATGAATTCTATCCAGGAAGTGGACTAACCACAGCAACAATAAGAAATTGGTTACGAAAAGGTAAAATTCCTGGTGTTAGAACACCTACCGGAAATTGGTTAGTAGTCATAGAAAACAATCAACCATCAAGCAAAGTCGAGGAACTACTTTCTTTTTTAGAGGATTAAATAATGGCAGGTCGTAGGCGCAGTACATCTACATCACACTACCCTGCATTTCTTATCAAAGAAAAAGTAAGGGGAAAAATTCGTTTTAGATTTACGCTAACAAACGGTGAACGAAGACTATTTCCAATAGGAACAACTGAAAGTGATGCCATACAAACAGCACTGGCTTATAACTTGAAACATCGTAAGTCCGCCTTCTCTTTGGAGTGCGGATATGACACAACGAAAACTGCCAGACGTCGAGATAAGTTTGATAAACCCTTTAAAGTATGGGCTGATGTTGTATGGGAGAGAATCTTGAATGAAGAAGCTTTAGCTGATCATACATTAGTTTTACTGCGCTCTACTCTGGATCGCATGATTGAAGAATTTGGGCATATTTATAGTAAAGATCTAACGCTTGAACATATTAACTCACTTTTTGAACGCTACTATAAAAGTGTTGCTGTTACCACCTATAACAACAGACTTAGCCAGATAAGAAAAATATTCTCTTATTTGGCAGATGAATCAGCAATAGAAAGAAACTTTTCTGTAAACAAAAGACATAAAAAAGATATCAAAGGAAAAACACGTGCTGATCTCAGCCTCGACCAATTCAAGAAAATTTATGCTTTGGCTCCACTTCGATTAAAAGTAGCGATGATGTTAACATTGCAAACAACTCATTCTACCTCAGAAGTCACTACAATCAGGTATAGAATCAAATCACCTCAGTCAGGGGTTAATGGAATAGTTTGGTTCAACAAGCCTCAAATTATTGACGGTGAAACAGTATACGGCACTTTATATATTCACCGTAAGAAGGTTCAAAAAACAAAAGCTTCCCATGTAGCATTCCCTGTTACTGATAATATCAATGACATCATAAAACTATCCAGGCAAGATCGTATAAATTGCCCATATGTTGTCCATGCTGAGAGACCAGATCCCCGAAAAAAAGCAGAAAAAGGGATAAACCATCCACTCCAATTAAAGCCAAACTCTATAAGTCATTTATTTGCATATATCCGAGATAAGCTTCCAGAATTTAATAATATTCCTATCAAAGAAAGACCAACTTATCATGAAATACGGAGACTCAGTGCCCGTCTATATGATGAAATGGGAATGTCACCAACTGTTCGGATGGCCCACAATAGCAGCAAGACCACTATGATCTATACCGATGATAAAAGCCAGGTAAAATGGAACGAAGTGCCAGCAAAATACATACAAATTTAGCGTGGAGATATACAGTTCTTCCAAAGACTAACCATCTGTTTTTAAAGATTTTTAATTTTTATGATTTTCTCTCTTTTTTGCTGTGTATCTATACATAAAAATACTTAATTTATCATAAAAAACATAATGTTATATTGATAGATGCTTTCTTTATGATGTACATGGAAGAAGATGTTGCCAAATGAGCAGAGATCGGCATGGATGAAGACGGCCAGAAGCACGTCGATTGCAACGGTGCAGAACTGAAGAAAGGTGACGATGTCACAATCATCAAAGACCTGCCGGTGAAAGGTTCCAGCATGGTCGTTAAACAAGGCACAGTCGTTAGAAACATTGGCCTCGCGCAGGATGACCCGGATCTGTTCTCCGGTAAAGTTGAAGGACAATCTATCTGGTTGCGCTGTGAGTTTTCGCGGAAAAAGTAAGCTTTACCGCATCAATTCAGACTGAAAAAAGGCGCGGGTTTTGCGCCTTTTTTAATGAAAAGAGGAAAGTGATTCAGATCACACGAAAGGGAAGATAAAACCGGATTTTGCTGTTCGTTTTGCCCCAAAAATGCCCCAAACAAATCCGGCTACATGTACGAACTCAGCCCCCACAAGAGCCGGTTCTTTAACTTTTATTCAATGTCCTTTTTAGTCTCTGATTTAAGCAATCGTTCGACCTTATTTCTCAAGCCTGCCAGATGTTTATTTAGTGCACAAACACCAGGCTCATCGCAGAGCATTACCGAGGTTAATGCCAATGCTGCAAGTTCTATATCATCAATAATATCTTCTAACGCCGTCATTCTGCTTTTCATATTTAACCTGCCGGGGTCTTTATGAGGTATTTCAATGATACTGCAACACCATTGGTGAATTTTCAGCCAGAAATCAGATTCAGGTTAAAATTCAGCTGCAGTATCAGTATCCCTCAAACCATCAAGACAACCCCAGATAATTGCCAACCGTCTGCTGCATGATTTCAACCAGCTCGCTGTCCATGTACTGATATTCATCCGGGATATCTAAAACCTGAATAGCTTTATATTGGAGCAGGCGGGTAAACGAAGCTTCCAGGCGGTTTTTATGTTTTTCTTCCATCACAAAAATCACATCTGCCCACTGAATATCTTTGGCATTGACTGTTCTTTTTGCGCCCGGACTGGTACCGGCAGACCTGACATTCAGCGCCGGGTGATTTTTCCACACCTGTTCACCAGTCGGGCTGCGCCATTGATTACGGCTGCATATAAAAAGAATGTTTGTCACGTTTGATCACCACTCAATGTTTGTATTTTCTCTGCTGTTCATCTTCAACAATTAACTGGCCGATCCGCCAGTACCTCTGGACCATAGTCTTGCTGCTCATCGGAACAACAGACCCTGGCCGTCCTCCGTCATATCAAAGGTCAATATACCTGCTTCACGATATCTGTCATCATAGATAACGCGTTTCTCTTACTCAAAATGGCTTGCGGAATATCCGGTCAGAGTGCGTGTTTAACATCTTAAGCAACTAATTGAACCATGAAACAACAGGCTGACTGATATTCAGCCTGTTTTGTGATTAATCTCAATTATCAGTTGCAGCCAGCGACCGAAAGCCTCAGAATATTGCACCTTTCGCCGCCGTGAAATGACGGCGAATTTTCCTTTCCATCAACAATTGAGAATCAAATATGGGTTTTACCTCGCTGGGTCTGTCTGCACCAATTCTTCGTGCAATACAGGAAATCGGATACAACACACCTTCTCCTGTTCAGGCGCAAGCCATTCCGGCCGTACTCAAAGGCAAAGATGTGATGGCTGCTGCACAGACAGGTACGGGTAAAACCGCAGGGTTTACACTGCCAATACTGGAGCGTCTCTCTCACGGTCCGCGGGCTCGCGGCAACCACGTCCGGGCACTGATTCTGACCCCAACCAGAGAGCTGGCTGCCCAGATTCAGGACAACATTCTGATGTACAGCAAACACCTGCCGCTCAGCAGTGCGGTTGTGTTTGGTGGCGTGAAAATCAATCCGCAAATGCAGCGCCTGACAAAAGGTGCCGATATTCTGGTGGCGACACCGGGCCGTCTGATGGATTTATACAGTCAGAACGCAGTGAAATTTTCCCAGCTGGAAGTGCTGGTACTGGATGAAGCGGACCGGATGCTGGATATGGGCTTCCTGCGTGATGTGCGTAAGATTCTGAAGCTCCTGCCGGCAAAACGCCAGAACCTGCTGTTTTCTGCAACTTTCTCTCAGGAAATCCGCGATCTGGCGAAAGGGCTGGTCAACAGCCCGGTTGAAATTTCGGTCAACCCGGCTAACTCAACCGCCCGGACCGTCGAGCAATGTATTTATCCGGCTGATGTGAAGAAAAAGCCACCGATGCTGGCGAAGCTCATCAAAGAAGGCAACTGGCAGCAGGTACTGGTGTTTACCCGGACCAAGCATGGTGCTAACCGGTTAGCCGCCTTTCTGACCAATGAAAAGCTGGCAGCAGCAGCGATTCACGGAAACAAAAGCCAGAATGCACGGACAAAAGCACTGGCTGATTTTAAATCCGGTCAGTTGCGTGTTCTGGTTGCCACAGATATTGCAGCCCGCGGTATCGATATCCCGCAACTTCCGCAGGTAGTCAACTTTGAACTGCCGAAAGTCGCACAGGATTATGTGCACCGAATCGGCCGGACGGGCCGGGCCGGAGAAAGCGGTAAAGCGATCTCACTGGTTTCTGCCATTGAAGCGCCGGACCTGTTTGCGATCGAACGCCTGACACAGCAATTACTGCCGCGCATCACACTCAGCGGCTACCAGCCAACCAATCCGTTACCGGAATCAAAGCTGGACACGCGCCCGATTAAGCCGAAAAAGCCTAAAAAGGCGAAGACGACGGAAAGCCGGAAAAGCCAAGTTTCTGAGCCATCGCCTTCATCTCAACCGCCTAAGCGGCGTAAACCGCGCCGTCCGGATGGAAAGCCAGCCGCAGCCGGTTCAGGTCAGAAAAAACGCTTCAGTCAGGGTGAAACGACTGGTGACAACAAGCCAACCCAACCAAAGCGTAAGAAACCAGCCAACAGAAATACTACAAATCAGCAAACGCAGCACTCAGCAGCAGGTCAACCAAAATCTGCCGGGCAGCGCCGGAAAACGCGGCGACCATCAGGCACGGCGAAAGCAGCGCAATAGAAACGCTGATTAACCAAATTTAACAAAAAAAGGTGCCACCACGGCACCTTCAACCTTAACTTCAGCCCCCTGAACGTCTTCACCCCAGGCTTTCCGGCTAAAAATCTTCTCTGCCTTTCAGCTCAGTAAAATCACTCATCACCCACCGCTGATACCCCGGACGCTGTTTCAGCTGTTCATACCAGCGTGTCACATTCTCCGGTAAAGGCACATCCAGCCCTTGCGAAGTCAGCCGGTAAAGTACCGCGCCGGTGCAGATATCCCCCAGAGTGATCGTCTTACCGGCGATGAATGCCTGCTCCGCCAGGGCTTTGTCCAGAATATTTAAACTATTAACACATTGTTCCAGCGATTCATTGACCGCCTGCATATCCCTTTTTTCTGCCGGCATCCGGTAATATCCCCAGAACGTTCCCATAAAGGCCTGCTGAAATGTCAGATGTCCCCAGTCCATCCAGCGTTCAGAAAGAGAACGCTGATAAGCACACGCCGGATACCATGTTTCACCACCGTATTCAGCCGCCAGATATCTCAGTATCGTGTGGGATTCCCACACCACATGATCGCCGTCAATCAGGACAGGCACTTTCTGCATCGGGTTCAGCCTGGCAAACGCTGCTGTGTCTAATCCGCCGAAGCGGCCACCACATTCAATATGTTCATAACAAAGCCCAAGCTCTTCCAGAAGCCATAATACTTTCTGTACATTAAACGATGTTATTCTGCCGTATAACTTCATAATTTTTTATTTTCCTCCGGCTAAATCAATAAATGACCCGGTGACATAGGAAGCTTTTTCAGATAACAACCATGCAATCGCTTCGGCCACTTCCTCCGGCTCACCACCCCGCTGTAACGGAATTTGCGGAGATAAACGTGCCACCCGGTCCGGCTCTCCGCCATCTGTATGCATCTCTGTGTTAATAAATCCCGGCCGGACAGTATTCACCCGGATTTTCTGCGCAGCCACTTCCAGTGACAATCCTTTTGTCAGTGAATCCATCGCACCTTTTGAGGCTGCATAATCGACATATTCAAATGGTGCACCGGTTCTTGACGCGGCTGAGGAAACATTGACGATCGCGCCGGGCTGCTGCGCCCTCCGGATGAACTCCCGGCAGCACAAAAAGCAGCTGGTCACATTGGTGATCATCACCTGATTGAAACGTGCCACACTCATCCTGACCAACGGCGTTTGTTCGAACAGGATACCGGCATTATTGACCAGATGTGTCACCGGCCCCAACACCTGCTCTGCAGCATCAAATAACGCCATCACATCACTTTCATCAGAGACATCCCCCTGACAGGCAAAGGCTGTACCACCCGCCGCCTGAATATCTGCCACCACCGCTTCTGCACTGATTTTATCTGAACGATAATTGACACAAACGGCATAACCTTCAGCAGCGAGCTGCCGGGATGTGGCCGCCCCTATCCCTCTGCCGCCACCGGTCACAAGTACTGTTTTTTTCATGATTCATTCCTGTTGATTCAGGCTACCTGAAAATGATTTTTCAGGTTTATCATTGTTCAAACGGTGAATCAAACAAAAGCTGACAGCCACAGCACGCTAAAACATGCCTCTTCAGGTTGTTTGGGTATAAGCAATTCTTAACATAAATATTTGAATATTATGGATTCGTGTCTTAGGCTCATAAGAGTGTTCGTAAAACAGGATTGCCTGATAATCATGTCACCGACATTCTTGAAAAGTTACAGAAAGTATATCTCTTACTTTCTGTTATTTGGTTTAGTCATTGCGGTGGTTTCCTCTTTTGCCAGTTATTTCTACTTCTATAATTTTTCTGAAAAATTAATTGAACAAAGAATTAAATTTCAGTTTGAACGTGCAGAAAGTGCCTCCCGGTTTTTTATTGAGGATACCAAAAGGAAGATCAGCTCTCTTTCCGAAAGTCAGGTCGCTGAAGAATACGCCACATCACCCATCAATAAAAACCTGCTGAAACTTGAAGATGCAATGCTTAATATCGTTCGTTCAAGTTCAAACATCTACCAGTTCCGGTATCTGGATGCTTACGGTGACGAAATAGTCAAAATCGAAAAAATCAATCGACTTGGTGGTGAAATCAGTATTCAGAACACCAATATCCGAGATCTGCAAAACAAATATAAGCGCTATTACTTTCAGAAAACCAAAGGGCTGCACCACGGCGATTATTATATTTCTCATTTAGATCTCAATAGTGAAAACGGAAAAATTGAGATTCCCTATAAGGCGACACTCCGGGTTTCAACACCGGTATTTAATACCAATAACAATGAGTTCAAAGGCATCGTAATTGCCAATATGGATGCGACCTATATGCTCAGTATCCTGACAAAGTCGAGTGAGCTTGATCTTTACCTGGCTGATAAAGAAGGGTTTATACTCAGTGCATCCGATCCGGACTTAAACTGGTCAAGGTATACCGGTTCCGGATACACAATTCGCAGCGAATTAGGCCAGAAACAGGATCAAATTCGTTCAAATGACCATTCAAGTATTCAGATATTTGATATGTCAGGCATCTTTAATAATGGTGAAGGACTGACACTGATCGCAAAACCTTCAGAAAAGCTGTATAACATATTAACCCGGGACGCGATTGAATCGAGCCTTTTCACCTTACTGATCGTCGTTCTGGTTGCCATTCCGTTAGGTGCTTTTATTTCTTATACCCCATCAAAAAATGCGTTTGAACTGCAACGCATTACCAAAACTAACCAATTGTATGCAAATATCATCGATCAACATGTGCCGATTATTGATACCGATCTGGAAGGCTATATTACCCGGTGTAATGATGCCATTTGCACCCTGAGCGGCTATAAAAGAAGAGAATTGATTGGCAAACATTCTTCCATCTTTCAGACTGATGAAACCCAGCCGAAAGATTTCTCTGATATGTGGCAAGAGCTGAACGACGGCCGGAGCTGGAAGGGAGAATTTCATAACAAAATGAAATCCGGGCAAAGTTTTTGGGTCAGCAGCTATATCATTCCCAAATATAATGATGACGGGACTAAAATTGGTTATATTTCCGTTTCAACCGACATCACGGATAAAAAGAACCTGGAACGATACTCAGAAAAAGATACCCTGACTGGTCTGTACAACCGCTCCAAAATCAACCGGATTCTGGATACGGAACAACAAAGGACACAAAGATACAGCATTCCTTTTTGCCTGCTCATTATCGATATCGATCACTTTAAAGCAATTAATGATAACTACGGTCACCTGGTTGGGGATGAAGTCTTAAGAGAAGTCTCCAACCTGTTCAAATTCAACATCCGGCAGACTGATTATGTAGGCAGATGGGGCGGAGAAGAGTTTATTGTCATCTGCCCGCAAACTGAAATTGAGGAAGGAATTATCGTGGCCGAAAAGCTCTGTCAGCTCGTAGCCAAATTTAATTTTAGCAAAGTGGAACAGCTCACCATCAGTATCGGTGTTTCTGCTTATGAACCCAATGCAAAACTATCACAAGCACTTGATTCAGCAGATCAAAACCTGTACGTAGCCAAAGAAAGTGGCCGAAACAGGGTCGTGAGTGATATTGATAAATATAAAGTGCTTCACTTCCCGAACCATGAACAAACATGACATTGAGTAAAGTGAAGCCTATAAATAATCAACAATTCTGAACAAAATCTTTGAAATACCAACCCTATTTACACTATAAATCGCAGTCAAAGAATCACGCGGTCACATCACAATCAGGAGGCATCATCCGATGTTTCTTCTTCACATACATCCCACTTCATCACCATCGTGGATATCACACCATATTTTGTCTTGTGCAGCGCCTGAAAGCCATATTTACTGTAGAGTCCGATATAATCATCTTTACACTGGAGATAAAGTTTTGTCAGCCCCAGGGTAACTGCATGCTTTTTGGCGGTTTCCACCAGAATCCGGGCAACGCCTGTCCCCCTGAATGCAGGTGAAACATAAACACCGCCGATCCAGTGTTCATAGTCAGGATGATTCGCATTCTCACGGTATTTCAGCTCAACCACACCTGCGGGTTTTCCATGCTGATGAATCACAAATATCAGCGGAATATCATGCCTGCTTTGCGCTTTTCCTGAGACATTCTCTTTTACTTCATCAACCGTAATTTCAGGAACTAAATATCCCCACTCGTCAAAATACCAGTGAGCAATTTGGTCAATATATTGCGGATAATCCGCTAAAAATGAAACTTCCATGATCTTTCCTGTATTCATCTGACAACCATTACACTGAATAAGATTCAGTCAGCCATTTTTCCATCCGGACAAGATCCCACATCTCACCACCGTAAGAGCGGGTGCCTTTTTCTATAGCGGTGACCTTAAACCCGAGAGACTCATAACTCCGCCTGGCGATCTGATTATGACCAAACACCGCCAGACTAAGCAGCAAGCACCCAAATTCTGTCCTCGCTTTATCGCTTAACAGCATTAGCATCTGCTTCGACAATCCCTGCCCGCGGTAATCATCTGAAATGAACACCCGGCAGATCCGGTAATGCTGAGGAGAAATCCGGTACAACTCAACAAAACCAATATTCTCCCCATTGACTTGAAACAGAAAAGGAGACACTTCCCGTTGCCGGCAGTGACGGGTAATCTGACGTCGGGTCAGCGGAAATTTATACGACGGCCCGCCCCACAGATAGTTCAGTTCCGGTGAATTAATCCAGCCAATCAGCTGATCGAAATCTTTTTCAGTAAATGTGGTTAACTCCATATTTCCCTTCATTTCCTGTTGTGCGTCTGCAGGGAACTCTATAATTTATTGTACTGCAAATTCAACGGCTTTGCGGGCATGAATCCGTGTTGTATCCAGCAGGCGGGTTTTAGTATCTGCCTGACTGACCAACATACCAATTTCAGTACACCCCAGAATGACGGCTTCTGCCCCCTGTTCAGCCAGCGCCTCAATAATCCGCAGATATGCCGCCTTTGATTCCGGTAACGCCCGGCCAAGACAAAGTTCCTGATAAATCACCTGATGTACAATCTCTCTGTCCTGCTTTGCAGGAACCAGCACGTCCAGCCCGTACTTATCTTTCAGGCGTCCTTTATAGAAATCCTGTTCCATCGTAAAACCTGTACCCAGCAACCCGACAGTCCGGATACCATCCTGAAGCAACACTTCTGCAGTCGCGTCTGCAATATGCAGCAGAGGAATACTGATTTCAGCTTCAATCTCAGGGGCGACCTTATGCATAGTATTGGTACAAATCAGCAGAAAATCAGCCCCACCGGCTTCAATATTTTTTGCAGCTGCGGATAAAATCCCGGCCGTTTCATCCCATTTACCTGCATGTTGCAGCTTTTCTATCGGATCAAAGTCAACACTATATAAAGCAATTTGCGCCGAATGCAGTCCACCGAGTTTTTCTTTGATCCCTTCATTAATCAGCTGGTAGTAACCCAACGTGCTTTCCCAGCTCATGCCGCCCAGCAAACCAATTGTTTTCATCACTATTTTCCTTTGTGTTGTTTGTTTTCACCGGATAGCCGCCAGCAACACGAAAACAAGAGAGAGACGAACACGATACATGCTGCAAATCCTGTTTATACCCATGATAGCATTCATTAAGCAGCCCCCTGATACACAGGAGGCTGGCGCACCCTATCCTTTTTGGTCTGTACCTGAATGACCTCAAGATGCAGGATTCAGAGCTTCATCAACACCCCAGTCCTGCCATCAGGCCACCCAGTGTGCCTTCAACCTCCGGTTCATCAACGGCTGAAAGCTCAGGCATCATATCAATCCCGGATCGCTGTTCAGCTTCATTGACGGTAACCTCAGTATCACAATAGTCATCATAACGACCCGCCGTTTGTTCCATGATAAATGCGGAAGCTGTCACTGTGTCCCCGCTTTTTTCAGCAATCACTTTAAAATAACCGCTTGGAATTGTGTGATTTTTCCCGGTATTTGGCAAGGAAGCAAAATAGTTCTCATAGAGTGGACCGGAAATAACGTAAACATCGTGACCGGATTTAACATATTTACGGACCGCATTTTCCAGCTTATTCCACGGCCCCTGATTCAGGTCAGAAGACTGAGGGGTAATATTCGACATGTAGTTAACCTGAGCCCAGTCAGCTGCATTACTGAATGATGCCAAAGGCACCTGATGTCCGCGATCGGTATGAATCGTCGCATGGGCATTCTTATAATCAGATGGCTCCAGTGTATTCGAGACATTCAGTGCCGGATCGGTTTTCCATGTACGCTTACGTGTCGGGCCACTGACCGTTTTGCTCGTGACATGGTAAGCAACCCAGTCTGCAAATTTTGTGGTTGCATTATTTTTCAGCGTATAAACCGAACGGGTGACTGTTTTGCCATTGTTCACTCCGGACGGGCAGCCCATCATACAATTATCGGCATACGCTGCTGTACTCAGCAAACAGCAGGCTACTGCCAGGTGACGTTGAAAGTTTCTCATTATCTGTTCCCTAAATAAACACAAAGTTAAATCAATACCAGTGATAAATACCGGATTGATAATAAATAAACATGCATAAGAAACTTGTCACACCAATATTGCAAATTCAATACAATCGGTGTCAATTTTGGCAAAGGGTATCAATATGGCTATAAGAGATTGATTTTATTCGCACTGAATGAAAAAAAACCGGGCCTGAAGCTCGGTTTATACATCATCTCCCCCGAAATCTGTGTTATTTTTTGCATCGTTCAATCTGATCAACCAGTGACTCAAACTTACACAATATCGCCAGTTTTTCCGGCTCATCCGCAAGCGCTTTGGCGTTGACCTTCCCTTCCTGAGCCAACAGTTTAAGAAAATCAATCACTGTTCCCAGCTGGCTACCATAACTGGCGACCTCCTGGACTATTTTTGATTCCTGATTGGGGCTTCCTTTCATTTCTTTGGTCAGGCTGATTAAAGAAAAGCTCCACGGGTTAATCGTCTGTTGCAGATATTTCGGGCACAGACTGATCAGCTCCTCAAACGATTCAGCTCCCCAGAGCATATTCTGATAATTTTTCGTGATCTTTTTCTGATATGCCGAGATTTCAGACCAGGTTTTCACTAACTCCAGAACCTGATTTAATTGTTGCAGTGATGTGACTTCATCTTTTTTACTCATAACCCGCCTCTTAACAGAACAAATTTGTTCTGTTAAGTATCAGACAATATAAACATAGTTGATTATAAGATACATTGTTCTGTGATGAATGATCAGAAAATATCATTTAGAAATGAGAGAGTTATAAATTTTCGCTGCGATAAAGAGAACTATCTACTCTGAAGACAATCTACTCTGAGAACCATTTGTTCTGAGAGCAATCCGCACTGAAAAAAATACCGGACCACATCACAGGGCCCGGCACTTATTCAGGCGTAAACTGAATCGCTTACCCTTTGACACCACCGGCCGTCAGACCGCCGACCAGCCAGCGTTGTGCCAGCAGGAAAACAAATGTAATCGGCACCGCGGAAAGCACAGCGGCTGCAGCAAAGTCACCCCACAAATAATTTTGCGGATAGAGATACTGCTGCATCCCGACAGCCAGCGTATATTTATTGATGTCAGACAACAGCAGTGAAGCGACCGGCACTTCCCCGACCACCATGATGAAGGACAGAATAAAAACCACGGCCAGAATAGGAACCGACAAAGGCAGCAGAACCAGACGGAACGCCTGCCAGGGTGTCGCGCCGTCAAGTGCTGCGGCTTCTTCCAGCGAATTATCAATCGTCTCGAAATAGCCTTTGATCGTCCAGACATGCAGGGCAATACCGCCCAGATAAGAGAAAATCAGCCCGCCGTGGGTGTTCAGACCCAGAAACGGAATATACTGGCCGAGCTTATCAAACAGAGCATATAAAGCGACCAGTGCCAGCACCGCCGGGAACATCTGAAATATCATCATCGCCTTGAGAATCATACTCTTGCCACCAAATTTCATCCGGGCGAACGCATATGCTGACGTTGTTGATAAAACCACAATAAACACCGACGAAATCCCGGCGATCTTGACCGAGTTCCATAGCCAGGTCAGCACAGGAAACGGCGGTGGCGTTACCGTACCATCGGCATTGGTCACCGCAAAACCAAACGCCAGTTTCCAGTGCTCCAGCGAAGGATGATCCGGGATCAGACTTCCGGTTGCAAAATTCCCTTCCCGAAATGAAATCGCCACGATCATTAACAGCGGAAAGATGATCATTGACAGAAAAATCCACAACGCAATATGCGTCGCCCAGACCCGGTATTTCAGATTTTTACCTT